>JBFJVZ010000315.1:0-9596 GCA_041623895.1 Pirellulaceae bacterium | reverse complement strand
GGTCGATCGCAGCGGGGACTACCTGGTCAGTGTCGAAGAGGCGAAGTTGGAGGGTAGCGAAGCGTTCCACATCATACCGGTGATTCACAGCATGCTGATGAGAGACAAGCGATCGATCGAATTGACGATCGATTTTGTCGGCGACAAGTCAAAATAAAACCCGCAATCTGGTTGCGGGTTTTGAGTTGGGTGGAATTGGACAGCACACGTGTGCCTGCGACTTTAGTCGCGGTAACGACCGGCGCCGCTTCCTTCTCGGCGTCCGCCACCTCCGCCACCGCCACCGTTGCCACCTCGGCCCCGGCCGCCGCGTCGCCGCCGTGGTCGATCGCCCTCACCCCGGTCACCTCGGTCACCGCGATCATCGCCGCCGCCGTCGGCTTCGATGGCAGCGGCAAGCTCGTCTTCCTCGCCCAGTTCTTCCAGGGCGCGGCGGCGGCTGAGTTTGACCCGGTCGTGTTCATCCACGTCGATCACCAAGACTTTCATGGCGTCGCCGACATTGACGACCTTGTCGATGCTGCTGATGTAACCGCTGCTCAATTCGCTGATGTGTACCAAGCCGTCACGGCCGGGCAAGATCTCCACGAACGCGCCGAAGTCTTTAATGCTGCTGACCGTCCCATCGTAGATCTTGCCAATCTGGACGGTTGCCGTGCAGGCCTCGACCTGTCGCATCGCTTCGGCAGCGGACTCCTTATCGGTACTAGCGACCAGGACCGTGCCGTCATCGTCGACCTCGATCACCGTGTTTGTTGTTTCTTGAATCGCACGGATGTTTTTGCCACCCGGTCCGATCAACATGCCGATCTTGTCGGGCGCAATCTTAGTGCGAAGCAAACGCGGTGCCGATGACGCGATCTCGCGGCGCGGCCGCGGGATCGTGGTCAACATCTTGCGTAAGATCTCGATACGGGCTTCACGTGACTGCTTCAGCGTGGCACGAATGATATCTTCGCTAATCCCGGTCACTTTCAAGTCCAGTTGGATGCCGGTGATGCCGTTCTGGGTTCCGGAGATCTTGAAGTCCATGTCACCGAAGTGATCTTCGGTACCGAGAATGTCGGTCAGCAGAATCCAATCGTCTTCGGATTTGCGAATCAGGCCGATTGAAATTCCAGCGACTGGGTTGCTGATCGGCACGCCGGATGCCATCAGTGCGAGCGTGGCGCCGCAGACCGAAGCCATCGAACTGCTGCCATTGGACTCCAAGATGTCACTGATCACGCGGATCGTGTAGGGAAATTCTTCCGCACCCGGCAGCACAGGCGCGACACTTCGTTCGGCTAAACATCCGTGACCGATCTCGCGACGACCCGGGCCTCGAATTGGCCGGCACTCGCCCACCGAGAAGGACGGAAAGTTGTAATCCAGCATGAACTTCTTACTGTACTCGTCCTGCAAACCGTCGACACGTTGTTCGTCGCGGGCGGTACCCAGCGTGACGGTGACCAGAGCTTGTGTTTCACCGCGTTGAAACAGAGACGAACCGTGAACGCGGGGCAGCAGATCGGTCTCGCAATAGATGGCCCGCAAACTCGTGTTGTCGCGGCCATCGGGGCGGGTCCCAGCGATGATCAAGTCGCGAACCACTTTTTCTTCCAAGTCGTGCCAGACCGTGCTAAATCGCTTTGCACAAACGGCGCCCTCGGCGTCCGGATCCGGGATCACGTCTGCCAGTGCAGTCTCACGCAGCGCTTTGACTGCTTCGGTACGCTCTTGTTTGCCCGGAGTCTGCTGAGCCGTTTTGAACTGGTCATAATAGGCATCGTTCAATCGCTGGAAGAGCCCATCGTCTTCAGGCGGCGTGAATTCTTGCTTGACAGGATTGACTTTCTGGTACAGCTCTTCCTGCAAGTCGATGATCTCGCGGATGGCGCCGTGAGCGAATTGAATCGCTTCCATCATTTCGTCTTCGGGCATTTCATTTGCAAAGCCCTCGATCATCGCGACTTGATCACGCGAGCCGCTGACGATCATGTCCAATTCGCTTTCCTCAAGTTCATCATGCGTCGGGAAAGCGATTAACTTACCGTCGATCTTGCCGACACGAACCGATGCAATCGGGCCCTGGAACGGCAGACTGCTGATGTGAAGCGCGGCAGCAGCGCCGTTCATTGCCAGCACGTCACCATCGTTTTGCATGTCGCTGGCCAGCACGAATGCCTGAACCTGAACCTCGTCCTTGTAGCCGTTGGGAAATAGCGGCCGAACCGGCCGGTCCATCAGGCGGGAACTCAAGGTTTCCTTGGTGGTCGGACGACCTTCACGTTTCAAGAATCCGCCGGGGAATTTGCCCGCCGCGGCAAATCGCTCGCGGTAATCGCAGGTCAACGGAAAGAAATCCAGTCCCGGCCGCGGGTCACTGGATGCGACTGCTACCAACACTAGCGTTTCGCCATACTGCACTGTCACACAACCGGCAGACTGTTTGGCCAACTGGCCTGTTTCGATCGACAACGTATGCTGACCGATTTGCTTTTCAACTCGAACCTTGTTCACACTCACGTTCAATACCTTTACTTACAACCTTCAAAAACAACAGAATTTTGGCCAATGATCACACGACCATGGCGTCACAAATACAAGCGGCGCGCCGTCAGAAAGGATGATCGACTCAAGATACGTGCCCGATAGCGGGCTCGCGCGATCGTGATCGATATTCCTGCCGCGCGGCAAAACCGCGGTCCGCCCCGACCGACACGATAAGAGAGAAAAGAGTCCAAGCCGCCCCTGGGCGAACTCGGCAGTTTGCCATCATCGCGCCTTCGCGGCTCGTTGGGCTACTTGCGAATGCCCAGTTTACCGATGATATCGAGATACCTTTGCGGGTCCTCACCCCGCACGTAGTCCAACAGTCTTCGTCGCCGGCTGACCAGACCCAGCAAACCACGCCGCGTGGCATAATCCTTGCGATGAGTCCGCATGTGCTCGGTCAAGCCGTTAATGCGTTCCGTTAATATTGCGATCTGAACCTCCGGTGAGCCGGTATCGTCATCGGCCGTCCGGTGCTCTTGGATCACCTCCGCTTTACGCTCTTTCGAGATCGTCATTCGTACTTACTAATCTTTTCTGAACTTATGCCTGTAAATGTTAGCGGAGTAGTTTACCGCTTGCCCTCAATCCTGCAACGGCAAATTACCTGCTTCGGGACAACGCGATTGGGCTGGTTTTCCCGTTAAACACCCCAAATCCCGCGGGCAGCGAGCATCTCGAGGACTTCGCCAGCTTGCTGGGCGGGTGTCCGATCGTCCCCACCCGCCAGATGAATCTCCGGATTCTGGGGGGCCTCGTAGGGGTCGCTGATGCCCGTGAAGTTCTTGATTTCGCCCGCGCGTGCCTTTTTGTAAAGCCCTTTCGGGTCGCGGGACTCACAGACGGCCAGCGGGGTGTCCACAAAGATTTCGATGAAGTCGCCCATCTTGCCCGCACCCTCGACGATCTTTCGGACGCGATCGCGGTCGCGGCGATACGGGCTGACGAACGCCGTCAAGGTGATCAAACCGGCGGAAGCCATCAGTGCGGCGACGCTGCCGATCCGGCGGATGTTTTCTTCCCGGTCGATTTCAGCAAATCCAAGCCCAAAACGCTGAGCGAATTCCTCGCCGTGTTCCTCGGCAAGTCGCGCCGGCGGGGCACACAAGCCGTGACGAATGTTGTCCCCATCCAATAGCATCGTCGCCCGGCCCAGTTCGTTGAGTTGCCGATCCAACTCGTTGGCAATCGTGCTCTTGCCACAGCCGCTGAGCCCCGTGAACCAAACGACCACGCCGCGCTGTCCGAGACGCTTTTCTCGCGCCTCGCGGTCCACGGCATGCTCGTGCCAAATGATCTCGGAAGGTTTTGCCATCCGTTATTTATAGTCGATTCCAAGTCGCGGGCACACCGCGGAGTTTTCGTCGGCCAGGACCTGCAGAGCGAATAAAGCAACATCGATAGCCGTAGTCCTGCGACTCCGTTCGCAGGGCAGCTGCGACAGGAGTCGACACATTATCGATCTGTTTTGCGGCAAAGCCGCAAATGTGCTGCGAACGGAGTCGTAGGCCTACAGGCTCGCCAGGTTTTTTCGCCAGGCGGCGATGCTGCGTTGCAGGTTTTCTTTGGCGTCGCCGCGGACACCGTAGCATTGCAACCCGACGGCTCCTCGGAATCCAAGTTTCTTCAGCTCGCGCAAAAGTTCCACTTGATCAAAGTCGCCCTGATCGAGAGGTTGTATCAACTCGTTCCATGGTTTGCCGCCGACCTTGCCGCCGGAGACGCTGACCCGCCAGAGGTACGGTTCAGCGCCCGCGAGTGCTTGCTTGAAATCGCCGCCCCGCTCCACGTTCAAGAAGTGGCACAGATTAAACATCACGCCGATGTTATCGCGGTCGGCTTGCTTGGCGATTCGCACGGCGTCGGCGATTGTGTCAATGTAGAAACCCGTGTGTGGGTAGAGCACCACGCGGAGCCCGGATTGCCTGGCCTGATCCGCGATGTCTCGTACAAATGCGACCGCCGAGGTATCGTTGCCGCCCGCGCCGCCTTGCACGTAAAGCTCAATCATGGTCTCGCGGCCCTGCAACTGCTTGATGGCCGTGGAGATCATCGGATCGTACTTGGGACCATCGGCATCCAAGCGACCGCCCACGTACAGGCTAAAGATCTTTAAGCCCGCTTTGTCGTAGACGGGCAAACGAGCCGCTAAATTCCGCGGGTTTGCTGAACCGAACCCGTCGTAACCCAGTTCCTTTAGCACTTCGACTCGCTGCTCCGTGCTGCCGAAGTGCACGCCGTTCTCAAACGCAAAGAACGGCGGGTTGAAGGGGCGTGCGGCATCTTCGCCGCCGCTGGGCAACGTCGCCGCCAAGGAAAGGCAAAAAAATGAGAGCAGTCGCATCATATTGTCGTCGAAGTCTCCGAATTCGCTATCCGAATTCGCTGTTCAGGGGTTGAAGGTCGGCGCTCCAAAACATGTCTACAAACGTGAAATGAATGCTTGCGTTGCCGATCAGATAGAGTTTAGCGTCTTGGATTACTTTACCTGGCGGACCGAGCCAACTTGAACCACTTTGCCGCTGTCGGCACTGGCAACAGCGGCGAAACAAAGTTCCAAGCTTTTCAGATTCCCCGCCGCACCGTGGCTTGGCTCTCGATCATCTTCGATGGCACACAGCAATTCACCCATCGTGCCTTGGAACCCGGACTCAAACCAACAGCCCTCCAGCGGCACTGTGCACTGACCTGCTTCCAAAAAGACTTGCATGAGTGGCTGGTCATTCAACCCCGGTCCGCGCGATCGTAGCGTGCCATGCGTGCCCACAACTGTCGTGACGTCTTCTTCTCCCAGCCTGGTGTGGCCGTGAAACGAGATCCGCACTTGGGCCGACGGATAGCCAATCACAGCCGATGCGACTGCCGGCGGCTTGTAGCATTGACTAGCACAGCGAGTGGCCATCGCGAAGACCGAGTTTGCTTGTTGCCCGCCCATCAAACAGTTAGCCATATCGAACCAGTGAACGCCGAAGTCGAACAAAATTAGATGATGGATACTTTCAAAGGCTTCGTTACCCGCGATCCAGGTTTGATCCCATTGCAATGAGAAATCGATCGACGTGACATCGCCGATCAAGCCCGAGTCGATGGCATTGCGAAAGTAGCTGAAGTGCGGCGCCCAACGGCCGTTCTGATTGACAGCGAACTTGACGCCCTTTTGCCGTGCCAGCTCAACCAATCGCTGGCCATCATCCAAGTTCAGCACGAACGGTTTTTGGCTCAAAACGTGTTTGCCCGCCTCGATCGAATCTCGCAAGATCGGCAGCCGGTCTTCCGGATGAGGGGTAACGTCGACGACTTCGATGTCATCGCGCTGCAGGATTTGCGCGTAATGATCGTAGACCTCGGCAGTGGGATAGAATTCGTCACGCCGTTTTTCCGCATTGGCCCGCCTGCGGCTGGCGATGGCGGCAACCTCGTAGCCACAAGTGCGATAGTTCTTGAGGTGAAATTCGCTGATCCCACCGGCACCGATCAGCCCGATCTTGGGGTTGTAAGATTTGGGTTTGGGGGGCGCATAGTCGATCCGCGGAGCTGGACTCTCACGCACCTCCTTCGTCGGGCTCAAGCCGTAATCGTCGTCGTCAGTCACTTATCCTCTTAGTCCCACTTGCTGCATCAATTTGTCGGTCGCTTCGTACGCTTCTTCCACCCACTCGACGATCTTGGACGGATCGGGCGAGTATTCCAGCTCCAGTGAAACGGCTCCTTCAAAGTCAAGTTCCTTGATCGCCTGTAAGTACGGTGCGAACTTGACCACGCCGCGGCCAGGCGGCAAATCGCCGTGCACTTTACCGTCGCAATCGCTGATGTGCACATGAGTCGCTTTACCCTTGAATGATTCCAAGTCAGCTGGCGAAGTATCGGACAAGACCAGATGACTGACATCAATGTTGGCTTTGACGTTCGGAAGTCCCACATCATCGATGAAGCGGACCATCTCCGGTACGCTGTTCAGCAGGCTCAAGCGAAAGGGTTCCAGTTCCAGGGCGATGTCCAAGTCGCGCTGGCCGGCGTATTGGCCAAGTTCTCGCACACACTCCACGCCCCAGTCCCATTGGGCCTCCGGCGGGATCACTTCTCGCTGCCAGATGTATTCGCCGATCACCAGCAACAGGTTCTTCGATTGAAACGTCTCGGCCAGATCCAAAAATTTCTTGGTGCGTTGGAGATGGAATTCACGCACAGGATCATTAAAGTCGATAAGTCCGGCGGAGACGACGACGGTGGAAATGATCGGCAAATCATTGGCCTCGCAGGTGCTGCGGATCAAATCGATCTCGGCCTGCTCGATCGTCATGGCTTCGGTGAAGATGTCGACGCTGTCGAACCCGATCCGAGCGATATGCTCCAAACCCGTTTTCGTGTCCAGGCCGGCTTGCTGAAAAGCACTGTTGATGATTCCCAGTTTCATATCTTCGCTGGATAGTAGAGTGTTGAGGGGGGTGGGTTCTGACGGTCAGCGTGCGCCCAAATCCTCGGCGGCGGCTCAGCGGGAGCTTCGCCCTCCCAGGGAGGCAGTTCAAGTAGTTTAAGATATTGTGGAAGTGAAGTGGTGGTGTTGATCCGCGAGGCTTGGACTTTATGTTTCGATTTGTCGACTTGCTGGTGGCGTGTTTTTTTTGCTCCAGTTTGCTGGTTCCGTCCGGTTTGTTGGCCCAATCCAGTTCGCTGGCAAGATCCAGTTCGCTGAGCTACCTGGACGAATACGCCGAACCCTATTATCCGGGCACACACTTTCCAAAACTCACGACGCCACAGTGGGTCGGCGAGAGTGGTGTGGATGCCGTCGTCACGTTGGCCATCGACGACATGAGGGAAACGGCGAAATACGAGGTCTACTTGAGGCCGATTCTGGAGCAGCTGAAGAAGATCGACGGCCGCGCACCGGTCAGCATCATGACCTGCCGTATCGATCCCAACGATCCGCAACTGCAAACGTGGATTGGTGAAGGTTTGTCGATCGAAGTCCACACGGTTGATCATCCTTGTCCCTGCCTGCAAGGCGGCAATTTTTCGACCGCCAAATCGACTTACGATCGCTGTGTTGACATGCTGGCAGCAATACCGGGTAACCAGCCCGTTGCCTTTCGCACGCCGTGCTGCGATTCACGCAACACTCCCAGCCCGCGGCTCTGGAAGGAAATCTTCAACAGCCGCACGGAACTGGGCAACTTTCTGCAAGCCGACAGCAGCGTCTTCAATGTCTATACAGCAGCGGATCCGCAATTGCCGGGCGAGTTGGTAACCGATGACGACGGCAAACCGCGGTTCAAGAAATACATCCCGTTTCCGTCTTTCGTTAACACCATCGAAAACTACCCCTATCCCTACGTGATCGGCAAACTGTGCTGGCAGTTCCCGTGCATGGTGCCCAGCGATTGGGAAGCACAAAACCTGCACCAACCAAATAATCCCAAAACGGTCGCTGACATGAAGGCGGCGCTCGATGCGACCGTGATCAAGCAGGGAATGTTTAATCTGGTCTTTCATCCACACGGTTGGATTCGCAACGACCAGGTCATCGAACTGATCGACTATGCACGAGAGAAGTATGGCAAGCGCGTCAAGTTTCTGACCTTCAAGGAATGCGTCGACCGGATTAACGAGCGGTTGTTGCTTGGACAACCGCTGCGCTCGGACGATGATGGAGGTGATAACGGTGTCCGCATCGTCGATCTGGACCAAGACGGTTTCTTGGACGTGATGATCGGCAATGACCAGCGCAAAGTCGCTCGAGTGTGGCTGCCGAAAACAAAGCGTTGGCGCGATCTCGATCACAACATTCAATTCACTGCTCAAGGAGCATCAGGGCGTATCGATTTGGGGGTCAAGTTTGGCCACTTAGACCCGCAAGCGACAACGTCTTTGCTGGTTAACAATCAACACGACCAGTCGATCTATTTGTTTGCCGATGACCGAATCACGCGAAAGGAGCTGCCGAAATCGTTGTTGCGTGCTGTGCGGACATCGGCCGGCGGACTCGATCAGGGCGTCAGGCTCCGCGATCTGGATCGAGACGGAATCTCTGAGATCCTGCTCGGAAATCCGTCGGAAAAACGCATTCTCCAGCGGGATGCGAATGGGAATTGGAATACCCAGGCACCGATTCCCTACGCGATCGTCGACGCAACAGGGCGAGACAACGGTGTTCGGTTTGTGGACTTTGACAAAGACGGCCACGACGACCTGATTGTTTCCAACGCTGCGGAAACCGGCATCTGCCTTTATGACGTCGACTCCGCTGGCTTCTCGCGAGTCGTTCCGGATGTAGACGACGTGCCCCTGATTGTTCGCGACGGAACCAACAACGGCGTTTGGTTTGTCGACGACCACATGTGGGTGCAAAACGAAGACACTCATCGTTTGCCCGACGGCGTCGACCGGCGATCATTTTCGCAGCTCTTAGGAAAGACAGAGCCGGGACCACGTTCGCCCACGCTGTCGCTCGATTCCATCAAGGTTCATCCCGGTTTCACGGTCGAACTGATGGCCGCGGAACCGCTGGTGATGGATCCGATCGCGTTGGACTGGGGGCCGGATGGAAAACTGTGGGTGGTGGAGATGGCCGACTATCCGCTGGGACTGGACGACCGAGGAAAACCGGGTGGCCGCGTTCGTTATTTGCAGGACACCGATGGCGATGGTCAGTATGACAAGTCGACATTGTTCTTGGATCAGATCGCATACCCAACCGGTGTGATCGCCTGGCGAGATGGCGTGATCGTCAGTGCCGCACCGACGATCTTCTTTGCAGCCGACCGCGACGGTGACGGCAAAGCCGAATTCCGCGAGGACCTGTACCGCGGGTTTGGCGAAGGAAATCAGCAACACCGCGTCAATGGTTTTGAGCGCGGGCTAGATAACTGGCTGTACCTGGCCAACGGAGATAGCGGTGGCACGATCGAATCGCTGAAGACGGGAAAGAAAGTCGACCTGGGCGGCCAGGATTTGCGCATTCGACCCGAGGACGGATCGCTGGAACTGCAAAGCGGACGAACTCAGTTTGGACGTCACCGCGATGATCACGGCAATTGGTTCGGCTGCAGCAATCCGATTCC
>JBFJVZ010000314.1:0-9617 GCA_041623895.1 Pirellulaceae bacterium | reverse complement strand
TCTGTGTCGTATTCCTGGGGTTACAGCAACTTCGCTGACGCTCGTTGCTTCACCCCAGGCTCTATGCTGCCACCACTCCGTGGTTCTTGTTCATGCTTGTAGAGTTTCGCACTTCCTAAGCCGGACGCTCTCCAGGTCCTGGCCTACGGATGATCCCACATCAATGATGAAATCGCTCTCGCCGGGACAGGGTCCTGGCCTGCGAAGACCATGTTTGGGCCCATTCAGGGGCTAAAAAGCGATTTCTGCAATCTCCCCATCAGCTTGTTTGATCCGTTCTAATTATGATGGTTTTTTCACCATCCTTCACCAAGAGCGGCACACCATGAGAGACACCTCAAAAGACGGATTTGGTAACAAAGTTCAGACCTATGTCTTAACACATTTCAAGATTTTTTGGCGGATCGTGGAACGCATCAATCCGCTCAGGCGATGGGTCAACAAGACACTGATCAATAGTGCCATTCTGGTGATTCCCACACGCCCTTACCCGTTCAGCAACTGGGGCCCTTTTACGTCTTGGGAATCTTTGACCAACAAGACGTGGAGTGGGAGGCATCTCAAGCAAGACCCCGAATTCAACAAAGAGGGAAACCTTCCGCCGCTGGATCTCAGCAGTTTTCCTCCGGATCCAGCCAAGAACCCGCTCGCCGAGTTATTCAAGAAGAGAGACGGCAAGTCGATCGAGTCGGATAAATCGACGCTGTTGTTTCCTTATTGGGTCCAGTGGTTTACCGATAGTTTTCTGAGGACGGATCACGATCAGCGATTGAAGAACACGTCCAACCACCATATCGATCTTTGCAATGTTTACGGATTGCATCGAAGTGCGACTGACAAACTGCGCTCCGGCGTGGGCGGAAAACTGAAGAGCCAGATCATCAACGGCGAGGAATATCCACTCTTCTATTACCAAGATCCAGCCGCAGGAAAGGTCTGGCCTGAGTTTGAGGGACTTTACACGCCGCTTCGCGCCGAACAGGCGCAGAGCCCGGAAAAGAAAGCGAAGATGTTCGCCATGGGTGTCGAGCGAGCGAATGTGCAAATCGGCTACGTGATGCTGAACGTGCTGTGGTTCCGGGAGCACAATCGGATCTGTGGAATTCTGGAAAAGGAATACGCCGATGATTGGCGACAAGAGGCAGCAACGCTTCCCAAGAAAGCACCCACCGATGATTGGCGCGTCATGCATCCAAATTGGCAGCAGCCCACCGAAGAGTGGAAAGCTTCCCATCCCGCCTGGCGAGACGATCCGGATAAGTATGTCGACGAACGAATCTTCCAGACCGCCCGCAACATTATGACCATTTTGATCATGAAAATCGTGGTCGAAGAATATATCAATCACATCACTCCCTACCACTTTAACTTTGTTGTTGACCCACCGTCGCTGAAGAATCCCAAGTGGTATCGCGAGAACTGGATGCCGCAAGAATTCAGCTTGGTCTACCGTTGGCACAGTGCCCTGCCCGACAAGCTGACCTATGACGGCCAGACGGTGCCCATGGAAGCAAGCCTATGGAACAACGACATGATCATCCAAAAGGGATTGGGCCAGCTGTTTGAAGAAGCGTCCTCGCAACCCGCTTGCCGGATCGGTCTGTTCAATACGCCGGACTTTCTAATCCCCGTCGAATTGATGAGCATTGCCCTGGGTCGCGAAGCCCAGCTTCCCAGCTACAACGATTATCGAGAATTATGCGGATTCCCGCGGGTTACCGAGTTCAACCAGATCACCAGCGACGAATACACGCAACAAAAGTTGAAAGAGTTATACGGCCATGTCGACAAGATCGAATTCTTCGTCGGACTGTTTGCCGAAGACGGACGACCGAATTCAGCGTTGCCCGCATTGATCGGCCGGCTGGTCGGCATCGATGCCTTCTCCCAGGCCTTCACCAACCCCTTATTGGCACCGCTGATTTACAACCAAACAACCTTCACACCGGCCGGTTCGCAGATCATCCAGAAAACGAATTCGCTGTCGCAGATCGTGCACCGCAACATCCCCCGCGGCAAGAAATACAAAGTCACGTTCTATCGGTGAGTCATAAGTTTCAGGAGAGAGCGAGGCTCCGTCCGAGCGGAAGCGTCGGAAACAGCTTTGCGGCTCCGCGGGAGCGTCGCCCGCGTCGCCCTCCCACGGCTGTGAAACTTGTCTTCTTGTCGCCCGCCCATCAATCTTTAAAGACTGTCCACGTCCCACCACCAGCGCTGGATCACTCGGGGCTGCGTCTTGATTGGCGGAGCGAGCGATCCCAATGCCGGGTAGCTGACCAGTTGCGTTTGCAGCGTCTGCTGCCCGTTGACCGAGACGCCTCCGCTGGCGACGACGATGTGGTGCACCTTGCGGCCCTTGCGGACCGAATGCAGTACCGCGATTGATTCAACTTGACGTGGCGTTGGCATTTGCCAGTCGGCTGATGTTGCGTCGGATGCCAAAGCATGGAGGATAGCTCGTTGGCTTTCCGTCTTGCTGTAACGGTCGAGCAATTCGGCGATCGAGGCGGCTCGATATATTGATTCCAACGCACTGTAAAGCGGATACTTTTCCCGGATCGAACTCCAATGACGATTGAACTCTGCTACGAACGCTTCGGACTGCGCATCTGGCAGCACGCGGCCTCGCTGGCCATTGGCAAGCGCACGCTGGTTTTCGCCGCTCAAGCGAATCGGATTACCGCCGATCTCGAAAACAGTGCGCTCCGGGTCAGCCCGTACGCTCCGCGGCGATGCCGTGAACCACAGTCGCAGTAACAGATCGTTCGGCGGACCACGATCGATCGCAGCCTCAATGATGTCCAAGTAATTCTTGACGCCATCAGGCATCGGCTCTTTGCCCAATGCCAACTGCTTCATGTGGCGGTCGGCTTCGACCATCAAGAATCCAATCGGCGAGTCGCCCGCGGTGCCGAAGACTTGGACTTGCTGCAGCCCGAGTGCCGTTGCCATCTGATCGGCGGCCTTGCCAATCGGAATTCTATCCGCCCCGATCGCGGCGGCGACGGCGGCGGCTTGCTGCAGCCCTTGCGGGGTCGGATCGATCGTGCATCCGAACGCTTGATTCCCAATAGCGGAGGCGATGCAGGTAAAGAAGAAGTCGCTGCGCAGCGTACAGAGCCCGGAGGTTTGATCTCGATACCAGCCACCCATCGACTGAATGCCGCCCACGGGCCCAGCCAGAATCACATCCTGGTCAGACAGGAATACGTATTTGATCTGCGACAACCCGGCCATGTGCAACATCGCCGGACTCGCATCACCGGCATTGACGTGCGGCCGCATGATCTTGTCATGGGTCAACTGATTCAGCAGGCGGCGAAGCGAAACACATCGCAGCCCGGCAGGTTGACGCCAGGCCTCAGCATCCGCACCCTCGTTGGGCCCGCTGGCTCCTGGGGCCAGAACGGCCCGCAGGTTTGCCGCAGCGTCGTCACTGGCAAATGCCTGGCATTGCCTGATCGTTCCGCTGGAGTCGACAAATATCCCAGCCGGGTAAGGAGCCATGGTGCTCGGTCCCCCAAGCGCTTCCCAGGTATCGGGGACGACGGTTGTTTGGATCAAGTCCATCAGCGATTGAAAGTCCGCGAACGCGCCGCCACCACGCGCGCCGGCGATGGCGTCGCGGCGCTGATCAGCGGATTCGATTCCTTGTACTGTTCGTGCCGCCCCGATCGGATTCCCAGTACTAGCTTGAGTAGAAGCGACTTGCGCCAACATCGGGTCTCGCAAGTCCGGGGGCGCATTTTCAGCGAGCTGAATTGCCAAGCCGAACTCGCCGGCCGCCAGATGCGGCGTCACGTCTTGGGCCGATGAGAAGCCCCCCACCGCTAGTGCGATCACCAACGTCATCATCATGCGGATTGAGAATCGCACGGCTATGTCCCTTGAAAGAGTCGAATGAGCGGCAAGGAAGGTGTTTCCCAGGAAGAGATGAACTGTTGAGTTGCAAATCGCGGTCCGAAAACAGTGGTCGAGAATTCCCTTACATTCTCATCTTTGCGACAGCAAAATGCTACAGCTTCGCTGGGGCGAAACGATACAGTTTTTGCGTTCTCGGTTGTTCCCGCGGGCCGTGGCGTTCGCGACAAAGTGCGGCTCGGCCGGAGCCTCGCCCTCCCGTTTTGAGACCAAGCCTAATCCTCACGCACCACTTCGATTGCCGAAATCGTCGGCAGGGCCTTGGCATCGCCTGGTTCAAGTTCGACGACCAAATTCTGATCGACTGCGATTCCTGGAAACTCGTTGACCATCGGTTGTCGCGAGGCATTGGAAATATCGACACCGCTGGCGACGGTCTGTCCTTGCAATCGAATATTGAACGGCGCAATGAAGTCGTCGTCGACGTTGGCAAAGTAGAACTTCACGGTATAGGAATTTTTTGCGTCATTTTTTCCAAGCAGCGGTATCTCGAAACGTTTCAAGCCGCGACCGCCCGAAGCAAACAACCACGGTTTGTCGGTTCCACTGATGTTGACCGATTCCACGTTGCGGCTGTACCAGCCCCCGCCTGATTCGAGTTGGGGCTTAAGGTCAAACACAAACTCCAAACGCTCCCGGGTGCTAGGCCGCGGATATCCAAACCATTCATTGCCCGAGATGTCCTTGCGGTCGCCGGGCCCGCCAAAGTTGATCCCAATTCGTTTGACCGGTGTCGGCGGCCCAACCGCGCTAAAAATACCCCAAGACTTGTTTTCGGTTTTCGGTTCCATCACGACCGTCGACGCGATTGAGAATTGGCAAACGCATCCTGCACTGGCTTCAGGGATCATCACCAATCCATTTCCGGGGATTGCGTTGATCCAACAACCGAGTCGCTGTCCGGCAAAGTGCCGAGTGCCGCTGTCGGAATACAAGTCGTAGTAGCCGATGAATCCGCTGCGGAAAAACATCATGTTGGGCGTCGCCGTGATCACACCGCAGTGATGCCCGGGACGGCTGAACCGCCATTGGCTTTCCTCTCCCGTCAATGGATGCGGCCGCGTTTTGGGTTTTCCCGTATGCAACTCGAACGCCCAGGGTTCGGCATAGATCTCGCTGCCGATGACCGCCGGGCGATTCATGTAATTGGCATTCTTGGACCACAGCTCTTCGCCACTGCCGGCATCCAGCACAACCAGTTTGCGTTTATCGAATTCGCCCGACAAGAATTGTTTCCAATAATGCCCGTTGGCGTTGGCGCCGCACAGCACAACGTGACCGTCTGCGTACATCAGGGTCAAGCTGCCGCCGCCGGCGCTAACGTTGGTGGTATCCGTCACGTTGACTGGATTTTCCCAAATCTTTTCGCCGCTGTACCGGTCAAGTGCGACCGCCATCCGCACGTCCAACTTTTTCATCTCCTCTTCAGCTTGACGGGCTGCCTCGCCGGTCAGCTTTTTCAGCTCAGCTTTGTCTTGCAGGTACAACTGCTGGCGTTGTTCGGCAGTGATCGAGCTATCGATGAAATACATGCGTTCGGGACCGATTGCGATCGTGGTGTGTAGAATGTTTTTCCCGCGATAGGTCCATGTCCGCTGGCCCGTCTTTGTGTCGATAGCGAAGATCGCGTCAGTTTGACTTTTCACCGTCAGGCCTCGCCGCCGCATTCTTCTCTCCAGCTCTTCGCGAATCGTGCTGGTGCCGAACAATTGACCCTGGTCATAAGCCAGATACGCCCAGGCGCGCTGGATCCCATCGGCGGTTTCAGGTGTCTTGTATTCGGCAACGACTTTGCCGGTCGCCGCATCAAGTGCCGTGCAGGTATCACCCACTGCGACGTAAAGGACATCATCGCTGGCGGCCAGGTTGTGGGTTTCGCGATTGTTGAAAACGCCGGTGCGAATGGCGCCGGGATTCTCGTAGTCCCACAGAAAGTTTCCGTTGTAGGCGTCATAGGCCATCAAACGATCGGTACCTTGGATGAACATGCGGCCGTTGGTCGACAGGGGCGCGCCGGCCGCCTCGTGGCGATTGATCATGGCACTCGGTCCCGGGTCTCCATACCACAAAACTCCCAAACCATCGCGGATGCGGTGATCTTCGGTATACGACGTATTGGCGACGTTTCCGTATTGATGCGACCAGTCACCCGCGCCGGCAAGCTTGCCGCGTCGCAACATGAACCAAGGCGCCTCGGCAATCACTTCGCCTTCGTTTTGGTGATACAGCGCAGTCAGCCACTGAATCAGCGATTGATCGCTTGCCGCCGATTCCGACGTTGTGTCGATCGGACGACCGAGCATTGCCACGCCGCCGCACGGCTTCAGATGTCGTGCGATTTCATCCGGTTCACATGGCGGCTTGCCTGTTAGCAGCTGCGATTCCGAAACGATCAAGTTGGCAAAGTAATTCGAGAAGGGCAGCTGCTCGAGCGGTGCATTGACGACAGTAACTTTCGTGCCGTGCATACCGGCCTGCTGCAGCGACTTTCGCGACGCGGCGACCTTGTCAGTATCCGGTTCGACGGCAAGGACCGTCAACTCGCTTTGCCTGGCAAGTTCGTAGGCGAGCCTTCCTTGTTCACTGCCCAGCACCAGGCAGTAACCGGTGTTTTGCCCGCTGCGATCCAGGATATCTTTGGCGGCGGCCCGATAACGCTCCGTCATCTCGTCAACGGCGAATGGATCCGAGTAAGGAACCGGCCAAGTCTTTGCCGTCGCATCTTCCCGCTGCCCGCTATGGAATGCATAGATGTTGCCTTGATCGGTGCTGACGGTCAGCACGTTTTCATCGACTGCCAGGCCACGGACGTTACCGCTGACCGTTTGTTCCCAGACCTTGTCGCCGCTGCTTCGCTCGAGTGCAACCAATTTGTTCAGCCCGCCGGCAATGACAAGATTGTCGGTTGCGATCAGCACATCGTCAAAATCGCTTGCGTGTTCCCAAACGATTCCGACTTGCATGTACTCCTGCATTTTCTGTTTGGCTTCGGCAACTTTTTTGGGATCGCTGCGAACCTCACGTGCTCGCAAGAACCATTCCTGTTTCTTCTGACTCGCCGCTGCATGCTCGGCTCGGTTGACGGAGAAGATTCTTTCGCCATCCATCAAGTAGGCCAACTCGCCCGCCAGAACCATCTGCCGTCCATTGATCCACGAAGCGCCGACGTTGCCCGTCTTGTCGTTGATCGCCAGGAAGTGATGCGGGCCGCCCGCGTAAATTTGACCATCACCCAGAAGTGCTTTGGTGCCGCCAACAACTCCACCCGCGTCGGTTCGCCAGGAGTGCTGACGCTGAAAAAGGATTTCACCCGTCTTTTTCGACACGGCCACCGGCAGCGATCGCCCCGAGGGAACGAACAAGGTTGTCTCGTTGCAGAGCAAATAACCTTGCGGTGAAAGATCGTTACGCCCTGCATTCTGTTGGCTGATCGTGTCGTTGCGCCAAATGACCGAGCCGTCTTTGGCATCCACTGCACATAGATAAACGGTTTCGTGCGGAAAAACTCCGGCCCCAAAGTACGCGGTATTACCGTCGATCAAGACACCGGTCCGCACCGGCCAACGCGATATCATTTCGCCTCTGGAAAGCAAGCGGTCATCTTTGGGACCGACGCGCAGCTTCCAAACCAGGGTTCCATCGGCCGCCGCCAGGCAATAGACGACGCCGTCATCGGATCCAAAGTAAACATTGCCGTGTGCCAGCGTTGGCGCCAGACGAATCGGGCCGTCGGTGTAAAAATCCCAGATCGGCGCGCCTGTCTGGGCATCGACACAGTGCAATCGGTGGTCCACGGTGCTGCCAAAGTACGCGCGGCCGTCGGCCATCACGACTTGCATGGCATCATCAAAGTCGACGCGATGCCGCATTTCGTGGCCTTCGATTGGCTCGCTTCGCGGCCCCGACCAGGCTTGCTGCGGCTTGGCCGGGGACTGATATGTCCAGGCAAGCCGAAGACTGGGATCGAGCCGCGCGGAGGTAAAGCCCGTCCGCTGATTACCGTTCAAGTATGCCGGCCATTCCGCAGACGCAAGCGGCGGCAGAAGTCCAACCAGTAACAGCCCCAACACGTGCGTTCGATTGAATTTCATAAGGGAGAATTCCAGCGAGATTTGTCCAAAGGTGTGAACGGCAGAAGAGCTTCCAAACGGGGAACTCTTCGTACAAACACTATACCCGGATCAAAAATCTTGTGGGTCTTGGGTGCCCTAAGTGGACAGCGCCACTTTTGAATCGAATTGCCGTGGTTTCCCGCCGCATCAGCCGCCGGACGTTAGAGAGCGTCCCGCTTAGGGCGTCGGCGACCGAGCCGAAGGCCCAGCAGTTTTGCTTAGCCCAGGGCAAGTCAATCGCGAGTGTGCGAGCGATGACGACGCCCTGGGATTTATTGCAATCTTTCTCCCTCTGCCGCCAGGCCTGCATTCGCTCGCGGAGCTCGCTCTGCTGAACCTGGGCTATGTAAATTGTCGCCCACTTCGGGGCTACTGAGCGGGACGCTCTCCAACGCGTTGCGGCTGATGAAACTGACGCAGTCCAACTAAAACCCGGCGCTGAAATGCGTGTACAATCTGTTTTAGTGCTTTAGTGAGAGCATTTTCTAGGACGGACTGGCGTCTCCCTCACCCAAAAGGCTGGTTGATCATGGATCGTTTTTCTGAGCTGCGACTTCTCCTGCCAATGACCAGCCTGCTGCTGGTCATCAGCGTTCCCACTCAAGCTGCTGAAACGCAGGTCGATCCAGCGGAGTTGGCTGGGCTTCATGGCGGATTGATTGTTCAACTGGGCGCTGACGAGACGGCATCCGCTGCCATGCTCAGCCGGACCGGCCGCTACCTGATTCATGTGCTGGACACCAATAGCGAAGCCGTTGCAGCAGCGCAAACGCAATTGCGCCGGGACGGTCATTACGGATTGGCTTGGGCGGAAACGATGACTGATCCTGCGCGTTTGCCGTATGCCGAGAACGTGGTCAATCTGGTCGTGCTCCGCCGTCTTTCCGTTCCGGTCGCAGAATTACTGCGCGTGCTGGCCCCGGGAGGATCCGTCGTTGTGCTGGACTCCAATGCGGACGCCAAATTGAAATTCAACGTCAGTGAATTCGAGGCTTTGCAGGAAGTCAATTCAAACATCATCGCACGCAAACGATGGCCGGACGCAATGGATATGTGGTCGCACCCGCGGCATGGCGCCGACGGCAACGCGGTTTCTTTAGACACCATGGTCGGCCCACCGGAGCGAGTCCGCTGGATCGCGGCGGCAACTTCCGAAGTCGAAGGCATGGTGACGGCGGGCGGACGAAATTTCTATGGAGGCGTGCTGGCCCGTGACAGTTTCAACGGGCTCCGATTATGGCACCGCAATCTGGCCAAAAATGGGGAAAACAACCCGTCAGAATTCAACCTGCCGCGGCTTTCCCGTGAAGGTTCTCGGCCGATCGCCGCGAACAAATATCTGTTTGCCGTGCTACAAAACCGACCCGTTGCCATCGATGCTGCCAGCGGCGAAGTGGTTTGTGAATTCGGCGACCTGCGGAACCCCCAATCGATTCTCTACGACGGGACACGCGTCATTGCCACCGATGAAAATTCTGTCCGTGCCTTTGATGTTGAATCAGGAATGGAGATTTGGAAAACTGAAGCCGCCGAGCCGCGCAACGTGATCGCCGATGGCACCATCGTCGCTCTGATCCAGGGCCG
>JBFJVZ010000313.1:0-9636 GCA_041623895.1 Pirellulaceae bacterium | reverse complement strand
GCGAAAGCCAGTTTCCAGGCAGAACTCATAAGTCTTGGTCAGTGGTTGGAGTGATATCTCAGGCGTCCTTCTTTGTAAGCAATGACAGTGAGATTGGCGAAGTGGTTTTGGGGCATTGGCAGACCGTTTTCGCGAATCTGGCCAAAGTCGGGCCGGTAAAACAAATAGTGACGGGTGGAATGGGGCATGGGGGCAGATCCGACCCTAAACAGCCTAGCATTCCGTCGTCTTTCGTGCTGTCGGTTGCATCGACCTCAGCAGATTGTGCTTGACCGTAAGTCGCGGCGGTGAAACCGACCTCTGCAGTTACGACGGCGTAACGAGCCCCCAATCCTTGCCGACCGAGTCTCTCGAAAGGGGCGACGGGATTTGAACTCGCTAAATGGTTTCCAAACAACACTTTGCGGAAGATGAGGCTCAAACACGGCGCGATTTGGACGGCGGTTTGAACTGGCAGCGAACGTCAAGAAAACAGAAACCGTTCCAATAGAAAGAGAAACAGCTCGCCACGAATCAACGCGACGAGCTGTTTTGAACTCAAGTCGGGGCGACAGGATTCGAACCTGCGACCTACTGGTCCCAAACCAGTCACGCTAGCCAGACTGCGCCACGCCCCGAGTTGCTGAAGGCAGCAAACTTTCGACCCGCACAGATTAGCGGACGAGCCAATTTCGCGAAAGGTTCACTTTTGGGGGAATCCCTGGCGGGATTTCGTGAAACCCGGATTCTGCCTAGCGGAATTCGGGACAATTCCGACCCTGGCTGCCCGGAAGTCGTCCCGCTTCCGCTACCAACAGTCCCACAGCCCTTTATTGTGTCGGCTTGACGACCATCACGTTGGATGCCAGATCCTCCGTCAGTCGCTCTTCCAATCCGTCTTCTTCGGTGCGCAGCGAACGCAGCTCGGACGGCTTGATGTCTTTCGGCAGCTTGCCGAGATTGCAGACAGGTTCGCCGGGACTGGTGGCTGGCAAGGTGGACATGCCGATCACGATGGCGTTGAATGGAGCTTGCAGGACACTTCGCTCGCGTCCCAGCAGAGTGGTGTTGGTCGCCAGCGGCTGCCCTTTCTTGACGATTTCGCCCGGCTGGACGTGGAATTGCAAAAAGCCGCCGCGTTCGGCGCGAATCCACTTGGAACTCTGCACGATGACTTGATGATCCGGCGTCTCGGGCAGTCCGTCCAGCATCTTCAGGCTCCGCAGCACGTTGGTCACACCGCGGACAGTGGCTTCGACGATTCTCGGTTCGACCTTCCAGACCTCGCCGCCCTCCATGATGATTGTGGGGCAGCCAGCCTGACAGGCTTCGCGGCGAAACGAACCACGTGGTCCTTTGCTGTTCATGATGATTTCGCAACCAAAGGCCTTGGCCAGACCCCGCACGGCCGGGTCACTGAGATCGCCGCGAATGGTTGGATAGTTTGTTCGTCGGACGGCGGCGGTATGCAGATCAATGCCGTAGTCACAACGAGCAACGAGCGCATCAAAGATGGTTCTCGCCATTCGGCTGGCCAGAGTACCGGTAGCGGATCCCGGAAACGAGCGATTCAAATCACGGCGGTCGGGCAAGTAACGCGAGTGTCGATCGAAGGCCAGAATATTCAGCACGGGAACGAAGATGACTGTACCGCGAAGAAGTTGAAAACCTTCGTCTTGCATCAGCTGCCGCACCGCACCGCTACCGTTGATCTCATCGCCATGCATGGCTGCGGTCACGAACACGTTGGGGCCGTCTTCGCTTGCCCGGCGAACGTGAATCGGAATCCGTACCGTGATGCCGCTGTAACTTTCACCGACGGCAAGTTCCACGTCGCAGGCCTGTCCCGGGGCAATGGGCTGCCCGTCCCAACTGTCGATTGGTGGTTTCTGATTAAGATTTGACAAGGTCGTTACTTTCGCTTGGCCGGGGCTTCAGTAGCGGCGGACGATTGTGCTGACGGCGTGAAGATCAGCACGCTCAAGTCGTCAGGTTTTCCCGGTTGGCCGTCGACATCCTGAATCATCCGCTTGGTCGCCAGTTCTGCCATCGCGTCTATTCGCCTACGAAGCTTTCCGCTGCGGCCGTGCTGAATGACTTCATCCAGGTGCAGATTGTCATACAGACCGTCACTGCCAACGATGATCGTATCGCGCGGTGCGAGCTGCCGTGTCGGTCCGACTTCGATGTGCATGCTGTCGGTCCCAACCAGATTCGAGACAACGTGCCGCTCTTCGTGATGCATCGCATCTGCTTCGTCCAGCATTCCCGATTCGATGGCATAACCGACGGGTGAATGGGAAGTGGATTTCCATTTCAACGCGCCTCGTTGTCCGACAATCAGCATGGTCGAATCGCCGACCTGATAGCCTCTGGCGGAACGGTCTTGAATTTCGACGACGGCCAACGTGGTTGCGGCACCGATTCCCAAATCCAATATTTTCCGGTTGGCTTGCTCGATACCATCCAAAATCCCGGCTCTAAGTTCGCTAGTTGGCGGCGTTGCGAGCACGCATTCGGCAACCGACTGGACGGCGATCGCGGACGCTTGATGTCCGCCGGGGCCGCCACCGACGCCATCGGCAACGATCAGCACGATCCCCCCGGATTCGGTTTGTACAACCGCGGCGCTGTCGTCATTGGGTTGCTCCTTATCGGGGCAGCGACGACATAAGGCGACGACCTTGCCGCCCAGGAGTTCGATCGGTTCGGCCGATTCCATGTCGCTTTCGATATACAGTTTTTTCAGCGCTGTCATGTTCTTGGCACGTTCAACGTTATGCACGGCGTCGTCTGGCAAAACGCAGCGCTTTGAGACGAACTTTCTTCCAATCGGCCAACATCTGCGATGCGTCAGCGTACCGCTGCCTGGGATTGATCGACAAGGATTTGCGGATGATCGCGATCAACTCGGGATGTGCCCGTCGGCGGAGGTTGGCAGCCCCCGGCATCGGCCATTGGAATGGATACTCGGGCCATTGACCGGCGAGCATGCGATAGGCGATCAGCCCAATCGAAAACACATCGCTGCGCATCGACGGCTTGCCCATCGCCTGTTCGGGCGCCATGTGGCCGACCGTGCCGGTACCGCTGCCGCTGATCGTTTTCTGAGCCGCCTTGGCGATTCCAAAGTCCGCCAAGCGCAGTCGATTTCCTGCAAACAGCAGGATGTTCTCAGGTTTGATATCGCAGTGAATCACGGCGTGGCGGTGGGCGTGAGCGACGGCCTCCAGCAATTGAGTCAACATGTCGTAAGCCTTTTCAAACGACATCCGACGGCGCATACGATCCTCAAGCGTCTTATCGGCAAGCGGCGTCACGATGGCGAGCCAGCCGTCAATCAGCGTGGCATCACGGATCGGCAAAATGTTGGGATGATCCAGCTGCATCGTCAGCCGAACTTCTCGGCGGAACTCATCCAACAATTCGGTCGACATCGCTGAAGCAGTCGGAATCTTGATCGCTACCTTGGTGCCCAGCAGAGTATCGGTGGCTGCGTAGACGTTGGCATACGCACCCGAACCGATGCGGCGGTCCAGCCGGTACTTGCCTAACCGGGAACCGACGCGAATGTTGGGAAGTTTCGGCTGATCAATCATCGATAATCAAGCAATTAGTTGATACGCTTTCAGTCTCTGATTTCCACCGCCGCAGACTCACCAAGCACCCGAAGTACTTCGTCAGCGACGGGCAAGTCCGGCAATTCTTGCACTGTTGGCTGGCGACGGCGACGGGTCTTTCGCGGAATCAAATGCCTCATCAATTCCAGTTTTCCGAAACACAGCAGCCGGTCGCCTGGCTCCAGCACACGGGCTGACCGCGGATTCGGGATCACGGTCGTGCCGCGGTACAGCGTCAGCACATTCATGTCCTTGTCCCGCATATCACCGACGATTTTTCCCACATATTCGGATCCATCGGGGATGTGAATCTCGGTCACGCCGTAACCGCGAGAGACGGTTAGCCGCTGACGCACGTCGATTTCGGGAAAGTCAACTTGGGCGGCCATGTAATCGATGACCGCACCGGCCACGTCCAGCTGCGTACACGCTTCGATGCCTTCCAAACCCGGTGACGAATTGACTTCCATGATCTGGGGACCATTGATGCTTTCCAGCATATCGACGCCGGCCACGCGGAGGCCCATGATTTGGGCCGCGCGGACCGCGGTTTCGCGATAGGATTCGTCCAGATCGACGGGTTCGGTAACGCCACCACGATGCACGTTGCTGCGAAATTCCTGTCCCTGAGCAACCCGCCGCATCGCTGCGACGACTCGGTCGCCAACCACAAAGGCGCGAATGTCACGACCTTTGCTTTCGGAGACAAATTTTTGAATCAGAACATTTTGTTTTTGGCTCTGCAGCAGTTCGATGATTGCCTCGGCGCTCTTGACCGTTTCAGCCAGGAGCACGCCGATACCTTGCGTGCCTTCCAATAGTTTGATGATCACCGGCGCACCACCGACTCGATCGATCGCCGGCAGGACGTCTTTCTTGTCACGGACAAACGTGGTTTGCGGAATTCCGATTTGGTGGCGACTCAAGATCTGTAGACTGCGAAGTTTATCTCGCGAGTTAGAGATACCAGCGGATGAATTTGCGCAAAACACATCCATTTGCTCGAACTGGCGTACCACCGCGGTGCCGTAATACGTGATCGAGGCTCCGATCCGCGGCAGGACTGCATCATAAAACGAGAGTTGCTTGCTACGAAAGTAAAGGTCAGGATTGCCGGGACGCAGGTCGATCGCGAACCGCAGCGTGTTCAAGACCTTGACTTTTGCACCGCGTTGCTCAGCAGCCTCGCGCAACCGCCGCGTGCTGTAGCATTTCAGGTTGCAAGAAAGAATGGCCAGCTTCATCAGGAATCCTTGTGGTCGGAACGCTTCCGCCGAGACTTTGAACTCTTCTTTGTCTTCTTTTTCTTTTTGCGTGCTGGTTGGCCGCCGTAATACGATCTGCTCGAGTCAACGAGAAATCGCTTGCGAATCGCTTGACGGCCGAGCAACATGCGGAATCCCATCGCATCTCGATTGGTCAACGTCAATTCGACCGGCAAGCAGACCCCCAGCAAGTCAACTTTGGTCTCGATTACCGGCCGCTTTTCGGACTTGCCGTTGGAACTGCGCACCATCCGATATTCCAGAATCTTGGCTTCGGCCTCGGTGCATTTGAGACTTTTGCGCTGCATCGGATGCACCTTGAACCGCACCCAGGTCTCACCGTCACGTTGGAATTCATGAACATCGTAAGCATGCAGCGCCGAAGAGCGAGCCCCGGTATCGACCTTGACCTTAATCCATTTGATTCCCAATTCGGGAAGCCCGGCCCATTCCCGCCAACCGATTACGGCAATATTCTTTTGTTTGTGATCCGGCATTGAAGTCATCAAAAACAATGTAGGCCAGGACAACACGTCCTGGCGATCCTGCTGCCAGGACAGGTCCTGGCCTGCGAAACTGGGGGGCATCACTTGTGCAATGCTCCAATCATAAAACGCCCGGGCTGAGCCGACATCATACGACATGATTGGCGATGCGGAATCGCTCCAAATCAAAGGCAGGCGTTTCGTCCCGCGACATGGTCGCCGCGATTTCTCCCAGGACACTGGTGAACTTGAAGCCGTGACCGGACAAGCCAGCCACGACCGTGACCTGTGGCTGGTTTGGCAGCACGTCGATGATGAAACATTCGCTGGGCGTCATCGTGTAATAGCAACCTGCGTGAGACTTTCGCTGATTGGTGACGCCGGGCAAGTGAGCAGCGACGAAATCAGTAACCAGGGTAAAGTCTTGATCGTCAAACGGATGTTCATCGCCGGAGGGTTGCGTCACGACCTGGCCACCACTGTGCCTGGCAACTTTGACGCCGACACCTTCCATCGACGGAAATCCATAAAAGTAGCCTTGGGGAGTTTCGAAGAAGAAGCAGGGAAATCCCTCATTTCGATCGAAACCGGGCCGCTCCGCCTCCAGCCAGTACTGATGTTTACGCAGGACTGTTAACGGCAGATTCAGCGACGCCAGCAGACGACCGCTCCAGGGACCGGCGGCAACAATCAAGCGCTCGGCCACATGCTGGCCCGCATTGGTGCGGACGACAACATTTTTCCCCTCCAGCGTCCAGGCTTGCACCACTTCGTCGTAACGACACACCGCACCCTGTTGTAAAGCGACACGCAAATGTGCGGAAACACATGATTCGACTAACAGGTAACCAGCATTCTTTTCTAGCACGGCCGCCCAGCTCTCCTCGGCCCGCAGCCCGGGCCATCGATCATGCAGGTCTTGGATGCGAATCTCTTCGATATCCAACTGGTACTGTTGAGCACTCCGGCGGACGCCTGGGATGACCACCCCGTCCTCGGGACCGATCTCGACCAGACCGGTCCTCACGAAAAGTTGCTGGCCCGTGATCGCCTGCAGCGATTCCCACAGCTGATAGCTACGCCGCAGCAGCGGCACGTAGGCGGGGTCCTCAAAATAGGCTTGGCGAATCGCTCGCGTATGCCCGTGTGAGCTGCCCTTGTCGTGGGCCTCGCAATACTGGTCGATGCCCAAAACTCGCATGCCGGCTGTGGCCGCATGATAGATCGCCGCGCTGCCGACCCCGCCGAGCCCCAGGACAATCAGATCCCAATGTTTTCGATGTTTGTTTGTCGTCATCCAAGACTGTTGTGCCGTGTCATAGCGGGTCCAAAAATGCGTTCAGCGCCTATTTCCAGAGTAGCGGCCTGATGGCCAAAACCGCCCGAAAGCACTAGTTGAGGGTGACAAACCGTTAGTTGGCAAATGTGCTTTGAATCATGACGTACATCTTGCCTTCATTGTCCGTTGGATCGACGTCAAACATTCGCAGAAACAGCCGTCCAGTTTTTGGGGAGATGAACTCGTGTCCGGGGGTGACGACGAATGGCTTGGCGTCCTTTAAATCATCCGGTTTGGCAGCAATCACACCGATCAACGCACCGAGCTGAACACGGCTGTAGCGGGATTTTAGTTCGTCCGGTATCCGAATTCCCTCTGGGCCGGTTTCGTAAACGACTTTCCACGTGCCGCGAACATCAAAGTGCACAGGCATGTCTTTTTGGATGGTCGCCCCGGAGTCTTGCCATTCGCGCGTGGCAACGACCTCCGTTAACTTTCGATCCTTCATTGCTTGAGTGGTGAGAATTCTCTTCAGCCCTTCCTCCGCCTTGTCATATTTCGGCACCAGCCGAACGAGTGACTCATAGACCTCCCGCGCGCGATCGTATTGCTTTTTGCGTTCGTACTCGACCGCTAATTTTTCGGCCTTGGTGATGAATTCGCGATGCAGGCTCAGCAATTGCGGATCGCTGGGCAGGACTGGCTGGTTTTCAGCAGCTTTCTGCATTTGTTGTTGGATTCGCTTCTGCATCTCTTGCTGTTTGCGGACAGCCGGTGGCTGAGCCATGACATCAGCCCCTAGAAAGCCAATCAAGGCCACCGCGATGCATGAGAATCGATGAAAGGGTGACACTTGCATGGAGGCAACTCCGGCGAGGTTTTGATTCAGAGTTTCCCCATCTTAGCTGAAATCGTCGCATGCACGTGACGTTCAACCGCCAGCCGCAATCGCAAATCAATGGATATCTGGTGGTTGGCCGCAAAAATGTCGATTGGCATCAGAAGTTGATGATCCAAAACGCACTTTCTATGTTAAAATCTAACGCTCTGAAGGGGCGTATGCAGGCCAGCATGCCTTAACGTTAAAGGGCGGGCACGGCTCGGGGCATCCATCCCAGGTGAGACTTCATTCAGGATGATTGGCAGCGTGCCTTGCCGACCCACGGGGGCGATGGATCTGCGAGGCGGCTGCTTTTTTTTCCCACCACGACTGTTTCTTTCCTTGCAGGGCGGTCAACCAACGGGAAAACGCCGTTTTTACCCTCCCGCGATTTCTCATCGTCGGGATTCCTTGCGCCCTGAGAAATGCTACTGTGCCATCGGGCTCGCTGCCCTGGTATGATACCTACGTAAGGAATGAGCAGCCAAGAGTCGGGGTTCGAGTTGTCGCGGAAGTCCCCACACTTTCCCCCTCCGGCCCCAACTCATGGAGAGTTCTGCTACCTGAAATTAGGCTTTGACAAAGCACTCGAAAGCATATTGATTTGAGATCTTACCGATTGATTTTGATCCCGATGGCCAGCGTGCTCGTTGCCACCGGATGCAGACCCGCAAGTGTTCAAGAGCGTCGCCTGTTGCCGAACGGCAGTGCGGCCGCGGAGCTGCCCGAGTCTCTTTTGCCCCGAGGTGAAGACGTGAGTGAAGAATCGACCGACGTGGACAGCAAAGTCGCTGATGTGGAGGTTAGTAAGCCGCAACAGAAGACCGTGTTTGGCGAATACAACGCGCTTAGCCCCGAGGCCGCCTATGTGATCTTGGACAAAGGCACCGAGCCGCCCAGCAATGGCGGATTCACGCTGACGAAAGAGGCTGGGACTTATCTTTGCCGTCAGTGCAATGCTCAGCTTTATCGCTCCGACGATAAATTCGAGAGTCACTGCGGTTGGCCGAGCTTTGATGACGAAATCGAAGGTGCCGTCGAGCGGCATGCCGACGCGGATGGTCTTCGCGTGGAAATCGTCTGCCATAACTGCAAGGGCCACTTGGGACACGTTTTTGCGGGCGAACGATTCACGGCGAAGAACACGCGGCACTGCGTCAACTCGATCTCGATGGTCTTCGTTCCCAAGGGCGAGGAGATTCCGCCCAAAATCGTTGACGCTGCCGCAGACGCCGCAGGTGACGGTCAATAGTGCTGGCGTGACAGCCGAATCACAGGCGGCGGGTTTCAAAGTATGATGGTGCCCATGGCAGCGCTGCCATCACTTTGTAGATAAATAACCTCGCTGTGCAGGCGCGATTTTGACTCGAGTTCTGTTGACGGCCTTTGAGCCGTATGATCGCTGGCCGGAAAATTCCAGCTGGCTGGCGTTGATGGATTTGACCAGTTGGTACGACGGCGCGGCAGAGATAGCCACACGACGTTATCCCGTCGATTTGACGCGGATGAGTGAACTGCTGCAAGATGATCTGCGCGACAATTACGACCTTGCGATCCACCTTGGCCAATCTCCTGGTTCGCCGCTGATCAAAATCGAGCGAGTCGGCTTGAATGTGCGCAGTGACGGTTCCCCCTTAATCGTCGGGGCCCCGGCGGCATACCAATCGTCACTAGCGGTAGAGGAATGCTGCCAAGAGCTGATCAACTCGGGAATCCCCTGTGAGGTCTCGCACCACGCCGGCACGTACTTGTGCAACGCCAATTTGTTTCTCAGCCAACACTACGCGGAAACGATGGGGCGATCCACGCGAGGAATCTTCTTGCACCTTCCGTTATCGCCCGCTCAGGCAGCCAAAGATGCAGGCAGGTTGCCCAGCATGAGCACGCCCATGGCCAGCGCTGCCGTGGCCATCATCATGGAGCGCTTACGGACGTGTCTCAATTGACCGCTGCACCATAAGCGGCTGCGAATTTATCGTCGTCGTTTGCTCCGCGAACGAATCGTAAGGGAACGTTCGTTCGCGGAGAGGTTGTGAATTTATTCGCCGGCGGCGAAAGTACGTCGTCGTTTGCTACGCAAACCAACGCTTAAGGGAACGCTCGGTCGCGGAGCGAACGACGACTTTCG
>JBFJVZ010000312.1:0-9659 GCA_041623895.1 Pirellulaceae bacterium | reverse complement strand
CATCGCTGCTGACCGTAGCGGTGTTGTCGATGTCGCCATCGCCGCCGCCGTTGTCGTTGATGTCGGCCTGCTGCACGGTGTAGGTACCAACGTAGGTCCAGGTCTCACCGACTTCCAGGATGCCATCGGCAGTGAGCGATTCGCTGGGACCGCTGAACGTGCCGTTGGCACCTTCCAGCAGTGGGTCGGCCACACTGACGCCAGTCAGATCGACGTTGCCGTCGTTGGCAACCAGCACCTGGTAATCGATCACTTCACCGGCGTTGTTGATCACCCCGTCACCGGCGGTATCCACACCGACAATCTGCTTGTCGATGCTGTAGTCGGGAGTCCGCTCGATCGGCACCGCTTCGGAATCCGTAACCGGATCGGTCTGATCACTATCAGCCATAGCCGTGTTATCGATGAAGCCTGGGTCGAGGTCGTTGGGTTCAGCCGTACCGTTGCTATTTAGGTCCGCCTGGGTGATCGCGTAGCTGGCGCTGATCGTCTCGGTGGCGCCCACGGCCAAACTGGCGATGGTGGTGTCCACGCCGGTCAGCGGGTCGGTGACCACGACATTGGTCAGCGTCTGGTTGCCGGTATTGGTGACATCGATGTCGTAGTTGATGATTTCGCCGGCGTTGTTGAGGATGCCGTCACCGGCGGTGTCCACGCTGACCACGATCTTGTCGATCGCCAGGGCCGGGTCCTGAACAAGGGGCTGCTCCGCCGAAGCGTTTTCGTCAGGTAGTTCGTTGCTGCTGACGGTCGCCGTGTTGTCGATGTCGCCATCGCCGCCGCCGTTGTCGTCGATATCAGCCTGCTGCACCGTGTAGGTACCAATGTAGGTCCAGGTCTCACCGACTTCCAGGATGCCATCGGCAGTGAGTGATTCAACCGGACCACTGAACGTGCCGTTGGCACCCTCCAGGAGCGGGTCCGCAACGCTGACGCCCGTGATTTCTACATTGCCGTCGTTGGTGACGACGATTTCGTAATCAATCGCTTCTCCGGCATTGTTAATGATGCCGTCACCTGCAGTATCAGCACCGGTGATGGTCTTGGTGATGCTGTATTCTGGGACTCCGGCAAATTCGTTGGTGAAATCAACCGTCCAGACTTCCCCATTCGCAACCAAAATCGTTGCCGTTCGCGCAACTGTATCGCCGGCAAAAATGTCATCCGGTGTTGTATCTTCATCACCGGATTCGGTACCGGTGATGCTCGTCAAATCCCATCCCGAGACAACATTCTCGGTGATGATATATTCACCTTCGACCAGACCAAAGAACGTTATTTGATTTGAAAGATCATTGTCTGGATTCCCATCGTCGTCCAATGTGAAGGTGGGTGTAATGTTGGCGCCATCCGGACCGGTGATGGTAAACCCAAAATCTTGGGCATCGTCGGGAATGGCATCCTTGATGATGGTGATTTCCCCTTGGGCAACGATCGCGTTGGGGTTGATATTCAGATTCGTCAGTCCGCCGGATGTTGTTGGATCCAGATCGACAACCATTTGTGGCGATGCGCCGGGGAAACTGGCAGCGCCGTTGCCTTGGCCGTAATCAACTTGGGAAGCAAGATGTGCACCCCAGGCAATCCCCACATTAACGGTCTCACCAGCAATGCCATCACCATCGTCGGGAGTAAAGGTGATCGTCAGCAGCCTGTCTTCCTGGTTCGCGTTGACCGGGTCCTGCGTATAGGAACCGAACGTCACAGAATTTGGATCGATATTGAACAGGTCGAAGAACCCCGACGTTTGCCCAACGACATCTGGACTGGGATCAGTAGGAATCGCGACTTGCGAAAGAAGATTGTTTCCATCACCTAGAAACCCGCTAGGCAGATCAGTCGCAGGGTCCGCATTGCCACCAGGAATGGCATCGTCAGCGAACGGTGCGACGATGGGAGACTCGGTGGCGTTGTAGGAGACGAGATAGTCGAAAAAGAACTGCTCTGGACTGGTGGTTCCACCGCGGTGGGCATAATCTAGTTGAATGGTATAGGTCTGGCCTTCCACCAGATCGTCTGCGGCACCGCCGCCGCTGGTTGATGTCCATCGGAAGGGAATGGCTTCGTCTTCGGCGTAGACCGAATTAGCTTGCTGAATCGTAGTGCCCTGGTCCCAAGAATCCAAAGTCGGACCGGGTTGATTCCGCCATGCCGAAAGACCTAACTGGCCATCGGTAAACGTGGTCGTGGCGACAACGTCATCGTCCGTGTCGAATGCGCCGTCTGCTCCAGCGGCCCGGGCCGTCAACAAAAATGTTTCATTGAGTGAGTCATCCGGGTTTACGTACCACTCGGTTACGATCGTGCCATTCGCTTCGCCATCACCGTCTCCAACACCTCCGTCGGTAACCTGCCAAGCTTCGTGACCTTCGCCACTGTCGTTGTACGCCGCATCATCACCAGTGCCGAACTCGCCGTCAGGACCGGGGCCAACGTGTAGCACTTGAAACTCGACGGTCTCGCCAACACCAAAATCGGTTGCCGTGATTTGCGCTGTGTCGCCCGGGGCATAATCCAGCTGGTCCGTCGCCACGTCCGCTGCCAGCATGATCCGGTCTTCCATCGGCTCACACAGGTCTGCTAGCAAAAGCGAGCGCCGCGCGACCTGAGATCGTCTGCGACGGGTAAACCGACGCCGACGGTTCTTTCGAGAAAAAGCAGTCAGAAAATCGAAACGCGAGACGTTATGAAACATTGGTTACGACTCAAATGGGTAGGTGGGAGTAAATACAGCGGAACCCATCCGTTCACCTGAACGCCTTTCCAGGCCAGATTGGCGGGTCGAAAGTGTACCCGACAGCATCGGAGACACAAGCAAAAAATCGGTACAATCTGCACAATAAGAAAAATGCGTAAACTGCACAAAGAAACCGCACCCGATGAAACAAATTCGTTTCAGCCATAATCCGTGAGGTTTTGCCGGGGAAAATCCGCGTTTTACTACGCACCCCTAGTGGATTTCGCGGTTGGAAACCGTGTCATCACTTTGATCTGGCGAAGGTTTTGGAATCGAGTTTTCGAAAGCTTTGTCTCCATCAGTCGGTGGCTAATATGGAGTCGCAGCTTGATGTTCCCCCCCTTAAAGAATGATGATGGCCAACCCCAGTCTGGTTGATGATTTTTCCCAGCTTGCCCAAAGCGCCGACAACGTCGAACAGTTTTACCAACAGCTCCTGCCCCGTTTGACCTCAGGACTGAAGGCCGAGGGGACGGCAGTCTGGACGTGTGACGACGCAGCGATCAAACCGTTTGTCAAATACGGCGTGGACGCCTTGCCCGCTAACGGTCAGCTGGAGCGTCATCATTCACTGCTGGAAAAAGTTCGCCGCGCGGGGCAGTCGGCATACGTCGTACCGAAGTCAGGCAACACACCCACTGACAATCCTACTGAATTCCTGTTGGGCATCTGTCCGGTCAAGGTTGACGATACGGTGGTTGCCCTGATCGAGTCGTTTCACGCCGCCGACGCAGATCCCGCCGAGCGTGAGATGAGCTTGCGGCTACTTCGTTCGGTGGCTGGAGTCGCCGGTCAATTTCATCGGCAGTCTGAATTGCGTGTCCTCCGCGCGCAGCAAGACTGGTGGGAACAATTTGACTTGTTCTCCCAATCGGTGCATTCGTCGTTGCATCCGATCGAGACGTCATACACGATTGCAAACGAAGGACGGCGGATAATCGGCTGCGACCGAGTGACCGTTTTGGTGCGACGTGGCCGTAAGTATCGGGTCACCTCCGTCAGCGGACATGCCTCGGTCAATCGACGTTCCAATTTGATCGTGCTGCTTCAAGATCTGGTTGCCAAGGTCCTGGTATTGGGCGAGCCATTTCATTATCCAACGCCGGAAGCCGAGTTGGCGCCACAGTTGGAAGAAGCCGTCGAGTCGTACATTGATATTGCCGAGGCAAATTCGCTGTTGATCGTGCCTTTGATCAAGTCGAAAGACATGGCCGAGGACGAAGAGCACACTTCTGCTGTGGAAGAAGTCATTGGCGCCATGGTCGTTGAGCAGTTTTCGGGTGATCCGCTGCCCAATCAGTTGGTCAGATCGGTCGCACAGCACGCCGGCGCCGGTCTGGGCAATGCGCTGCAGCATCAACAGGTTTTCTTGCTGCCCGTGTGGGCCACGATCGGCAAGCTGTTGAGCGCGAAGTACTTGTCCAAGACGATGATGGCCATCCTGATGTTGGTAGCGGTCACGCTTGGTCTGATCTTCATCCCCGCCGACTTTGAACTGTCGGCAGAAGGGACGTTGCAGCCGGAGCGGCGACGATATGTTTTCGCCGAAGCGGACGGTGTGGTCGATCAGTTAAAGGTCAAGCACGGCTCGACGGTTCGCCGCGGCGAAGTCTTGGCGAGCTTGCGAAATTCTGAGATTGATCTGAAGTTGGCGGAAATCCGCGGCGAGTTGGAAACAACCAGCAAAAAACTGGTGGCAACGAAATCAGCGCGGGTCGCTAACTCCACGACGTCCGCCGGTGATTCTACTCGGTTGAATCAGTTTGCCGCGGAAGAGGAAGAACTGCGCCGCTGGTTAAACAGTCTGCAACAACAACAAGAGTTGTTGTTGGAACGTAAAGAAAGCCTCGTGGTAAGAAGTCCGATTAGCGGCGACGTGACCACTTGGGACCTGGAAAACCTGCTGACGGCGCGGCCCGTTACCCGTGGCGACATCCTGATGACGCTGGCGTCAACCGAAGGTCCCTGGATTGTCGAATTGTTGCTCAGCGACCGCCGCGCCGGCCACCTGCGAGATGCGCAGCTGCGGCAGAGCGAGCCATTACAAGTCTCTTACATTCTGGCGACTGATCCCGGTCAACAATTAAAGGGCACCGTGCAAAAGATCGGCCGCGCGACGGTCGTGGACGAACAAGTGGGTCTGGCATTGCCCGTCACGGTTGCGATTGAGGAGGCGGACATCAAGCAGTCGCCTCCCGGAGTCAAGGTCATGGCCAAGATTCACTGCGGTCGGGCATCCGTCGGCTACGTGTGGTTGCACGAAGTGTTTGAGTTTGTTCAGTCACGCGTGCTCTTTCGTTTTTAAGGGCAATTCAGATTTGCGGTGGGCGGCTGTTTGCTCGATCCATATCAAGCGTTCAAAGTGGCAAGGTACTGATGAGTAACGGCAGCGCGACAAGCACGCTTGAGCATCGGCCGCTGCTGATCCGCGCGCGTCGTGATCTGCAGTACCACTGCCAAACGTATCACGGGGAAAGATGGTGGTTGGTCAAAGATCCTGTGGCGCTAAAGTATTTTCGTTTTCGCGAGGAAGCCTGTACCGCACTGCGAATGCTGGATGGGGCCGTTAGCCTGCACGAGATCAAGCAAAACCTCGATCGCCGTTTTCCGAAAATCAATACCACCTACCGTGAACTCCAGTCGTTGATCTGGACACTTCACCAGTCCGGCCTGGTGCTGGCCGATGCTCCGGGACAGGGCCATCAGCTTTTCAAACGCCGGGGCGAGCAGCGTCGAAAACGCGTGCTGGGCCAATTGTCCAGTATCTTGTTCCTGCGACTGCCGGGTGTGGACCCCGAACGATTTCTCACCTGGCTGTATCCTAAATTCCGCTGGTTTTACAGTCGCTGGTGCGTCGGCCTGTGCATCATGCTGGTCGTCAGTGCACTGTCGCTGGTAACCGTTCACTTCAATGACTTTTATCAGAAGCTGCCGGACTTCTACCAGTTCTTTAACGCCAACAATGTTCTCGGCCTGATGGTTGCTTTGGCGTTGGCCAAAGTTTTGCACGAAATCGGACATGGACTGACTTGCAAACATTTCGGCGGCGAGTGCCACGAGATCGGCGTCATGCTGCTGGTGTTCACGCCCTGTCTGTACTGCGACACCTCCGACTCGTGGATCTTGCCCAACAAGTGGCACCGCGCCGCCATTGGTGCTGCGGGAATGTATGTGGAAATCGTGCTGGCAGCGATCTGTACCTTCCTGTGGTGGAATACCGAACCGGGGTTCGTGCACTACACCAGTCTGAACATCATGTTCATTTGCTCGCTCTCGACACTCTTTTTTAACAGCAACCCGTTGTTGCGCTACGACGGCTACTACATTCTTGCCGACATTCTGGAGGTCCCCAACCTGCGTCAGAAGTCTCGGAACGCGTTGGTCGGACTGTTGAGACAAGTTTGTCTGGGGCTGCCTTGGAAGCGGGACGCAAACTTGCCATCGCACCGCCGTAGGATGTTCGCGGTCTACGCCGTGGCCTCGTTTTTCTATCGCTGGTTTATCCTGATTATCATCCTCTGGTTTCTGTCCGAAGTTTTTCGACCTTATGGCCTGCAGGCCCTTGCTCACGTGTTGATCGCGGTATCGCTGATCGGCATGGTAGTGATGCCAGCGTGGCAGGCGATTCGCTTCTTTCGCGTTCCCGGGAGAATTCAACAAGTGAACAAACGCCGCCTGTCGCTTACGGTTACCGCGATCGCACTCTTACTGCTGCTCGCCACAACGGTGCCGCTGCCCCATCACGTGATGACTTCCGTCGTCATTCAGCCCCGCGAGCCCGAAAGAAATTACGTCTCGGTGGCGGGAATCCTGGAGAGTGTCTCTGTCGCCGAAGGCAGCCCGGTCGAGCCCGGTCAGGAACTCGCTCGCTTGCGAAATCCCGAGATCGCGTTTCAAATCACGCGGCTGGTTGGCGAACGTGAGCGGACCGAGAATCATCTGCAGAATCTCCGCCGTCAGCGATCCGACCAAGATGCCGCACAGGAAATCCCGCATACCATCGAAGCCTTGGCGAGTCTTGACCAACAACTGATGCATCTGCGAGAAGATGAGCGCCGCTTGACACTGGTTTCCGGAGCGGCCGGAATGGTCATGCCGCCGCCGCAAATGCCGGCCGAGACACCTGATCAGGGAGCGTTTGCCCAGTGGCCTGGTACGGTGCTGGATAAACGACATTTGCATCGCTGGCTCGAACCCGGCACGTTGTTTTGCCTGATTGGTGATCCGCAGAACATGGAAGCAACTTTGGTCATCGATCAAGGCCAGATTGAGTTTGTGCAAGTTGGCCAGGAGGTCGAAATCAAGTTAGATGAGTATCCCAGCGAAACATGGAGCGGTCGTATTGACGAAGTCGCGCGGATTGATGTCAAAGTCGCGCCTCGTGAACTATCCAACGAAGCGGGTGGCGATCTGACAACCGAAGCCGACCCGGCGGGCACGCAACGCCCCACCAGCGCGTCTTACCAGGCCCGCGTCGTATTGGCCAACGACCAGCAGCGATTAATGTCCGGCTTTCGCGGTCGCGCAAAAATCCATGTGGGAAGTCGTACCACCTGGCAACGGTTGTCACGGTTCTTAGCCGAACTCATCCGCATTCGCTAATGCCAGGGACGACTACAAATAACATTTGCGCCGTTCCGGCAGCACATTGCGACCTAAGTCCCGCAAGTTCTCGCACAAAATCTACTCGGTCAACGACACAACACGGAAATCGCTTCCAGCTCCTCCCGCACCGCCCAGGCACGCAGTCAATCTTGCCGTTGCCCGTCTCGAACCTTTTCGGGCTCGGCTTTTTTGCGGCTGATCGCGTTCTTTGCCGCTATCGCTTGGTTTAGAATTGGTCTCGCTTGCTTTGCCGGAGCCCCAATCGATTCTGAAAGCACTCGATGAACGAGCACGAGAAGACCCGCACAACGCCGTCGGCGGAAAAAGATGCGTCTCCAGCAACGGAGCACGATCATGACTCCGGCGGGAAAACACAAAAACTGAAGGAGCACGCTGCGTCCGAAGATCGAACTTACGTGGAACTGGCCAAAAACTTTGAAATCGGACTTGAGCTATCAGCGCCAACACGAGATGGCTCCCTGGGCAGACTGTCGGCTTACGAGGTCTTGAACGTTGTCGGCCGCGGCGGCATGGGGGTTGTGGTTCGCGCTTTTGACGAGCAGTTGCATCGCAACGTGGCGATCAAGTTGATGTCGTCGCAGCTGACCAATAGCCCCCGGGCCAAGCAACGATTTGTCCGCGAAGCTCGATCCGCCGCAACAATCAACCATCCTAATGTGATCACCATCCATGCTGTCTCCGAAAAGGATGGCACGCCGTTCTTGGTGATGGAGTATGTCGAAGGCCGGACATTGCAAAACCGGATCGAAGCCGATGCGCCGTTGGACCCCAGCGATATTGTGCGGATTACGATGCAGATCTGTGATGGTTTGGCGGCGGCACACCGCCGCGGAATCATTCACCGTGACATCAAGCCGTCGAACATCTTACTGGAAGACGGCATCGAACGCGTCAAGATCACCGACTTCGGGTTGGCCCGGCTGGCGTTGGAAAACTCTGACCTGACTTCGATGGGTGACCTGGTCGGCACACCCGCCTACATGTCACCCGAACAGGTCTCGGGCGAGGACTTGGACGGGCGCAGCGACTTGTTCAGTGTTGGTTGCGTGATGTACGCGATGATCGCAGGCCGATCGCCGTTCCGACGCGCCGGCGCGATCGCGACAGCGCGATGTGTCAAGGACGAACCGCACAAGCCGTTAAGCGGGATTGCCCCCAAGACCCCAAGCTATTTGATTCAGATCATTGACCGCCTGTTGGAAAAGTCGCCCGACCAGCGTTTCAGTAGCGCCGAAGATTTGTGTGACGAGCTAACCAAACATCTTCCCGCAGTCAACCGAGCGCGTTCCACCGAGACGACGATCGAAACCAGGAGTCCCGCCTTGGAACGGTCGCAGCGTCAAACGAAGTGGCTATTTGCTTCGCTGGCACTCTTGGTATTGGCCGGCGGCGGCATGTATGCTTTTTCGTCCTTATGGCGCGACAACAACCCGTCCGAAGCGATTGCTGCAGATTCTGAGCAGCGATCGACAGACGAGCAGAGTGAGTCAAGCGGCAAATTGATTGCTGATCCGGCAGCCGCTGAAACGATTACCGTCGGACAAGAAGCAGACTTTGAGTCATTACAACAAGCGATCGAAGCGGCAACGCCAAATGACATCATTCGCGTCTTGGATGATCGTCGATACGAGGGTCCGTTCTTTATCGCCAAGGCTGACAAGTTTGCCGGGCTACAGTTAATTTCAGAAGCCGGCGCGACGCTCACATCATCCGCACCGGGTGCCGTGATCACGGTTGCAGGCACGCCGGACGTCCGCGTGGAAGGATTTCGCATCGAGCCGGGGCCGCAAACGCACAGCGTGTACATGCATTGGGATGTTCCCGGATGCGAATTGGTGAATCTCACTTTTCAACAAGCCGAAGCGGCCGAGTGGGCTAGCGTGCTGTTGGCGCGACAATGCCATGGGAAACCGGATGCACCTTTGATCGTTCGCAATTGCAGCTTCCAATCAGTGGGTGCAAACAGCATTTTCATTGGTCGCGATGACGATCCAAATTCTCTGGAAGCCGCCCACATTGTGATCCAGGACAATCGCTTTGATGGGCCATCACCGCATCTTTCACTCAATCATGCCGCCACCAACGTGCGCGTCGAACGCAACATCTTTCACGGTGGTACCGGAATCAATGTACACCTGAACGGCAAAGTGAAATCGAGCAACATCGTTCTGAACAACAATAGCTTTCTACAAACGGCGCCGTGGCTGCAAGTGAGCGGTGAATCCGCCGTTGATCAGGGCAAGGTCATCAACAATTTGATCTTGGAAGTCCCGAATGAATCAGCAACCGAGCCGTT
>JBFJVZ010000311.1:0-9721 GCA_041623895.1 Pirellulaceae bacterium | reverse complement strand
TGGCACGGCGAAGCACCGATATCGAGGGCAGTTCGGATCGTCGTTCAACCAGCAGCAGACCGACCGAGTCCGAACTTGCGGCGTCGGCTCGTTTTTTCGTTCTTTCAAACTCCTCCGTCCAGCGTGCCAACTGCTGGTTGGTTTGGTCGCGAGCTTTGGCAGCCACTGCAATCTTGACCGCCAAATCAAGCCGATCGTTTGCATGATTGAGGATGTTCTCGCCAAGAGATTTGAAAGCCGGATGTGCGTCTTCCACAGCTTTCTCGGCTGCTTCCACCTGTTCTCTTGCGTCACTCTTGCGTCGCTTCGTGATTACCTCAACCAGCGCCAAGGCGTCCTGTTCAAGTTGTTTCAATTGTGCTGTGGCGAGATCGATGTTCAGACGCGGCAGTTCACCCTGGGCCTCGTAAGATTCACGTTCTTTTTCCAGCCGCGTGATCGTGCTGTTGAGTGCCTGCTTGTTAGCCTGTAGCAGTGCTTTTTGGGCCGCTGGGGTGGGCGTCGAAGGCTGATCGGCACTGAGCGCTTTTAGTTTCTCCTCGACCTCGGCAAGCGACGCTTTGGCCGCGGACAGTTCGTCCACAATCTCCGTCTGTCGAGCAACGCGACGTTGCGGTTCGGCTTGCGCATCCAGCAAAGCCTGTTTGGCCTCTTGCACATGTTGTTCCAGATCGCTGCGATCCTTGTTCAGCTGATTCAGGTCCAAGTCGGATGCTTTTCCAAAGTCATATCCCGAGATCGAAGCCTTTGCCTGAATTGCTTTTTCAATGTCGCTGGGGGCGTTTTTAATATTCGCGGTGTAGATTGCCGCCTGCTTTTGTTGCTCGGCCGCTTTACTCAACGATTGACTCGCCTGTGAGTACAGCTCCGTTAGCTCCGCCTTGACGTCGGCTTCAAGATCCGTGGCCTCCTGAATGGCTTTCAGGCCCGCATCGATGTCTTCCTGAGTGAGCTGTGGATCAGCCGTTGACGGCGTTTCGCCGGTCGCTACCGCCGCGTCCTGTCCAAACACCGTTGGCAGGCAAGCATGCAAGCAGATCGTCCACGCACACAACAACCAGGCAAGGCGATATATCGACTGTCGTTGTCTTGATGAGGTCGTCATGCAGAGTGCAGTATTCTCGATTCACGCGGTATTGGACGATTTGGCCAGCCTCCGCCCTTTGATAAGCAAGTGTAACCGCTTGCTGAAAAAACTGTGACAGCCCGCCTAACCAGGAAATTCGCCAGAATCGGTCGGGAATCAGCCAAAGTCCTGCTGTGCTTGGTATGCGAATAGGCCAGCAAAAGTTTAGCCCACGTTTTCGAGCGCTGGATCGGCTACGATTGTGTTTCTTATGGGAATCCAGTTGCCGACTCCGAAGCGTTTTCGTGGGCCTGGGACGCTCTTTTTGGCCAGTTTGCTGATCTCGTTCGTGTTGGTCGGATGCCAGGCCAGGCAGGGTCCTTCGCCAGAGTTTCCGCGTCGGCCGATCAAAGTAATCGTGCCGTTCTCCGCGGGCGGCGGCAGCGATACGTTTGGACGAATCATCCAAGCAGCAGTCGATGACCACGACCTGCTTCCGCAAACCTTGGTGATCATCAATGTCCCGGGCGCGGGCGGAACCATTGGTAGCAGGCGAGTTAAGAATGCCCAGCCCGACGGCTACACGATCCTATTGCTGCATGAAGGAATCCTGACAGCCAAATACTCCGGACAGGCCGCCTATGGTCCCGAAGTCTTTGAGCCAATCGCGGGCACGGGAAACGCTACACAGGTGATCGCGGTGTCCGACGATTCGCCTTTCGCTGATCTACGCATGTTGATGAGCCATGTCGCCAATCATCCGGACGAAATTGTTTACGCAGCAAACATGGGAGCGCCCAGTCACTTCGCCGGACTGATGCTGGAGCAACAACAGCCGAACGCCGTTTTTCGATACACGCAAACCGGCGGCGGGGCCAAGAGGTTCGAGGCGATTAAAGGCCGCCACGCTGAGGTCTCGTCTTTCTCAATTGCCGAATACGCGACTTTTAGCGCCGCGGGACTGCGAGCGATTGCGGTGCTGAGTCCAGATCGTCATCCCGATTTTCCTGATTTACCAACGGCGCGGGAGCAGGGATTCGATGTGGTCAGCGAAAACATGCAGTATTGGTGGGCCCCGCGCGGTACGCCCGAGAATCGGCGACAGGTCATCGGTGACGCGATCGCGGCGGCGATGCAACTGCCGGAAGTCCGCGAAAAACTGGCCAACATGCGGATCGATCCCGTCACCCTTCGCGGTGATGAATTGAACAGCAATTTGAATCAACGATCGCAGTCGATTGCCGCGGTATCGCAGCGAGCCATAGAGGGATTGCCAGATTTTCCCCTGATCACGCTGTTGATCACGATCGTGCTGGGCATCATCAGTTGTTTGCAGCGCGCTCGCGAGGGGCGAAGACGCATGCCCAGCAGCAGGGCACATCCTGACTGGGTGGCGGCTACGGCTGTTTTGCTGGTCACGATTCTGTACGTCGCCTCCCTGCAATGGGTCGGCGCTCCGTTCGTTGCAGCGACAGCGCTTTATGTGTTCGCTGTCGGATCCATGATTACGTCTCGAACGACCTCCGTGGCCACACGCGGGATGAAGCGCATGGCTCCAGTCTTGGCGGTCGTTGCGGTTTCGCTGTCGTTGGGCATCCACTTTGTGTTTACCAGAATTCTGGTTGTCGATCTCCCGTAACTCATGCCTGATCTTGAACCCGTCATCCGTTTGCTCGCGACCCCCGGCTGCCTGCTGTTGCTGGCCGTTGGATCGACCTTGGGAGTTGTGGTCGGTGCGATTCCCGGTTTGACCGGCGCCATGTTGATCGCGCTTTCGTTACCGTTGACATTTTCGATGGACGGCGAGCAAGCACTGGTTCTGCTGGTTTCGATGTACGTTGGTTCGATCAGCGGCGGGCTGATCACGGCCACGCTATTGCGGATTCCTGGCACGCCGGCATCGATCATGACCACACTGGACGGCTATCCAATGGCCCAGCGCGGTCAGTCCGGTCGTGCCCTGGGGCTGGGAATCGGAGCCTCGTTTTTTGGTGGCATGATTGCCTGGCTGTTCTTGATCTTGCTCGCAGCGCCGATGGCGGAACTATCGCTAAGATTCGGGCCGTTCGAGTATTTTTCGTTGGTGATGGTGGCGCTCGTGCTGATCGCCAGTGTCGGTGGCTCAAATCCAATCGTGGGGCTGTTTTCGGGATTTTTGGGCTTGCTTGCGGCCATGCCCGGGGCGTCGCCGGCGAGCGGAGTCCCGCGTTGGACATTGGGCATCAATGAAATGGATGACGGTTTCAAACTGCTGCCGGTGTTGATTGGCTTGTTTGCCGTCAACCAGGTGCTTGCCGAGTTGATGCATTTGAATGATGACGTCCAGTCGGTGACAAACAACAACGATCCGGTCTTGCTAAAGCTGAAGGTCTGGAAAGCGCATGCGGTCAACATCGTGCGATCATCGTTGATCGGTACTTGGGTCGGCATCTTACCCGGCATCGGTGCAAACGTCGGGTCGGTCATGGCGTATGCCGCTGCCAAGAACGCATCAAAGAACCCGGATGCATTTGGGTCGGGAAGCGAAGAAGGAATCATTGCGTCCGAGTCGGCCAACAATGCGACCGTTGGCGGCGCGTTGATCCCTCTGATTGCGATGGGAATCCCCGGCAGTGTGATCGACGCCATTTTGCTTGGGGCGTTGGTGATTCACGGATTGCAGCCGGGACCATTGTTGATGCAGCAAAACCCGCTGGCCGTCTACACAATCATGGGCACTTTGTTGCTTGCCAACATCTTCACTTTCGCATTCATGCTGGTTTCCACACGCTGGATTGTGCGACTGACGCACGTGCCGAGATGGGCATTGCTGCCGATCATTTTGACCTTTTGTGTCGTCGGCTCCTACGCGCTTGCCAATCGAATGTTTGATGTCTGGGTCATGTTGGCCTTCGGAGTCATCGGTTTTGGTTTAGAGCGTTTACGCCTACCACTAGCACCACTGGTGATCGGTTTTGTGCTGGCGCCGATCGCAGAAGAACATCTCAGCGGCGGATTGATGCAGTCGGGCGGAAGTTACTGGCCGTTGCTGACACGACCGATTTCAGCCTGTTTCTGTCTTGTTGCCTTGGTCTTGCTTTGCTGGAGCCTACGAAAAAAACCTGTCCGAATTGAAGAAACCACCCTGACTGAAAAGAAAAGTCAGGCTCGAGATGCTTCCTAAGCCGGACGCTCTCCAGGAGCCGGCCGACATGGCTACATCTACGGATTCGGTGGCGAAGTGCAGATCAGTACCACGAGCGTTTCATTGCCCGTGTTCTCGATGCCGTGAACGCACCACGAGGGGAGATAAATAAAGTCTCCCTTCTTCACCATTTGTTTCCCACGGTGAAAGGTCATTTCGCCTTCGCCTTCCAGGATCACGTACGTCTCTTCGGTAGGATGCGATCCTGGTTCCAGGACAACATGCGGCGGAACATAGAACAGAACCAAACCCATGTTTTTGGCCGGTGCCTTGGGGTTCACCGGGTGCACCACGCGAACACCAACACCGTGGCAGCCAGGATAAACGACCGGCACGCCCTCTCGCGCGCTAACGATCATCGGATCAGGAGGTGTTTCGGGTTTGGGAATGTCGGGCATTTCGCTTTCACTACTGTAGCCCTTGAATTCGGTGATCTTTGCCATGCGGTGCCTCGAAATGAATGGATGGATTACTTATTTTCAGCGCGAAATTTTTGAACAGCGTGTTGCTCGTGTCCCGGTGTACCGCCGGCGTTCATGGCCATGTTGCCGCCATCCAGAGGAATGATTGCGCCGCTGATCCACTCGGATGCATCCGCAGCCAGCAAGATGGCAATGCCCATGATGTCTCGCGGTTGTCCCAAGCGACCCGCGGGAATACCTTTCAAGAATCGGCTTTCCAAGGTTGGATCATTCTGCATTCGCGCGGTCAGACTGGGGTTGATGACTTGAGCCGGTGTCAGGCAATTGACGCGAACACCACGGTGACTCCACTCCGTGCTCAATTCCCGCGTCATCTGGATGACGGCACCCATCGCCATGCTGTAAGCGATGTGACCGCGACCGAGTGCAGTCGAGCTGGCCAGCGACCCGATGTTCATGATCGATCCGCGGCCCTGCCTTAGCATGCGGCGGCCCGCCTGCTGACACATTGCGAATCGGCCGACGACAAGATTCTGAAGCACACGGTGCAAGTCTTTGATGCGCAAATCTTCGGGCTTCGCAAGATGTCCATCACCAGCGATGTTTCCCAAAAAGTCGACGCGGCCGAACTTATCGTCGATCATTTCAAACAAATCAGCGATCGCGTCAGGATCGGAGACATTCGTACCTGACACGCAGACCTTGCGTCCGAGTGGTCGAATTTGCTGGGCCGTCGCCTCGGCTCCTTCGAGATTGCGGTCGATCAGCACCACGTCGGCGCCGCTGCCGGCCACCGCCATTGCGGTCGCCTGGCCAAGACCTTGAGCAGCTCCCGAGACGACGGCCACTTTGCCTGTCAGGTCGAACATGGGAGTCGTCATGCTGGTTCCCCTTTCGTATCAACTTCGTCTGCATGCGGATGAACCCGGATTGTCATCGCCAGAACAGCTCCGGTCAAAAGGACTGCGACCATCGACCAAAGTCCGAACTGCCCCAGAATCGCGGCGCCAAGGAAACCACCAATGTTTGCTACGGAATTGATCAATGCGATTCCTCCAGCCGCCGCCGCACCGGTCAAGAACGCCGAAGGAATCGTCCAAAACACGGGCAACATACTCATCATGCCTGTTTGCGCAATGCAGAGACCCACCAGCGCGATCAACGGCGACGGATTCCATGCGGTCAACGCCCATCCGCAGGCGGCCACCAGCGCGGCCATCGCCAGATGTCCACGCCGTTCGCCTCGGCGATCCGAACTGATCCCAACCAAGGTCATGCCGATCACCGCGGAAACGTGCGGCAGGGCGCTGAGCAGTCCGATTTGAAACGTGCTGGCATCGTCGAACAAACCTTTGATTAGTTTTGGAAAGTACGCGCCGCCCGCGTTGGCACCGACGGCGACGGTAAAATAAATTGCAATCAGCAACCACACGCGGCCTTGCAGGATGGCCCACAAGCGGTTTGCATTGTGACGTTTCCGACGCGCGTCTTCTTCGTCTTTCATGCGAGTGACCAGCCAGTCACGCTGCTGCCGGCTTAACCACTGAGCGTCTTTTGGATAATCGGTCAACCAAAACAAGACAACGAATCCGGCGATGACAGAGGGGATTCCTTCCAGCAGAAACAGCCACTGCCAACCGTGCAGTCCGGCAACATCGTCCAGGTATTGCATGATCAGTCCGGAGATGGGGTTGCCGAACACGCTGGCCAGTCCGATCGCGATCATGAAAAACGCCGTCATCTTGCCGCGCTGCTGATCGGGGAACCAGTAGCTGAGATAAAGGATGATGCCTGGAAAGAATCCGGCTTCCGCGATGCCCAGCAGAATACGTAACCCATAAAAGGTCCATTGATCGCTGGCAAACATGGTTGCCGAAGAGATCAATCCCCAACTGATCATGATCCTGGCAATCCAACGACGTGCTCCTACCCGCCGCAGCAACAGATTACTCGGCACCTCGAATAACAGATATCCGATGTAAAACATTCCATAGCCGAGATTGAACGTTTGTTCGCTGAGCGCAAGGTCGTCCTGCATCTGCAGCCTTGCGAATCCGACATTGGCGCGATCCAGAATGTTCAGCAGATACAGCAAACAAATGAACGGGATCAGCCGCCACGCGACCTTGCGTAGTGTCTCGTGTTCCAGGGAGGATTCGTTCATGGCGAGTACAACACGATCGCGCGTCCCGGACCGCCATGACAATCACGCACCTTGACAGCGGCAAACAGAAAATACGATTTGCTTTTCGGTATCGTGCCCACGTTGTGCAAAAACTCGACGCCCACCATGTCGTGACTGCCGAGCGCCCAATAAGTCATCAAGGCTCGTTTCGGATCAACGCCGCCCAAATCGGGAGCATCCGTGGCGACGCAGCGGATCCCCTTTTCCTTCAAAAAGACGACGGCGTCGGAATCCAGTGCCGGCCAGCCTTCGGCGTCACCCGCTAGCGGAGCCATCCACATCGCGGCGGCGTCCGGTTGCGGCTTGAAGTGCCGGTCAACGTGGCCACTGTGAAAGATAACCACGTCACCTTCGTTTAGCGGCCCATGTTTCTGCTCGTCCGCTTTGATCACATCCACGGTGATCTCCGGCGACGCCGGCCAGTTCTTTTCATCGGTCGTTCCCACCAGCGACGTCACGTCAATCACACGCGCTTCGCCACAAGTCCAGGACAGCGGCACTTGCTCGGTCGTCATCGCGCTGTGACCACGTCGGCCATACTTTTCTTCATACTCTTCCAACCAGCCACGAACCTCAGGCGCGTATTGCACAGACTTTCCTGGCGGCGGCAACGCGAACGATGGCGGCACGAGATTTGTACCGGCCATGGAGTCCATCAGGTGCGTGTGGTGCCACATGTCCAGGTACTCGGAGTACAAAAAGTCAATTTTCAAATAGACCTGCCGATGTTGGCCGGTACCACTGCCGGGAGATGTCACGGGAAGCTTGGCCGCCAGCGTTGGTGACAAATCGATCGCACGCTTCGCCTTCGCTGCATCAATTAGTCTTTTCGGCAAGTCACCGCCGACGATCGCCAGCGCGCGACCTTCACCGTACGGACCGTCTTTGTGCTTAGCGGACAGCATGCAATAGAACGCGCCGGTGGGCGGGAGCTTGCCCAGGTTGGTCGCTCCTTCAGTCCAAATCATCCCGTGTCTTAGTCCCGCATAATGGGTGGGCTCGGCCAGACTTGGTAACGGTCCCATGCTTGCGCTATCCGTTCCCAACGTCATCACCCCTCGCGCCGCCAGCAACTCCATGCAATCGGGATCCGGGTCGGGATAGCCGGGTACTTTGCGATCGAGAATATCGGCAATGTAGCGACTACCTTCCGGAAACGGACGGTAATACTTGTCGGAGTAATCGCTGCGGAACAAAACAACGTCACCAAAACGCAACTTGCGATGCGTTTGCTCAAATCGCAGCACATGTTCGCGCGTGACCAGCGGACTTTCGCCTTTGGGTGCCTGGTCCAGTAATTCACGAACATCAACCACACACGCTTCGCCACCGAATTGCCAGGCCTCAATCTTGTCGGTATAAGCCAACCCAAGCGGGCCCGACTTGGGGCGGTTCAAATCCGGTCGGGCGACCGAATGCGGGGGAACGTCCAGTTGCGTGCCGGTATTCCCATCGATCAACAACGCGTCAATGTTGTACGGGCTGTCGGGACCAATGGTCCGCTGATGCATCAACTGGAAACGTGGAAAAGGATGCGATGGCCAGGTTGCCGGATAATCAGAGGCAACCAGCAAAGAGCAATCAATGAAGCGAGGTTGATCGGCCCTGGCACGGGCAATTCCAAATGAGATACCGAAGCCAAACAAAATGCCAAAAGCCAATAAAATTGCGGCGACTGGCAACACACAATCGGCCATCCGGCGGGCAAAAACACGTCTTGGCATCTGACCTTCACGGGGCTGAGGACTAAAAAACGCTTCCCAGCGTTGCCGAACTTGGTCATCATTATGCCAGACTGCGCGAGTCAAGTTGCAGCTGACGACAACTTTTGCCTGTCAACGCATTACCAACAGATGGGTCCCCTTGCGGTGCGAGCCGAACCATCCATAAGCCTCAAATTACGTTGCCTTGCGATCGCCTTGGCTGTCTGCGCCGGCAGCGGGGCATCGCACGGCCAGAGCACGCTGGAAAGACAACTGACGCCGTTCCTGAAACAGCACTGCTTGACTTGTCATTCAGGCGATACCCCTGAAGGCGGCTTGAACCTGAAGACCGGTTCTTTCGACTTGAGCGATGTTGAAGTTCGACGCCGCTGGGTTTTCTTGCACGAGCGAGTTTCGGCGGGTGAAATGCCTCCGAAGTCGGAATCCGAACCCGGCGTGAATGAGAGAGCAGACTTTTTAAAGACGCTGAGTGATTCGTTGACTGAGGCGGATCGCGCGGGACGTGAGATTTTTTTGCGAAGGTTGAATCGCAACGAATACCAGAACACGGTGAATGATCTGTTCGGAATTCAGGTCGATGTCAGCAGAATTCTTCCCGATGATTCCACTGAAATCGGATTCGACAACATGGCCGAAGACCTGTCGGTCTCGGCTGAACAGATGGTGCTGTATGTCGAGGCTGCCGATTTGGTGCTCGATCAGTTGTTCGGGCCCCCACGCGAGCCGAAACGAATCCATAAGAGAATCGAGTTCAAGGATTTCCGCGTCGTCGACCGCGCCGATCGCATGACGACAGAAGGCGGTATCGTGTTTGGTTCGCGACCGATTCCCGTCTGGAATTCCAGCGTCTCGGTTCCCGGCAGTTATCGTGTCCGAATTCGCGCCAAAGCAGTACAAAGCGACGAACCGGTCGTGATGCGTGTTAGTGGCGGCCTGACCGGCAGCATCGCAGCGCACGTTGCGGGCTTCTTTGAAGTCCCACCGGGCGAATTCAGCACCATCGAACTGATCGATCGAGCCCGTGAATCGTCAGATAATTATCAAATGTCTTTCGACGCGGGATCTCCCCACTGGAAGTTTGATGTCGACGCCTACAAAGGACCGGGGTTGCTGATCAAAGACATTGAAGTCGAAGGGCCG
>JBFJVZ010000310.1:0-9847 GCA_041623895.1 Pirellulaceae bacterium | reverse complement strand
CCGGATTCGCCAGAATTCGGTTCGTTCCAAGATACCCCGAAGTCTGGCGACATCGGCTACGACCACCACCCTAAGATTGAATCTGGACAAAGCACTAGTGCTTTGGTCCAGCGAAGAATCAGGTTCTCGTTCGTAGCCGGGGTCGCCAGACTTCAGTAAATCGCCGAACGATCCGAATTCTGGCGAATCCGGCTACTCGCAAATCTAACTGGAGCAAAGCACGGCGCGCGGAGCCGACGCCAATCGCAGAGGGGACCCCATGGTGCCGCTGGTGGCGATCGGAGCGTCCCGTTTTCCCGATCACTGACATCCCATGAATCCAGCTCGAACCCCTGCTGCTCAGCGTCGTCGGGATTCGCAACGACCCGACGGACCACCGCTGCGCGCGACGCTGTACGACATCATCTTCGAGCATGAAACTGCATCGGGCCTGTGGTTCGACATCGGCTTGATGATTGCCATTTTGACCAGCGTGATCCTGATCTCGCTGGAAACTGTCGGCAACAACGCCGAAGATTACGGATCATTCTTTTTGTACTCGGAATGGTTGCTGACGATTTTGTTTACGATCGAGTACGGATTGCGGCTTTATTGTGTGCGGAGGCCAATCCGCTACGCGATAAGTTTCTGGGGCATCGTCGATCTGCTCAGTATTCTGCCGACATACTTAGCCGTCGTGACCGCCGGATCGGTCAGTTCATTTGTGGTCATCCGCAGCATCCGATTACTGCGCGTGTTCCGTGTCCTCAAGTTGTGGCGATTGATGACCGAAGCCGATGAGCTGTCGGCCACGATTTGGCTGGCACGCGATAAGATTATCGTCTTCATTGCCGTGGTCTTAGTCGCTGTCTCGATTAGCGGTACCCTGATGTACTGCGTGGAGACGCTGTTGCCCAAGAATCCCAGCGGTCAGTTCACATCGATTCCACAGTCGATGTATTGGGCGACGGTGACCATGACTACGGTTGGTTACGGCGACATCGTTCCCAAGACTGCGGCTGGTAAAGTGATTTCAACTGCGCTGATTCTGTTGGGCTACAGTTTGATCATCGTCCCCAGCGGCTTCGTGGCTGCCGAGTTCACGGCTCGACGGCTGGATGATTCATCCGGCGTGCCGGGATGCGGCAATTGCGGGGTCAAAGGCCAGCGGCTGGACGCGGAGTATTGCTACCGTTGCGGCGTGAAAATGCATTAATCGTCGCTTGGTCGCGTTCGGGTTTTCTGCCCGTTAGACTGGTGAGGGGTGGGGATCGACCCATCAAAGTCTTATCTCTCGCTTGCCTGGCAAAACATGACGAAGGCTCCTTCCGTCGAACCGATTGTACGCAGCCGACTGCTGCCCCGGATTTCCTTTCGGACGATGTTGGTGCTGACAACATTTTCGGCAGTCATTGCGGCGATTGCTCGAGCGGCTGACAACGGTGGTGAGTTAGCAGCCTCGGTGATGACAGCGCTGGCGTTTCCCACCAGCTGCTTTGCGGCCTTTGCGGTCTTGTTCTTGTTCGCCTGGAGTGTGGCGGTGATTCGCAAGCAGAGCGGATATGCTGCTTTGGCTCTGGCAGCCGTTTTGTCGGCTGTGAATCTGGCCGGCCTGTCGCTGCCGTATTTGACCGGCTGGTTTCTGCCCGGACTGTTAGCCGGTTTGGGTTTGATTTTGTTGTTGGTTCCGGTTCGCGAGTCAGATGACTTGGTTGGCAATCCCTTTGCAGAGGGCCAACTGCCTCCACAAATTCTGCCGCCACGGGAGCAACGAACGTGATTTCACGATTCATGGTTGACCGCTGCGCCCTGGGCTTGGTCATGATAGGCCTGGTCCTGCTTTTGCTGTTGTTCAGCAATCAAGCTGCAGCGGCCCAGGACACACCAACGGCATCTGACCCGCTGCAAGTGGCCATGCTCCCAGTCGCTAAGAATACCTCAACAGATGCGCCGAGCCCGATTCTTGCGGGCCCCATGATCCGGGCATCATTGCCTCAGGCTCCGGACAAGATTCGCGGCTTCACCGTCGATATTGTCGCTGACGGTAGCGGTGCCATCGGTTACTTGCCGGTACAAATCCAGGTGAAATCAACCAGCACTTTTTCCGCCGATCGAAAGTTGATCATCCGTTTCGAACCTGTTGAACTTGGGCAGTCCCCGCCTCAAAACGGCATCTCGTGTGACATTCCGATCACGGCGCCGCAGGGTCTTAAAGACGTCATCATTCGCCGCCATCTTCCCAAATGGGCGGTTGGAAACGCTTACCAGATTCGCCTCTTTGAGGATGGCGTCGAGCTGGAAGATTACGCGCAAGCAATTGGCACCTTGTTGCAACGCAACTCACAACCGCCGATGCAGTTCTTACAGGATGAACTGACATTGAATTGGCTGTACATTGACGACGAGCCGTCGGCGGCAGCCAACGCTGATGCGGCAGGCTTGGCGAATGAAACATCGCAAGCGAATTCGACGGTTCCGCAAAACTCCGGCAATTTTCGCGCTTTTCGCCAATTGTTGTGGTTTGGCTGGAAGGATTTCGATCCGCTGACTTCGGCCAACATTTCGGGACTTTCCGACGATTGGCGCAATTACCAGGGGTTTGACGGAGTGTTGGTCTCACTGGATGAGTTAGAGAAACTTTCCAACGAATACCCCGGCCGATTTCAGGCGTTGCGAGACTGGGTGATGGCTGGGGGAACCCTGGTCATCATGAACGCGGGGCCAGCCAAGTCGACGTTGGCAGCGGCAAATTTTCAATCGCGCGAGGAGTACGTAGAGAGCCGCCGCATCCGCCGGCTGAAAGATACGACGATGGTCTCTCGCAATGAGCGGAGAAAAGCCTTGAGCGCACGCCGCGCGACAATTCAGGCGATTGCCAACGGCGTTCAGCAGAGAAACCCTCCCCAGTTTGCGCAAATGACGCCGGCGGATGCGAGGATTGAGTTGCGTCGTGTTGATGCGGAGATAACGAAGCTGGCGAAATCCCCGCCAACCACCGATCGCATCTGGTCACAACCGGTCGCGGCGGGGCGAGTGCTGGGGATCACCGGAACGGAACCGATCGACGATTTTTATTGGAGCATGGTGGTCACGTCTTTCGAGCACCGCAAATCAAGTGCGTTGCGGCGCGGCGTCGATCCGATCTTGGGCGATCCAAGGGCTCGTCGCTGGCTGATCCCGGGCGTTGCCCAACCTCCCGTATACACGTTCATGGGACTGTTAACTGTTTTCGTTATTTTGGTAGGCCCGATCGCTTATCGGCGAACGACGCGTGTGGGGCGGGGTTACCTGATGTTTGCCATCGCGCCCATGCTGGCTTTGATGACCACGGTTGCTATGTTCACTTATGGAGTGGTCGCGGACGGATTTGGAACGACAACGCGAATTCGGCAGTTGACTTGGGTTGATGGGCGGAGCGGTGATGCGATCGAGCGTGTCCGATCAACCTATTTTGCCGGCGTGCGTCCGGCTGACGGTTTACGCTTTGGTCCTGATGCGGAAGTCATGGCTTACCCGGATAACGACGGCGTATCGTGGGAAGAATTGAACGAGAAGTCGTTCGCGATTTCCGGCAAAGTAGACATCCGCGACGACGCCCAGGTTTTCGACAGTTCCTTCTTACCTTCGCGAACGCAGCGGCAGTTCATTGTGCATCAGCCGCGACATCAACTGGGCAAATTGTACTTTCATCCTCCGGCGGCTTCCGATTCAAGCCGCGGATCGCTGGAAAACGGTTTCCAGTTCCAACTTCGTAACGTAATCGTCCGTGACCAGAACGGTTTGTACTGGTCTGCCAAGAGTATCCAGCCTGGTCAGTCCGGCGTCTCCTGCAGCAGTGTCAGTCCGAAAATCGCGGAAACATTGCTGAGTGAAATGTACAACCGTAATCGACCGTTGGCAGAGATCCGGCGACGGCGATCCAGTTCCTATGATCGCCGCGTCAGCGACTTGATCATGACTCTGAACCGAGTCGTGGGCGAGTCTCAACTGATCACCGACGGCGTGTTCGAGACTTGGTTGCAAAAGAACTTGCAGCTGAATAGCGAATTGCCGCACCACTGGTTTATCGCCGAATCGGATGTCAGTGACGACGTTGTCGCTGTCAAGGATGCCGAATTGGTTGAAAGCGTCCGTTTCGTTTTTGGAACGCTGCCGTGAAGCTAGACGACAAGGCTCAACCAGAATCACGCGACTCCGCCGTGAGCGAGTCATTCGGCGATACCGAATCAGCGGCGTCGCTGCGCCCCAGCGGCCTGCTGACAGCGGCTCAGGCCAAATCGGTTCACAGCGGCGTAGACGACTGCATCGAACTGCGTCGGCTGCACCGTTTTTTTGGCAACACACGCGCCGTCGACGATATTTCTTTCGGCGTCCAGCGCGGGCACGTGTTTGGGTACATCGGTCCCAACGGCGCCGGCAAAACAACTTCGATGCGAATTCTGGCCACGCTCGATTTGCCCAGCTATGGTGATGCCTTCGTGGATGGTTTTTCGGTCGTCAACGACCCCGAATTGGTGCGTCGGCGACTGGGCTTCATGCCGGATTCCTTTGGCACTTACCGGGATGTGAACTGCGCCGAATACTTGGATTTTTTTGCCCGCGCCTATGGATTAGTCGGCCGCCAGCGAGTTCAGCGGCTGAACTGGGTGCTTGGCTTCACCGGCACCGATGCGATGTCCGAAAAACCGATCCGCGGATTAAGCAAAGGTATGAAGCAGCGGTTGTGTTTGGGCCGCGCGCTGATCCACGATCCGGCCGTCTTGATTCTGGACGAACCCGCTGCGGGATTGGATCCTCGCGCGCGGATCGAATTGCGAAAGATGATCCGCGAATTGGCCGATCGCGGAAAGACCGTGTTGATCAGCAGTCACATTTTGACAGAATTGGCGGAGATGTGCGATTCGGTCGGCATCATCGAACAAGGAAAATTATTAGCGACCGGCTCGGTGGAGCAGATCCAAAAACAGCAAGCCAGTCACCGTGAGTTGACGATTCGAGTGCTGCAGCGAGCAGATGAAGCGGCCAAGACATTGCGGGGCGATTTGATCGTCAATCCGCCGATTGTGGATGGCGAGCTGATTCGCTTTGAGTTTGCCGGTGATGCGGAAGCGCAAGCCAAGATTGTTGCCAGGTTAGTCAATGCGGGCTTTGCCGTCGCCGAAGTTACATCGCACAAGAAAAGCCTGGAAGACGTATTCTTGCAAGTGACCGAAGGACTGGTGCAGTGAATTTGAATCTCAATTTCCCCAGTGGAACCGGCCACTTTTTTAAGCGGGGCCTTTGTCGGAATCATTCAGAACAAGCCCGCTTATTTGAATTGCGAATTTGATTGATGGCGATCGCCGCGGACACGACCGATTCATCCGCATCAGCGACCTCACTTTGGTGGAGCCGGATCGATGACTGGTGCGAGCGGCTTGGTGACTCGCTCAATCCGATCGTCGTCAAGGAGACCCGTCAAGCGCTGAAAAGCCGGCAATTCGTGATGACGTTTTCGGTACTGTTGTTCGCGGCTCTTGGCTGGACGATCGTCGGCAGCCTGATGATGATGCCGCAGATCTACACATCGCCTTCTGCACCTCGGCTGTTGATTGGATATTACGTCGTCCTGGCAATTCCGCTGTTGTTGGTTGTACCGCTGGCGGCCTATCGATCACTGGAAGGTGAAATCGACGACGGGACTTTAGAATTACTTTCGATCACAACGCTCAGCCCGTGGCAGATTGTATTGGGCAAATTGGCCAGTGCGTCGTTGCAGATGGTGCTGTATTTCGTCGCCCTGGTGCCTTGCGTTGCTTATGCATACACGCTGCGTGGTGTCGATTTACCGATGACACTGTTGATGATCGGGACGCTGGTGGCTGCGGCACTCCTGTTGACCGTGATCGCATTGTTTTTCGCGCCGCTTGCCCGCACTCGCACAGGTCGGATTGCCACCTTGCTTGCGGTCATGTTGATTTTACTCGCCGCCGAGTACGGGATTGGGGCGATGGTGATCAGCATGATCATGTGGGGCAATCCGTTGCCGACCTCTTGGACAGTCTACTTTATCGTTTCGACCTTGGTGATCGGAACTGCACTGGGACATTTGTTGCTGACCGCGACGGCGGCACAGTTGACGCCGGAAAGCGAGAATCGTTCGACTTCGCTGCGACTATCGCTGTTGGCGCTGGTGGCCGCTTCGATCGGAGTTGCTGCTTACGGCATGCAGACGATGGGCAATGATTCGCCGGGTCCTTACCTTGTATTCATGTTGTCGATCCCTGCATTGTGGACACTCAGCAGCAGTTTAATGGTCGCCGAATCGTCCATCATGACACCGCGGATTCGGCGAGAATTGCCAAGCAGTTTTTTGGCTCGGCTTTCCTTGACCTGGGTCACGCCCGGCCCGGGAACCGGATTGGTGTTTTCGACGGTCGGTGCGGTCGTCTTGGCTGGGCTGGCAATTGCCGGCGTCGATTATCTGGTCACCCAGCAGGGCCCGCGCGGCTTTGGCGGGCAAGTGCGCCAGTTGATGACCCAGTGGAGCATTTTGTACGCGGCTTATTTGGTTGGATTTCTAGTGGTTGTACGCTGGATCGTGGCCGTGGTGCGGATCCATAACAATCCGCGTGTCGAGATCGGCATTGCAACCATGATTGCCGTGGCCGTGGTTTTCGCTTTGGTTCCTTATTCAATCGGATTGCATATCAACGACTATCGTACTTTCGATTATTCACGTTGGCAGATCACGAACTGGGCGTGGACGATGTCCGAAGTCGCGGAACGCAGGCTTCCGCAAGGCGAAGAGTATTACGTGGCCGGCGCCGCCTTGGCATTATTTCTGATCAATCTGATCTTGATGCCGACCACTGTCTTGCCACGACGAATTGCGACACCGGCGCGTGTTCAAGAAGAATTGGCGTCAAAATAATCGTCTTGGAATCGTTCTTCCGCTTCGCTCCTGGGGTTCAGCTTTCTTGCCGCAGCCGTAGAATGTAAGTCCTCAAGGTGTTGCGTTTCTGCTGCTCCTCTTCCCATCAATCCAAAAGTCGATATTTCCATGTCATCGGAATCTCAGCCCACGCCGTCGCCGGAACGACCGGAGCCTAATCCGGCCGTTCGCGCTCGCGTGCCCGACCATGTCGCTGATGGTTGCTTCAGCACCGGTGCCATCGTCATGACCGGGCCAAGTGAGTTCATTATCGATTTCTTGCAGACGATCGGACGGCCCCACAAGGTCTCCGCCCGCGTGATCATTCCTCATCCGGTAATGCCACAGTTCATTGAAGCGCTCAACACGAACCTGGAATTGTATCGTGGCCGCTTTGGTGACCCGCCGAGCCCGCAAGCACAGAATCAGAATCCCGACGCCCGACGCCCGACGCCGCAAGAAATCTACGACGATTTGAAATTGCCGGACGAAGTTCTTAGTGGTGTGTACGCCAATGGAGTGATGATCGGGCACGGTGCGACGGAGTTTGGTCTCGACTTTTTAACCAGTTTTTTTCCCCAGTCCGCGGTCAGCGCCCGTGTGTTTGTTGCCGCGGGACAGGTTCCCAGGCTGCTTGACTCGCTGCGGGGCGCTGTTCGTCAACTGGAGCAACGACAACAACAGGCGTCGCAGGGACAGCCGCCAGCTCCAGGGCAGCTGCCCGGTCCAGCGGCCGACAATGTTCATCCGCCTCCACCCGATGGTCCTCCCAGTCATGATGGCGATCAGCCCCCACCGCCGTCGGACCAAGGGCCAAGCCAGTCGTAATCGAACAACGTGGCCGCGCGATTTTCAGAGGACTTACCACTGTTCCAAGGCTTGCCGCTTGCGGCGCTGCCGACTTCGGAGCCGTTGATTTTGGCCAGCGGTTCGCCGCGCCGTGCGCAGTTGCTACGCGCCGCCGGATACGACTTCACCGTTGACCCCGCTGGTGAATCCGCCGAGTGCGGGATTTGCAGCCGCGAGACTGCGGCGGAGCTCGTTGCCCGACTCGCCTACCGCAAAGCCGCCGACGTTGTGCAGCGTTATCAAAGTGCCTTGATCCTGGCTGCCGACACGGTGGCAAGCTGTCAGGGGATGATCTTGGGCAAACCGCACGACCAAAATCATGCAGCCCAGATGTTGCGAACCCTCAGCGGACGCCGCCATTACGTCTATACCGGGGTCTGCCTATGGTCGGCTGCCGGTAAAAAATGCCTCGTGGATGTGACACGCACCGAATTGGAAATGCAATCATTAAGCGACGAAATGCTTGCTTTCTATCTCGAATCGATGCTTTGGGAAGGAAAAGCGGGGGCATTTGGCTATCAAGACGGCAATGACTGGATTTCCATTGTCGGTAAGGGCAGCGAATCGAATGTTGTTGGCTTGCCGATGGAGCGTTTGGCGGAATTACTGGGTCAATTCGACGCGATTGCCGAAACCATAGGTAATGGTGAATCGGATCCACCTTTAGGAACTTAGCCATCTTTGCTAGATTTCCAATTGTCTGACTGGACTATGCCGGTTTTTTCACCACACCGTCATCAAGCCGCCGGGCGTCAGCCCCGGTTCTTTCGCCCAAGAATCGATGGTCGGCTGTCAACGGACAATGAAAACCGACACCGTCCCGTTAATTAACCCGTAGTGTGTTTCCTTAAGTGGTATCGAAATCATGGTCGATTTTGCGAGACGCCACCTGCTGTTGACGTTTGCGTTTTCTTTGCTTGCTATTGCCGTCCAAGAAGCATCCGCCGAGAACTGGGCGGACCGAATGTTTCCGGTTCGCGAACATGACTTTCGTACCGTGGGCCGGGGCACCAAGTGCGAGTATCTCTTCGAACTGGAGAATACGTACGAGGAAGACATCCACATTGCTTCGGTTCGTACCAGTTGTGGCTGTACGACTCCATCGGTGACAAAATCGACGTTAAAGAGTCGCGAAAAGGGTGCCATTGTCGCCAAATTCAATACCAACACATTCATTGGTCAAAAAGCGGCCACGATCACCGTCGTCTTCGATCAGCCTTTTTACGCTGAAACCCAGTTGAAGATCTCCGGCTTCATTCGTACCGACATCACCTTCGATCCGCCCGAAGTCGCGTTTGGTGAAATTCCACCAGGGGAAGCGGGGGAGCGAGAGGTGGTGATCACGCATCGAGGCAACAAGGATTGGCAAATCACCGATGTCCGCAGCCATTGCACTGATCTTCTCGTTCGATTGAATCCGCCCGAGCGGACGCCGGGCATGGTCAAGTATCGAATGATCGTGCGGACAAAAGATTCGATGCCGGAAGGTGACATCCGCGAACGCTTAACGCTGGTCAGTAACGATCGCGATTTTCCGACAACGGAAATGTCGATCTCCGGTCGGATTCGACCCATGCTTAGCGTCTCGCCTACTTCGGTCAGCCTGGGAACGGCAACCGCCGGCGATGTTGTGCAAAAACGTTTGGTAGTTCGCGGCGAAGAACCCTTCGAGATCACGGATGTGGTCTGCGCTGACGACCGCTTCGAGTTCGATATTGCCGGCGGCAGTAAGAAACTCCATTTCGTAACCATGCGTTTCAACGCCGATCAGGCGGACAGCAAGGTCGGGCAGGAGATCCGCATCGAAACGGATCTGCCTGGCGACAAAGCAACGACGTGCATCGTCACCGGCAGCATCGGCGCACCGAACTAAAGCATGAATCGCAACGCTTCGCCGTGACATTGGCTGATGCGAGGGAGAGGCTCCTGCCGAGCCGCAAGATCCGGCATTACCGGCTCGGCGGGAGCCTCGCCCTGGGCTGATGAAAACATCGGAATCTGGAGTATTTGTGGCCAATAGCAAACATCCGTTTGTTGCGTCCAAGACAACATGAGTTTCCTGGGAGGGCGAGGCTCCCGCCGAGCCGAAGCGTCGGAAAACGCTTG
>JBFJVZ010000309.1:0-9860 GCA_041623895.1 Pirellulaceae bacterium | reverse complement strand
GGTTACACCAACTTCGCTGTCGCTCGTTGGCTCACCCCAGGCTTTACGCTTTCGCTGCTCCGCAGCTTATTGGATGCGAACCTGTTCTTTGGGGGGCGGTCCAGCTTTACGCTTTCACCGCTATCTTATTTCATAATTATTGAGCAGCAGCTCCTAACTAAGCCGGACACTCTCCAGCAGGCCCTGGCCTACGTGGCTACGTAAAGAAGAACGAGTGAATCATGACGCAACGAATACGGTTTTCTCAATTGACGCGAGGACTGACATTTGGGTTATGGTTGAGCATCACTCAGCCTGTGTTGGCCGAGGTCGGTGATCCAACGATTCGCACGGACCATCCACAATATGCAGGTGAAGGCGCGTTTCAAGAAATCGAAGACTGCGTGCGGTTTGCCACGGCTGACAAACAGACAGCTCAACAACAAGCCATCTCGCTCTACCTGTGGATGCTCACGCATCAATACCACTTGATGTCGCCGCAGGAATGGTCGGTGCCCGGCCGAGCCCCGGATACGGCTAACCCGCTTGACTACGAGAGTGTTGTGTATGACGCCAACCGTGCTCGCTTTTCCTACGGCTACGGATTATGTGGCACCGTCCACGCCTGGAACGAACCCTACTGGCAAACTCTTGGATTGAAAGTTCGTCGGCGAGCATTCCCGGGGCACGTTAATAGCGAAGTTTTCTACGATGGCCGCTGGCACGCATTCGATACCGACATGGCCGGTCTGTTATTCCGTACCGATGGCCAGGTGGCGGGTTACGACGACATCATTCGCGACCCGAAACTGGCCGAGAGCGTAAAACCGCCGCTACCGCATTACCCGTTTGCCTGGCCCAGCGACTTCGAAACGATGAAAAAAGGCTGGCAACAGGTCGCCGCTGGTGGTTCATGGTATAGCCTTTACAACGGCGGCTATGCGGCTCATCCGGGGATCGTTCAGCTGCGCGCCGGTGAAAGCTTCACACGCTGGTTTGACCGTGATCATTTCGGCGGGCCTCAGCACAGGCGTTTCTGGCATCATCTGGCCGGAGGTCCCCAGCGCAATTGGACGTTCATGAACTCGATCGCCCCGCAGCACAGCGGCGACAAATCCAACGCCCGTAACGAAGCCAGTTACTGCAATGGCGAATTCGTGTATCAGCCCGACTTGAGCTCGCCGCGATCGCGTGACGGAGTTCATCACATCACGGGGCAGCTGGGACATCAGAGTTCGTCGCCAAAACTGTACAGTCGCGACGGCGGAGTTGCCTCGATTACGTTTCGACACTTTTCGCCTTACGTGATCTGTGGTGATCCCGCGGACGATGCCAACCCCATGACGGGCCCCGCCACGGGTGGTCTCGTCGTCGAAGGCCGAGTCAGCGGCTATGTCCCGGCGGCACTCTCCAACGATGGACTGATGTGGCATGAGATTGAGCTCGAGGAAGATGATCAGGGTCGCTTTCACGTCGACCTGACCGACATCGTCAAGGGTCGCTACGGATGGCAAATGCGGTTTTGGATATCGGACAACCGCGGCATCGATGAACTGAAATTCACGACGGTGACTCAAGTCGCACAGGGTATCTACCCACGATTGACTCCCAACGGCTGCCAGGTCGATTACCAGTGCGGCTCACGCGGCGTGATCGCTTTGTTGCCTGATTTCTCTCTACCGGAACAGCTTGTTGAAGAGAAATTCGAGGCCACTCGGTTTCGGTCGAAGAATCTGGAATACAAGTACCGTGGCCCAAAACAGCGGTTGGCATATCAGGCTCGAGACAATCGGCCTGCCGAAGTTGTCTTTCATCTTAAGGCACCCGCCGAATTGCTCGAGATCCGTGCCGCGGCTCGCTATCAGCTGCCCCAGCCACCTCCGCCCGAAGCCGATTATCGGCTGGAGTTCTCGATGGATGACGGAAATAGCTGGACTGAATTCGGCAAGAGCCAGATTCCAGCCGACAATGAGTTTTCGAGTGGTTGGCTGGCGGCTACCGCGGACGTAACGCAGACGCGAAAAAAGCAAGTGCTGGTGAAAGTCAAAATGGACGCCGGACCACGGCCAGCGGGGCTGATTGATTTTCAGTTGTATGGCATCTACCGCATCGCGCCACCTCAGGCAGTGATGCTCGAATACGGCTGGCTGGACGAACAACAAAAGCTGCAAACGTACCAAGAAAAGATTCCACCCACCGCCGGTAAACATCGGTTAACTGTACCCACCGGCGCCATTGCGCGAGACGACTTCGTGAGGCTGATTGCCGATTGAAAAATCATCGCACGATAAACATATGCTCAAAGTTGTCGTTCGCGGAGTGTCACAGCGCGCGCTCATTCAGCGACAAAGGCTTGTTCCGGCGGACGGTAGGTGACCATCAGTTCTTTCAAATAGATCTCTGCCCTTGCGATTGGCTTGAACTCCGTCCCCTTCAACACCTTTTGTGGCGTTTCGATGATCAGTCGCGTGAACTTGATCGGGTAATGCACGATTCCGTCGCTGGTATGTCGCCATTGACTGGAATAGGGCCAATGGTATTGCTCGCCCGGATAGTTTCCAGGTAGCGGGAATTTCAAATAACGCCAGCCCTCGAAATTTATCCGGCTGCGTTGCCAGGGATCATTGGTGTTCCAGTCACCCAGTTGCATGTCACCCATCCGATCCAGTTCTTCCTTGCTCATCCAATCGTTCATCCAACGAGGCGGATCGCCAGCCTGGGCCGCACCGATCGAAGTCCATGTTTGTCCGCTCGCGTCAACGAATTCAAATATGATTCGCCCCCAACCACCATTGCCATTGACGAGCAAGCCAATCTCGGTGGGCTGGCCTTCGATTTCGATGCCGGTGGTGTGCTTCAGCGCCGTGTAAACGGGTAGGAACTCATTCTCTTTTACCGGTAACTGCGGCTTGACCGACAAGACGTTGGTTTCACCTTCAAAATCGCCGACCTCTTGCAGCTGAAACTCACCTTTCAATCGCGGGTTTTCAAAATTGTAGTTTTCCAGGATCGGGTCGCCTTCTTGTAGTTGCTCCCATTCAGTCAACCTGTCGAGCCTCGAGAGTAGCTGTGCGTTGTCTGGGCGTCCCCGATGTACGGCCGCTCCAAGCTTGATTTGCTTGATCGCTTTGTCGGTGGAAGCAAATATAGGTTCGCTTGTCAGTTGCAAGTCGGCCACGGAGTTGCTCATCATGTCGAAGATCTGGTTCGGCTCCGGATCGATTGTCACAGTCCGATGTCCACGTAATGTCCACATCACGGTCACGAATCCACCCGGTTTTGGCTTCTGGAACTCAAATGCGTAGGTTGTTGGGGAACCGGTCTCCAGTTCACGCACGAATGTCGCGCCGTCCAGTTGCTGTGTCATTGTCGCCATTGCGACGTAAGCAGGTTTGGGGTTCAATTCGGGAATCACATGACAGAATCCCGCCGAGCCCCAATTGCTGTAGTAATAAGAATTGCCCATGTCGCTGATCACACCCTGGCGAATAACCGGCACGTGCCAAGCCAGTGAATGCATTGCGTGGCGAAGAAAATAAGCGGCCTGCGTCGGCTCCGATAGATTGCCGTGGTTCGTTCCGGGATAAGTGATTTCGTAGCATTGCCAGATCGGCTTTTCCTGGTAACCGTAATGATCCAGGATTTGCCGATCCATCCACAACCCCGCATTGTTGGCGACAAAATCAAACGGCTGTGTCTCGGGCATGCGCATGAATACGCCCGCTTCGTTTCCGCGCGCATCGAACAATTCTTTAGAAAACTTGCGTCGCAGGAATGCTTCGACCAAATGCGGGTTGCCGTTTCCAAACATCAGTTTCGCATCGGGAAATTGTTCGCGAGTTTCCTTGGCCGTGGTGTGGGCCAACTCCCAAAGCTGGTCAAATCGTTCCTGTTCCTGCTCATCAAAGTGGTATTGCTTGCGACCCGTGAAAACATCCGGCGTCCGCATGATGTGAGGACCGGAGACGGCATTCTCGTGAAAGATCAAGACGCGCTTGGGGAACAGCGGGTCTTCGGCGAGTTTCTTTGCCAACAGTTCTGCCGATCGTGGTTCATTCCCGGCCAGGACACCGTACTTCCGTTTTGCTTCAGCGGGAAAGCTGAACATGCCGTAACGTAGTCCGGCTTTCACATACAGCGGTCCGACGGCATCCGGATCGGGCGACGTAAAATGGCCCCCGCAAAAATCCCAAGTGCCGAACGGAGATTTGTCTCGATACCGGCGTGTATTCCCAGGTAGCAGTGCGAAGCTGGTTTCCCGTCGCAGATATTCGCTACGCTCGTTGCGAATAGCCCGCACGACCAGCTTGTGCCAACCACGCTTGGTTCCCGGGATCTTCAAGTCCAAGGCCATAGGTTTGCGGTACGCCAGGATGACTTCCGGAGACCGCACCGTGATGGTTTCGCCGTAGTAATCGGTGGCCTCCGCAACAATCGTCACCGGGGCAGCCCGTTTACCGCTGTTGGTTAGACTCACATGAAATGTCGGCGTTTGCGGTTCGTTGAAAACGTGCCCCGATTCATCGCTGGTGACTTTCATTTGCACCGGCGAAATGGCAAAGGTCATGCCGAAAATGTGAACGCCACTGGGCAATCCCAGCGGTCGGATTTGATATCGGTTGGGATCGGGTCGGCGGAGTTGTAGTCGCAACTTTTTCGTTACCTCCACATCGAGCGCCCACTCGTCTTGGAAATCTTGGGCGAATGCTTTACCGATTGGAATTCTGACCAAGAACATCTTCTTGCCATCAGCCAGCGGCATCTCGACCGGTGTGATAGGAGATCTCTTGTCGCTGAATCGCGGTACTTCCGCCTCGAAGTCGTGGATCGTTGTCCGCCGCGACCCATCCAAGGCTCCGATGCGAAAGCTGACCACATTGGAAAACGCCTGGTCGTTCTCGGCCGCTGCCAACAAGTACACGTACTGGTAATCGGCGATTGGGATTTTGAACAACGGACGCCTCGGATCGCCAGGAATCTCCGGGCCGCTGTCGTAATCGGCATAGTACCGGCTCGGATCCTCGCGCCACTTCGGCCACGATGCGTCTTTGAGAAAGAAATTGTCGGCGTTCGATTTCAAAACCAACTCAAATGGCACGCCGCTGACCTGAACATGCTGGGAAGGAAACTCGACATCCATTGAGTCCGATGCATACAGGTCGACTGGCACCGGCACATAGAGTCCTGCGGACGATAGCGGCTTTTCTCGCGGCTGAATGGGGTCCTTGTTCTGAGAAAACCCTGCCGGCGCTAACTGCGCCAAGATGACAAATGGAATCAAGGATCTCATTGCTATCTCAGTTCTGATGCTCGTGGCGAACGGTGACGCGATTAGGAAAATTGGGCTACATTCTAGACCGCCGAAGGACAGGCCGATGGGTAGGGACGTCGTTTTTCGGCAAGAATCGTAGTCTCTGCGTACGCAAGTGCGAGCCGTGGGCGGTAAGTTACGGAGTAGTGCGCGAGGCCCGGCTGCTCACGCGTCACCGCTCACTAAATTAACAAGCCGGCCGCTCCCTCGCCGCGCCCTCAACAATTAACAGCCCGAATGCGATGTGGGTCATTCATGCATCAGCCAAGATGTTGTCGTGTTTTGCTTGCCATGCTGATCATTGTGTCCGCAGACGCCGCTGCGCAGTCAACGCATCCCCCGGCGCAGGGGCGACTCGAGTTCACGCGGATGGTGGCCCACTGGAGCAAGTATGCCGATGACGGTTACTTGTCGTTCATTGATCAGGCCGAGCCGGAACTGGTTCAGTTGGGATTCTATGGTGCCCACTTTTGGAGCCTGGCACACACGCCACAGTACGCCGGCTATCCGGCGCACTTTCCGGTGCAAGGATTGAACAACTGCGGCCAATGGTTCCAGGATAAGAACACTGCGTTACGGCAGCGAGGCGTTCGCGTCATCGGCCACTTCAATGTTGAATTTCTGGTCGGCGATCCGGATGGACCCGATGGCCCCCGTGGTTTTTTTAAGTTCTACCGCGATCATTGGGACGAAGATCGACTCGGTCCCCGCCCGGTGAAAGATCCCTTGGAATTCCTGGAGCGCGATGGGGATGGCAAACCCCTGGTCAATCAGAATTACTCGATCGGCGGCATGAAAGAGTATTGGGCTTGTCTGCGAAACCCAGCCTGGCAGCAGGTGCTGAAGGCTTGGGTCAAACAAGGCGTCCAGCGAGGACTCGACGGTTTCATCGCCAACTATTTCTATCGCCACAATTGCCTATGCGATCACTGCCGCAGTGAGTTTCGCGATTACCTTTCTGATCGCTTCACCGGCCAGCAGATGCAAGAGATGTTCGGCATCGCCAACCTGGAATCGCATGAATTCGAAGAGCTCGTTTGTTGGCATGATCCAGAACAGTCGACGCCGCTGCGTCGTGAGATGCTGCGCTGGTCACAAATCTCGAACAAACAAGTCTTTGATGAAGTTTTCGTACGCTACGGCCGTTCGCTGAAACCGAACCTGATCGTGGCGCAGTGGAATCACTTGTCAAACTTCCAGCAAATCAGCGGCGATGAGCGATGCCTGTTGCCGAGCCAGTGGTGGGGAGCCGATGAAGATTACCTCTGGTACAGCACCGGCGCGGCGGCCAACTACACGGACTTGGCCAATGGATTCTTTGGCGACGCAACATTGCAGGCCAGGTACGTTCGCGGCGCGTTCGATGACAAGCCATTCACACTCGGAAAATACGAGAACACTCGCATCCGCGCGGCGATCGCGGAGCTGGCTGCTAACGGCGGCGCACCGATGGGCTTCTACACCCGATTCACCGATCCGCAGGCTCGCGAAACAATTATCCTTTATTATCAGTTTTTGAAAGAACACGACGACATCTTCCGCGCGAACCGTTCTCACGCCGAAGTGCTATTGTTGTTTCCTCGCCGCGCGGTCCATCAGGGAAGGCTTGACGACTTGCAAGCGTTTCGCTCGCTCGGCAAGCAATTACTGGATAGTCATGTTCTGTTTGACGTCCTGCCCGATGACTTGGCAAATGCCGAAGTGCAGAATCGTTATTCGCTTGTCTTGCCTGCTGGCACCAGCAAAATGCCGGAGGTGCACACATCACGCTTAAGCCGGTTTACCGCGTCACCGGCGGTGCGGGTGTCGGCTAGCCGATCTGCCAGCCGTAACGCTTTGGCGCTGCATTTTGTCAACTATGACCGCGAGGAACCGGCAAAGCGCAAGGGGAAACCGAGTTCAGGCCGCGGCATCGCCGACGAGAAACCGTTGGCAGCTGACGGCGTCGGCGTGCAATTCGTGTTGCCGGACAACACGACGGTCTCCGGCGTCCAATTCTTGACTCCGGAGCAAAGCGAGCCACAACCGCTTGACTTCCAAATACAAGACGGCGTGTTGACGGTTCAGACTCCCCCATTTCTGGTCTACGGGATCGCGAAAATGCAGCTCGGCTCGAGCCCATAGATTTCCCCACAACTTAGACCTTAACCACGCTCGCGGGACTGTTTCCAAACACCATACCCGACTCCCAGTACACAGCCCGTTGCCGCCATTGCGATCATCGGTCCCAGCGCCCAACCGATTACGCCAACAAGTGCGGAACTGATGGCGATGCCGATCCATGCCCCAATCATGCCAAAGCCCAGCGGTTGAGCCAAGCCGGTTTTCAGGCAGCGATCCGCCACGTAGACCAGCAAGTGAATCCCGGCGACTCCAAAAATAGTGCCAGTCAAGACGAACAGCCCCAAAGTCGAATCGCCGGCATTGCGGGGTGTCAGGAACACACCGGCAAACAAGCCCAGCAGTGCGCCCGCTACGTACACCATGCCCATCATTGGATGGTCGGTTGAAAAGCCCGGCTGACTGTGGGGTACCAGGCCGGTCAGAGTTTTACGCAACTCCGGATACTTGTCACCAGTGGCCGGAATCAGTGCTTTGCCCGTCGGCGTTACCACCGTCAGTGACTCGCCCCGATAGCGGAAAACGTGCACGCCTTTCAGATCACCGATCGGGCAACTGTACCACGCTTGAGCCGACGACAGAAACTTGCGGGGCACATGACAATCTTTGAAATGGATCAGACCATCATCGGTATCGACAAACACGACACCCGATTTGGGGATTCCTGGAAACATGTAGGTCAGTGCGCGTTCAGGGATGTCCGGTTGCTCGGGTGATGGAAAAGAGTGCTCTTCTTCCAGTTCCTTTGCCGTCTGGTTCCTCCAGAACAGACTGAGATAAATGCCGCCACAAGCGATCGAGAAGAAAACGGCCATCAAAAATCCATCAACGATATCCAAGTTGTTGCGGAATTTCGCTGTGGCCAAAGTGACGACCAGACCGATCAACAAGCCGCTGCTTATCACCAGCACGACAATACGATTGAATAGCGGAAAAGGTTTGCCGGCACGGTTCATGAATCTGCCTGACTGTTGACTATTGTTGTTAAGCTCAGTGGCTCAAGGCGCAAATCGAAATCAATGTGCGGGTAGGCACAAACAAGAAGCACAGGTGCTCGGACGACTACTGGCCATGGGCGAAGTGAAAGGCTCCAACATTGTATACTCGTAGACTTCGGCGTGATTTCGACGCAACCGACATTGACGCTTACCTCAGGATTCATTGGATATGTTTAATCGCCGCCACTTCCTTAGTTCACTTGTCGGAGTATCTGCGTTGTCGCTCTTCGATCGCACCGGTCGCGCGCAAGAGAAAAAGCGAGATCCGGTCAGCGACTTGACGGCACGCCTGAATCCGAAGATCCAGTCATCACGCGATGTCGCGCTGGGAATCCTGAAACCGTCTCCAGCGGAGATTGATCGCGGATTGAAGCTGCATGCAGAATCAATCGTTTTTGATGCTTACGGTTTCGGGCCGCGGGCTGCCGTCGATGGTGATGCATTAGCGGTAGCAGTCCAGGCTGGCGCGTCGGATGTCGAGTTAAAAGACTTGCGGGAAGAAATGACGATGACGCGATTCGTCACCGACCCGGTCCAGCAACAAGAATTCCGTGACGCCTGGCGAGCGTCAGGCGTGACCTGTGTGTTCAACAACGCGGGCGAAGAAGGCCAAGACCCGATGCGGCTGATCAAGCGGTTGGCCCGGCACACCTACACGACCGATCTGCTTCGCGGGTTCGTCTTCAAGGCTGCCGTCCCCGGCGATATCACGATGGCCAAACAGCAGGGTCGCCACTGTTTTTATTTAACGGGCAATGGCGTTCCTTTGACACAACAATGGTTATCGGTCGAGGATGAGCTTCGCTACGTCCGTGTTTTTTATCAGCTGGGCATTCGAATGATGCATCTGACTTATCAGCGTCGCAACATGATCGGTGACGGTTGCGGCGAAAAAAGCGATGCGGGACTGAGCGACTTCGGCCGCCACGCGATTGCCGAAATGAACCGCGTAGGTGTGATTCCCGATTGTGCGCACAGCGGCTGGAAAACCAGCCTGGATGCAGCCTTAACGTCTTCGCGTCCCGTTGTGGCAAGCCACTCGACATGCGCCGCGATCTATCCTCACGTGCGCAGCAAACCCGACAACGTGATCAAGGCAATCGTCGATTCGGGGGGTTACATCGGCATTTGCTGCATCCCCAGGTACCTCCGTGGGACGGGAGATATCAGCGCGCTGCTGGACCACATCGATCATGTCATCAAAAAATTCGGGCCCGACGCGGTTGCGATTGGCACCGATGTTTCTTACTCATCACAACTATCGGCCGCCGAACAGGCAAAGGTCCCAAAACGCGGAAAACGGCGTGAAGAGTTTCGCATGTTGTGGCCGGACGATGACTTCAAGACTAGCAAAGCGATGAACGAAAGCCTCGCCTGGACAAATTGGCCGCTCTATACCATTGGTTTGGTTCAACGTGGTCATAGCGACGACGTGATTCGCAAAGTCATCG
>JBFJVZ010000308.1:0-9893 GCA_041623895.1 Pirellulaceae bacterium | reverse complement strand
GATCGTTCGCGGAGCGAACGACGACGATCATAAATTCACAGCCTATGAGCAAACGACGACGGATTCGGAATTCTTCCGAATTCCGCCACCAAAGAAGCGCATGCATTATGCGATCAGAAAGTTGTTCGCATTACCAACGTCCGGTCACCCGGTCCGAGGAAACAATCTTTCGAGCTTCACTGCTAATCCCGTAGGCCAGATCGGGCTGATTGAGTTCCAGAAACACGGTGTACTTTTGGTGAATCGCGTCGGAGAAAACAACCGGTGCATGCGTGAGCCGAAGAAAATGAACGGGTTGGCCGTTCCAGCGACGTGTATACACGCCGGCTTCTAACGTTGGCTCACTGCGCAATCCATATTGCCCGGTCATCAAATTGAGCAAGTTGCCTGGCTCACCGGTGAATCCGTGGATGGTCAGCCTTTGCAGCTTGCCGCTGGTGTCGAAATAGTAGGTAAGCGTGCCGGCGATATCTTCGGCCTTCGTCCCGGTAACCAGCGGGACCCGCAGGGCTCGCAGACTAAGATCACTAAGCACCGTGCTGACTCGTGAAAATTTCTTTGGCACGTCATCCGGCGTGATGTCGAATCGCAACACGTCACGCAAATCTGAGATCTGCGTACCGACCAATTCTGGCAAAGCCTCCGATTCCTGGGGCAAACCACCAAGTTTGCGCGCGAGTTCTTCTTCGTACCGATAGCGATCCAGCGATCTTCTTCGCAATTCTTCGACTTCGTAATGCGAATGTCCGGCATATTCACCGCCGTCGCGGCTCCAGCCGCTGCCTGGCATGTCCGAACTTTCACCGCGCAGAGAATTCGTAACGCTGCGGACGGCGCGGCGTCCAACTTCGGTTTCCGATGCCAAAAATGGGGCGCCAACGGCAACCAGAAACAGGGCACCAAGACGAATGGGAGTCAACATGAAATTCATCGCCTGGGAGGAACGCGATCGTGTGCCAAAGGAACACACCACTGTCTGGAAATCGGCCCGCGAGAAATGAGACTTTTGACAATCAGCCGACCGCATCGAATTGCTTCCAATCGCGCCAATCGGCAAGCCGCGTATAATCCGAGTCGACGGCCGACGCATCCGCTGTACCCTCGAATCCAGCAGGTCTTGTTTGTCCGAATTGCAATACGATCAACTGCGGCAACTGATGCCGATGCTGAAACAACTCGCTGACTCGCCGCCGTCGCCCGCAAAGATCAAATCATTGCGGCGACAGTTCGGCGACGACTTGTCGCGGGATCTGTTGACAGCGGCAAGTCTGCAAAGGAAGGCTCGCGAAAAATTTGGTGTTGGCACGTGGTGGGTCACCGAAAAATCGCTTCAACAAGCAACACCGTGGCAGGTTGCCCGTGTCAAATCCCAATGGTTCGCTGACCTGTCCGTTTATGACTTGTGCAACGGTATCGGCGGTGACACGCTGCAACTTGCCGGCCGCGGCCCCGTGGTTGGGATCGATTCGGATCGGCGACTTGTCAGCATGGCGGCGGCGAACTTGGGAGCCAGATCGACGGCAGCTGTTGTTTGCGCCGACGTGCGCTTGTATCCAATGTTCCCTTGGGCTGCGATTCACATCGATCCGGATCGACGCAGCGATGGCCGGCGATCCAGTCGTCCCGAATCGTATTCACCATCGTGGTCGGAAGTCTGCGAATTGGTCGGCAAAAGTCCTGCGGCATTAATCAAGCTTGCGCCGGCTGCGTCGCTGGACCGGTCGAACTTGCCAGAAAGCCATTGTGTTTTTATCTCGCTCAGGGGATCTGTCCGCGAGCAGTCACTGCTACTGGGAAATGTGCGAGAGAATTTCTTAGCCATCCACGGCTTGCCGGCGGATCTTGGCCAGAGTGCCCTGATTGTCGATCGTGACGGCCATCAGACTGTCTTTGCGCCTTCGGTCCCGTCGGACATTCCGGCTGACATCGACGACTCGCCGGGAGAGTTCATGATCGATCCCGATGCGGCAATTCGTGCAGCCGGTCTGACGGACGCGTTCGCAATCCAATACGGTTTATCAACCTTGGGCGGCCCCGCCGGATTCTTGACGTTAGCGACGAATGCTCCACCGCCAAAAGAATTGGCAATCACCGAAAGGGTGCTCTGGATTGGCAGCAGCGACGATCGGCAACTAAGACGAGAGCTTCGATTGCGAGACTTTTATCCTCAACGGATCAAGAGCCGAGGAGTAGAGTTCGATCCCGCGAGGCTGCAGAAGCGATTGCGCAATTGCGGCGAACAACCGATCACGTTGTGGATTGGACGCAACGGCCCGCGGCAATACGCCGTGATCACGGACGGCTGACTTGATGGGAGGGTACGACGGGTGGGACTCCTGCCGAGCCGAAAGACACGGCATTACCGATCCGACGAGGGTGCCACGCACATTACCAAACGTTGTATACAATATCGAGTCGCTTTCCCCGGCAATGATCTGCATCCCCAGCATTGATCCAAGCGAGAAATAATGTCGTCATCGTTGATACGCTTCTCAGTGTTTTGCCTGATCGGAGTTGTTTTGTCTCCAGCGCTGACGGCGCAAAGTGCGGATTCGCTAGAGCTGCTGAAGAAGTCCCAAATTGATTGGCCGTGGTGGCGTGGTCCGGCGGGCGATGGGATCGCCTCCAGCGAACAAACCCCACCGACGCGTTGGAGCGAGTCGGAAAATATCCGCTGGCGCGTTCCGCTTCCTGGACGTGGTCACGGCAGCGCGACCGTTGTCGGACAGCGTGTTTACATTACTGCGGCGGACTTGGATCGTGATCTGCAAACAGTTCTTTGTTTCCATCGCGGAAGCGGCGATTCGGTCTGGGAATCAATCGTTCACAGCGGTGGACTGAAAACCAAGGGAAACAAAAAACAAAACGAAAAAGCCTCGCTGGCTTCGACCACCATCGCTTGTGATGGTGAGCAGTTGTATGTCAACTTTCTGAACAACGAAGCTGTCTGGACAACGGCACTGAATCTGAAGGGCGACATTCTCTGGCAACGAAAGATTAGCGATTACATAGTCCACCAAGGCTACGGTTCCTCACCGGCACTGTACAAGCATCTGCTGATTGTCTCGGCCGATAACAAAGGCGGCGGGGTGATCATGGCGCTGGAGCGATCGACGGGGCAGTTGGCTTGGAAACGTAGCCGGCCAAAAAAGCCGAACTATGCGTCGCCGGTAATCGTCAACGCAGCCGGACGCGATCAACTGATCCTTACAGGTTGCGATCTGGTGACCAGCCTCGATCCGCTTACGGGACAAACGCATTGGGAGATCGAGGGCTCGACGACCGAGTGTGTGACATCGGCAGTCAGCGACGGAACGCACATCTTTACCAGCGGCGGATATCCCAAGAACCATATTTCCGCCGTCTCGGCCGATGGATCCGGTAAAGTTGTCTGGGAAGACGACATTCGCGCCTACGTGCCCTCGATGCTATGCCGTGATGATCACCTGTTCGCGGTCTTGGATGCCGGCGTGGCAGTGTGCCTTCGCTGCAGCGACGGAAAAGAAATTTGGAAAGCTCGCCTGGGTGGTACCTTCAGTAGTTCGCCCGTGATGGTCGGTGATCTGATTTTCGCAACCAATGAAGGCGGTGAATCGTTTATCTTCAAGGCTGGCACGAACCGATTTCAGCTGGTCGCCGAGAACAAGCTTGGTACCAGTGTCTTTGCGACCCCGACAATTTGTGGCGGACAAATCTTCACGCGTGTGGCGCACATGGAAGGCAGCCACCGGCAAGAATACCTGTATTGCATCAGCGAGAATTAGCGCTCATGAATGATGCCGAAGCATTGGTAAACCGCGTAGCAGAGTTGGAGTTTCAATTTGCTCACGTGCAACGGATCTCCGACCAGTTGAACGAAGTCGTCACGCACCAGGCGAGCATGATCGAGCGCATGCAGCGACGAATCATCAGCCTGGAATCCGTCATCGGCGAATTGAAACAAGCAGCTGAAACGACAACCGATCCGTTGGACGAAAAACCTCCGCATTATTAAGAGCGTTGCAATGCGCACGATTTCCAACCATTGCGTCCTTTGCTGTTTTTCTGTGTTCCTTGCCTCGCTGTCCCCAGTCAACGCACAGGACTTACAGCTGCGTTCATTTCGCACGTTCCAACACGGCGACAAGGCTGCGTTTGCACTTGCAGTCGATTCGACCGAGCGATTCATGGCGGTCGGTGGTGCCGACAATAGGGTGACCATTTTTGACTTGGCGACATCGAAAAAAATTCGTCAGTGGCAACCATCCCAGTCGATGGTCGTGGATCTTGCCTTTGCTCCCGGCAAGCCGCTTGTTGCTTCCGCTTCTTATCCGAATGCCTTAACACTGTTTGATATCCAAAAGGGTGAACAGGTGTGGCAGAGCAAATGTGTGTCACCGGCGACACGCGTTGCCTTTTCCGCCGATGGAAACACGATTGGCGTTGCCAGCATGATCGGTCGCGCGATGCTTTACGACGCCACCAACGGAAAGCTGATCGCCGGCATCAAGCAAAAGTTGACGGCCAGCAACGGGGTCGCGTTTTCACCGGATGGTAAACACGTCTATGTCGGGGCAATGCCAAGGAAGGGGATGCCGGGGCAGGCGACAATCTTAAAATGCAGCGCCGCAACGGGTGAAGTGCTGGCGGAATTTGGTTCGCATGATGGCGTGATGCAGCGAGTCAATGTATCGCCCAGCGGCCAGCTGCTTGCCTCAGTTGACCGCGAAGGCTCGCTGAAGATTTGGGATCTGGCCGACGGTCATCAGGTTCAAGCCTGGAAGCTTGATGTCGAAAGATTGATGCACGCTCGCTTTCTGGACGATGACTTGCTGATTGCTGGTGCGAAGGATGGGTTTCAAATCTTGAAGATCGGCCAGCCCAAGCCGCTGCAGCTGATCGAATTGCCCGGTGGCGTCAGTCACGTTGTTCCGCTGACCTCCCGAGGTCTGATCGTCTCGGCGGTCCAGAAATCAATTCATTTATTCAGCTTCAACAAGGCGGTCTTGAAGCCGGCTGCGGCAATCGCAAAAGCAAATGACGACAAACCGATGCCTGAGACGGAAGTTGTTTTTGACGAACTTGATAACCAGCCGCCGCGTGACGTTCAGCTGGATGGATTACTTTCTCCCCTGGACCTCTCCAAATTGATTGGTCAGCCATTGGTTTTGAAACTCAAGTCGGGCTTGTTGATCCTGGATGCCAACTTGGAATCATTGCAGTTTGACCGTCGCGGTCATGGGCTCCGTTTCTTGAAATACAAACTGCAATCGGGACGGAGCGTCACGGTCAAATCAGGCGACATCTACGCGATGCGAATCGGCCGTGGCAGCTATCGTTTGCGGTATTATCCGCCGGGAAAGCAGTTATTTCTGGTGGACACCAGAAAGGCCAATCAGGCGGCATCCGGCCGGCTGGCAGCCAGTAACGACCAATTGCGAGAGTGGCCGGAGGAGGAAGAGCAAACAGATGCCACCAATGAACACAAAAAGTTTCTCAGTGACGCGGCCAAGACTTTGCAAGATGTCGGCACGTTTCGCATCGATGAAACTGACTCGACACTGATCTTTACCGATCTGCCCGAGCCGGTGATCGCGCCGCTGCGGCGATACGTTGACATCATGAACGAACAACTCAATCAGATGTTCGGGATTCCCAAAGGCGATTCGGTCTGGCGGGGCAAAGCAATCCTGGCCGTGTTCAGCTCCGCTACCAGGTTCGCCGCCTTTGAAGAAAAGGTGATGAACAATCCCAATCATGGAGGTCGCGGCGGCGTTCGCGAGGGTGCCAAGCGATTCTTGCAGACCGCGATTGTCAACAAAGTCAGTCCCGACATCGCGCGAGGGCTGTCCTGGGGTTACAGCCTCGGTTTCGCCAAACGGCTCTATTCCGATGCGAAAGGCATCCCCTGGCTGAATATGGGCATCGCCAACGCCGTGCAATTTGCCATTGTGCCGAACCAAAAAATGCAAAACGCCCAACGCAATCGTGTGATCGAGCAATTGAAGCGACATGGCTCGCTGCTGGGGCTGCTGCGAGCAACGAAGCTGGAACAAGATCGTTGGCCGACGTGCGGGCTGCTGGTTCAATTCTTGATCGCGACAGATCCAATTGCCTTTGGCCAGATGTTCCGCGATACCAAGCGTGGTGTCGCTCTGGAGGACGCCTTGCAACAGAACTACGCGATGACATTCGACTAGCTGGCAGCTTCCTTCGGGGTCTCGCTGGGTGTCGGTCAATTGACGCCCTGACAATCAGCATCAGCGAAAGATTGCTTCCTTAATCACGCGCCAAGTCCACAGCATCGCGATCATTAAAACGACCAACACAACCAGCATCCAGATCCCGCCAAATTTGGCAAAGACGGGCAAATTTTCCGCAAGCCATCCGCTGTAGACTCGGTCCCAAAAAAGGATGGTCAGCATCGTGCCCGCGCACAGATAGGGTCCAAAGGGAACCCGCGATTCGCGAGTGATCAGATATTGAATGATCACGATCACAAACGCCGCAACGGGCGATAAGAAAAACGCAAGGGTCGCAGCTTGCCAGCCGACGAAGGCGCCGATCATCGCCATCAACGTCACGTCGCCGAAGCCCATCGCTTCCATTCGCATTGCCCATGAAGCTGCCAATCGAATCACCCAAACGATGCTGCCTCCGACTGCCAGGCCCACCAATGACGAAAACAATCCGTGCCAGCGAGGGCCACCGAGATTGAAGACAAAACAGATCCCAAACATCCCGGCAATCCAAATCGCCAACAGCAGCTTCCACGACGGATAACGCACCAGACCCGCAAAGAAAAACTGAACCGCTTTGGACATTCCTTTTCGTAGAATCAATCGACGGTCGGCCAAAGCAAAACACCAACCGCTCCAAATCGCCAGACCCGTCCACAATCCTGTTGACGTCGACCATTTCGCAGCGGGCGGCCACCAGGGAAGAGAAAACGTCGCCGGCAGCAAGCCCGCCGGAAGCGCTGCCGGCATGAACCAGAAAATCGAACACGAAGCAAGCAACAATGCCAGAATCGTTCCCGGGATTGTGATCAGATCGGGAATGGTTTGTTCGTCAAAGTCGATAAACGTGGCCGCGGTCATCAACACCAACAAGATGGCATGACCCAAAAATATTTGCGTGCCCCAAGGCTCAAACGCCGTCAACGTGGCGGGCACTCTGAAGACGACCGGCAGCAATCCGCCGACTTGCGTTTGATACCAGTAAAGTGCGGGTAGCGAGACGGCCAAGCCAATCTCAATCAGAATCGGCCGCAGCCAAAAGCAGCTGCCATGTATCGATGCCTCACGCCGCAGCCCCAACCAACCCAGAATCGGAATACAGTCCGATGATTTTCGCGGTGGGGCGTCGTCTGTAGGCTTGGCCCAGGGACTGATCGGGCGCGGAAAATATGCCCAACTATAAATCATATGGTTCGCCAAGCCGCCGCAAAGAATCCCCGCCACCGATAATACGATCAGGCGAACGACAATCGGGAGTCCGATCCAAAAATCGATCATTCGGCACCTGGACGCGAGGCATCGACGGAAAACACCAGCCGCGGATACTAACGGCGACACACAGCAAACGTCAACGTCGTCATCGAACGCAAGCCATATGACACTTTTGGTCCACAGCTGAAGCTTGAGCAGACGTTAACCAAACTTCGCTTGATTGAATCAACCGCAGCGAAATAAGCTTGCGCGATTGTGAATCACTATTCCTTCGCGAGAAAGTAAGGTCGGTCAAGGGTGCGGTGAAACGGGAGAAGGTTTCATCGAAGGAAATACATTACGAGGTCGTAAATTATTCCAACCGAATCGATCCGCCGCGCCGACCCACCGATCGCGGCCTTCAAAGCGAATGGTGGGTCGCGGCGCAGTCAGTTGCCCCATCCACCATCGCTGACCCTGGCGAGCTTCAACCTATCAGCAAACGAATCATCTGGCTCCGCCTGCTTGCCCCCCTACTCGCCCTCGAAGACATCAAAAAACGGCTTGAAAACCGATGATGGAAGCTACCTGAGGGGCTTTGAATTGACGGAAGTTGGCTGCGACATTAAACTGTTTAGGGCGGCAGAAGCCTCAAAAACGCAGCTTTCAGCTCCCCCACCTGCCCTTGCTGGGCTACCCTCATCGGGCCGATCGCCGATGACGGATTGGTGCCTGCCCACACACGAAACTCACGTTGAGAGTTGCCACCACATCTGCTGCGGTCCGAATAACAATCCTCCAGGTCAAACGGCTAAAGCGCGGTTGACCATTGAACTCCAAAACTCATTTCCCAGAGCGCATACCGTGCTTGCAAATCTTGCCAAGATTCTGAGTAGTTGTTCACTCCTGATACTTCTTTCTCCGGCCATCGCTGACGACTCGACGCCCCCACCCGACCAGTCGGCGAAAGTCAGTTACCAAAAAGACGTCGAGCCGATTTTGCGGCGCAATTGTTTTGGCTGTCATCAGGGCGCGAAACAACTTGGTTCGTACAAGATGACGGACTTTGCATCATTGGTTGCCGGTGGCGAAACCGGCGAAGCGGCAATTGTGCCCGGCAAGCCGGACGAAAGTTACTTAATCGATCAAATCACGTCTGCTGACGGTCGTCCAGAAATGCCGAAACCGCCGGTGAAACCTCTCGGCGATGCCGAAGTCGCAACGATTCGCCGCTGGGTTGAGCAAGGTGCCGTTAATGACGCGCCGGTCGACGCCGCTGCCAGGTACACCAAAGACGCCCCGCCAGTCTATACGGGCGCTCCACCCCTGCCGTCGATCGATGTTTCGCCAACCGACGATCTGATTGCGGTGGCTGGTTTTTATGAACTCGTCTTGTTGAACTCAAAAAGCGGTGAACTGGTGGGACGACTGGTGGGCATGAGCCCGCGCCTCAACTCGGTGCGTTTCTCGCCCGACGGAAAACGATTGGCGGCCGTCGGCGGTACTCCCTCGGTCAGTGGCGAAGTACAGATTTGGGAAGTCGCATCTCAAAAGCTAATCCTGTCCTTGCCCGTGACCTATGACGCGCTCAGTGGTGCTAGTTGGTCACCGGATGGTTCCAAGCTGGCCTTCGGTGCTGCTGACAATGTGATTCGCGCGATCAATTCTGAAAGCGGAGAGCAAGTCCTGTATCAGGGTGCTCACGAAGACTGGGTTCGCGACACGGTGTTTACCGAGAACGGCACGCACCTGGTTTCGGTGGCGCGAGACATGTCGTGCAAATTGACCGAAGTTGAAACGGAGCGATTCATTGACAACATCACTTCGATTACCCCGGGCGCGCTATCTGGCGGATTGAGCAGCGTCGACCGCTTTCCGGGACGCGACGAAATCCTGGTCGGCGGTGCGGACGGAATCCCAAAAATCTATCGTTGCTTCCGCGAAACCGCGCGGAAGATCGGCGACGATGCGAACTTGATCCGAGCGTTGCCAAAACTGGAAGGACGGATTCTTAGTGTGGCCATTAGTCCGGATGGAAAACGGATGGCGGCCGCTGGTACCCTGGACGGCAAAAGCGAAATTCGAATCTGGGAAGCCGATTTTGATGGCAAGCTGACCGACGAGTTAAAAAAGATCATTGCCAAACGGGTCCAAGACCGTAAGCCCGAGGAGAAGAAGAAGGTCGCCGAATATCGTAACGCGGCCATCAAAGAGCTTGGGCAAATCAAAATCGAAGACGCATCGATCTACGCGATTCGATTCTCCAAAGACAACACTTTATTCGTCAGTGGTAATGACGGTCAGATTCGACAATTCAAAGAAGACGGCACTTCGCTGAATCAGTTTGTCGCGATTCCTGTCAGCAACGACGCGCAAGTGGCTGCCGCGTCCTTTGATGCCAGGGCCTGGCACAACTGGCTGGCCCAGAAAGATCAAGAGCAAAGAGACGAGATTGCGGAGCAGGGACCAGCGGGCGATGCGATT
>JBFJVZ010000307.1:0-9898 GCA_041623895.1 Pirellulaceae bacterium | reverse complement strand
GCATGACATTAAAGTTGATCAACAGTCCCAGTTTCCTGTCGCTCAACTTCAGGTCTTTACCGCAGAGAAGGCGGCCGATGTTGATGTTCCGCAATGATTCTTCCCTCCGCGAACGAATGTTTTGTTTTTCCGTTCCGACGCAGAGCGTCGGTCGACAATAAATTCACAGCCTCTCCGAGAACGAACGTTCCCTCGCGAATCGTTTGCGGAGCGTCCGACGACATACTTTCGCTGTCGGCGAAAAAATTCACTTCCGCTACTTTATCCCAGAATATCTTTGATTACGTGACCGTGAACATCGGTCAAACGGAAGTCACGGCCTTGATATCGATACGTCAATCTTTTGTGATCGATCCCCATTAAATGCAAGATGGTTGCGTTTAAGTCATGGATGTGCATCGTGCCTGGCGTCCAAGTCTCCTTGGTCGGTTGCGGCATGATGGGAATGCCGTCGGGATCGGCGATGTTGTAGCCGTAGTCGTCGGTGTTTCCATAAGTGATCCCGGGTTTGATGCCGCCGCCGGCCATCCAAGTTGTAAAGCAGCGTGGATGATGATCGCGCCCGTAATTTTCACGGGTCAATCCGCCCTGGCAGTACACCGTGCGTCCGAACTCTCCTCCCCAAATCACCAGCGTGTCTGTCAACATCCCGCGGCGTTTCAGGTCTTTGATCAATGCCGCACAACCTTGATCGACGTCACGGCATTGCGACTCGTGCTCGGTGGGCAAACGTCCGTGCGCATCCCAGCCGCGATGAAAAATCTGAATATTGCGAACACCACGCTCCGCCAACCGCCTGGCATTCAAACAACAGGCGGCGAATGTTCCAGGCTGACGAGCATCCTCGCCGTACAACTGGAACGTCTCTTCCGTTTCTTGTGAAAAATCCATCAACTCGGGAACCGAGGCCTGCATGCGATATGCCATCTCGTGCTGTTTGATTCTTGACAGCACTTCCGGATCGGCAAAACGTTCGTGTTGCCCCTGGTTGATTGCCACCAAGGCGTCCAATTGCGCACGACGATCGTCGCGGGTCACGCCTGCCGGATTGCTCAGGTACAGAACCGGGTCGCCCTGGCTGCGCATTAACATGCCTTGATGATCGGACGGCATGAAGCCAGTGCCCCACAACCGGTTGAACAGACTTTGTTCAGCGAAATTGGTTTTGGCGTGCATCACCACGTAGTGTGGCAGATCTTCATTCATGCTGCCCAACCCGTAGCTTAGCCATGCTCCTAAACTTGGCCGTCCGGGAATCTGGCTTCCCGTCTGAATGTAGGTGATCGCCGGATCGTGGTTAATGGCTTCGGTAAACGTGCTGTGGATGACGCACAGTTCTTTTGCCACGGTCGCCGTGTGCGGCAACAATTCGCTGACCCAAACGCCGCTGTCGTGGTTGTCTTGTTTGGCAAACTTGTATTTGCTGGGACAGATCGGCAGTCCGTTTTTCTGATTCGCCGTCATTCCGGTCACGCGCTGCCCATCACGCACGTGGTCCGGCAACTGCTGATTAAACAGCTCATCCAGCTTGGGTTTGTAATCCCAAAGATCCAGGTGGCTCGGGCCTCCGCTCATGAAAAGATAGATCACACGCTTGGCTTTCGCCTGGTGGTGCAAGCCGCCGATCTTGCCGGTGTCGGCCGCCGGCAAATCATCGCCGATCAGACCGGCCATCGCAGCGGTACCGAGTCCCAGAGCAGTGCGGCCAAATAACTGCCGCCGCGTGACCATCAATTCGTGTTGCCGCAAGGGGTGCGAGTCATTCATCGGTTTCGTCAACGTAGTGGGATTCAGGCTTTCATTGTCAGGAAAAGGCCCTTTTCCTGACCCTGACCCCTTTTCCTGACCGACTCATTGTAGCTTCTTTCGCCGACTACGACGGTGCGATCGCTTGCATCACCAGGGCACAAATGTACGCGCCGTAGGTTCCCAGTGCGTAACCGAGCACCGCCAGCAAAACACCGACCGGGGCCAGCGACGGATGAAATGCTGCCGCGACGACTGGTGCGCTTGCCGCGCCGCCAATGTTCGCTTTACTACCCACGGCCAGAAAGAAATAGGGCGCTCGAATCACTCGCGCCACGACAACCAACAGCACCACATGAAACAACATCCAAATACCGCCCACCAAGAACAAACCCGGATGCTGAACCACGGCTCGAATATCCATCTTCAGCCCAATCGTGGCGACCAGAATGAAGATGAATAGCGTCCCAATCTTCGAGGCCCCGGCACCTTCCATCCGGCGAGCCTTGGTCAACGAAAGCAAAACGCCAATTGTGGTCGACAACACAATCAACCAGAAAAACTGGCTATTGAGACTGAATTTGTTTAGCTGCGGCGCATTCTCCTCGATCCACGGGGCAATGCCGTCGCCAGCCAGATGACTGAACGCGGTCGCTCCGAAAGCGATCGCCAGCACGACAAATAAATCCTTCGTCGTCGGCACACGAGCCGTCTGCTTGGAAAAGTGCTCCATCTTTTCTTGCAAACGATACACACTGGACGCGTCCGCACCTAACTTGTCATCAATCCACTTTGCGTTGCCGACGCCCAGCAACAAGAACGCCATCCAAACCTCAGCAACGATCACATCCACCGCAACCATCACACTAAACAGTTCTTCGCTGGGTTGAAAAATCTCTTTCATGGCCAACTGGTTCGCTCCGCCGCCAATCCAAGATCCAGCAACCGTCGACAGTCCACGCCAGACGGCTTCGGCATCCTCGCCGCCGACCAGTTCGGGATTGAAGCTACCTACGATCAAGATCGCCAGTGGCCCACCAACGATCACGCCAACCGTTGCCGTTACAAACATGACGATCGCCTTGGGGCCTAATCTCATGATCTCGCGCAAATCAATACACAATGTCAGCAGCACCAGACTTGCGGGCAGCAGATAGCGGCTGGCAACGAAATACAACTTGGACGCTTCCGGATCAACAATCCCGAACAGCGTCAGCAATGAAGGCAGGAAATAGCACAACAACAGCATCGGAAAGAGCTTGTAAAAGCGAACCCAGAATCGATGCTGTAAACTGCTGGTCCAAAAAACGAACCCCAAGATCATCATCAAGATGCCGAAAATCACCGCATCATTGGTGATCAGTGCGTCGGCCATAATCCCTAGCGGCATGTTGAATCCATTCAATAAAGCAAGATGACGATATCGCTGGCCAGCACGGTGACACACAGCTGAGTCCATGCCGCATGGTCGGTCACGTTCAAGGATGTGTCTCGCTCCACTTCGCCAATGGAAAGCAAGCTGACCGCATCCGACTCGCCGCCGCCGTAACGCTTCAGCATCGCACCCAACAATTTCTCACAACTCTGACGCTCGATTTCGCTCGGTCCGCGGCAGGTAAGCAGTTCAAACAGCATTGTCAGCCGATCGGCGTCGTTGTCACGCTCACGCAACAATCGCTCCGCCAACATTCGCCCCATTTCGATTCGCTGGGTCTCGTTTAACAGGCCCAACGATTGCAGTGCCGTGCTGGTTCGTGACCTGCGTACACAACTAGATTCGCGATCCGGTGCATCAAACAGCGTCATCATCGGATGCGGGCTGGTGCGTTTCCAGTAAACGTACAAGCTGCGCCGATACAGCTTGCGGCCGCTATCCTGGACATACAACTTTGTGTTACTAGCCGGGTGCGCGAGTGCCATCCACATGCCGCCCGGCTGATACGGCTTGACGCCTTCCCCGCCCATGATTGGATCAAGCAACCCGCTCGACCAGAGCCCCAGATCGCGGAGCACTTCCGCATCCAATCGGTGACTCGGGCCACGGGCCACCAAACGATTCTCGGGATCGCTGATATCGCTGCGCCGCGCAGAACTTTGGCGAAATGTTTGGCTGGTCACCATCAAACGCAACATGTGCTTGATATCCCAACCACTTTCTCGCAGTTCCACGGCCAACCAATCAAGTAATTCGGGATGAGTCGGCTGTTGGCCTTGCAAACCAAAGTCCTCGGGGCTGCGGACCAGCGCGTCGCCGAAAACTCGTTGCCAAACGCGATTGATCAAGACCCGCGTGACCAAAGGATGATCGGGGGAGGTAAGCCACTGAGCCAAGCCCAGCCGATTACGCGGCGCGCCGTCAGGAAATGCACCCATCACCGTCAGGATGCCCGGCTCAAGCGGCTCGCCCACAGGCTTATCGTACTCGCCGCGTTTCAGCAAACGCGTCTCCCGTGGTTTTGGCAGTTCTTGAGCGACCAGGCTGGTGGTGAAATTAGCCTGCGCCTGTCGAATGATTTTGGCGACCTGATTGGCTTGATCGCGAAAGTTGGCTTGCGAGATCGGGCCGTTGGAATCGGCCAACATTCGCAACTGATCCTGTGCGGAAACAGCCCGCCAGTCTTTTGTTTTGGCCAACGACTCCCAAGCGTTTTCGACTCGGACTTCGATTTCCGAGCTTCCGCTGTGGCCAAGAATCTTGACTTGCAAAGCGTGCTTGCCCGCTGCAAGCTTGATTGTCTCAATCTCAGTGCGGTCACTGGACTGTTTCGTGATCACTGGCTTGGTCGCATCATCCACCAGCACGGCACTGCCGACGCCACCCGAAATCGTCAGCCAGATGCTCTGTTCCCTGGGAACTTGAATGACTCCGGTCACCCACACGGCCTGGCCGACACCGGGCAATTTGCCGCGCGCGTTGCGGCCGGAGATCGCGCCGGGTAATCCGTTTGCTTTGGACCACTGCTTCTCGTCTGCGGGCATCTCGCTTTCGGCCGATAACGGTTTGCAGATCTTCCAGTTTTCCGTCTTCCAGGGTGTCGTCGACTCGGCGTACTGGACGACGGACGCCATCCGATCGGCAGATCGCAGAATCGGATCGGCGGCCTTGAGAACTTCATCGCGAGCTTGTTCCAAAGTCCGCCACGTCTTCCAAGCGGCCTGATTCTCGGGCACGCTGACCGTGGGTCCGTAGGTGTACGAATTGCCGTCCAGAGCCGGCTCGGAGGTGCTGTTAAGAAACGCCAACAACCGGTAATACTCGGTCTGCGGAATCGGGTCGTATTTGTGGGTGTGACAACGCGCACACGTCAACGTCATGCCCAGCAGGACGGTGCCCAAAGTCTCCACACGATCAAAATTGTTTTTTGCTTGAAACTCCTCGGCAATCGCGCCACCCTCGCCGGTGCTCGGGTTCAGACGCACAAAGCCCGTGGCAACTTGCTGCTCCAAGCTTGGATTCGGTAGCAGGTCACCGGCAATCTGCCAGGTGATGAAGTCGTCAAGTGGCAAGTTGTCATTGAAAGCGTTAACGACCCAATCGCGGTACGGATAGATCCCCCGGCGGTTATCCAAGTGCAATCCGTGTGTGTCACCGTAGCGGACCGCGTCCAGCCAGTAACGGGCTTGATGCTCGCCGAATCGAGGACTGGCAAGCAACTGGTCGACGAGACGTTCATACGCAACGTCACTCGAATCAGCCATGAACTGTCGAAGCTGTCCTGGCTCGGGAGGCAATCCCGTCAGGACCAAGGCAACCCGACGCGCCAACGTGGCGGGATCAGCTGGTTCAGCGAATGCGATTCCGTTCTGTTTCAGTTCGGCGGCGATGAACGCGTCGATCGATGCATGATCGGTCGACTTGGCCGGCGGCACAAAGGCCCAGTGCTCGGCGTACTGGCCGCCTTGCAGAACCCAACGGCTGATCAAGTCTCGCTCGGCGGCGGTGAGTTGTTTTTCTGCGTCGGCCGGTGGCATCGGATCGTCAATCGACTGAATCCGGCTGAGGATCTCGCTTTCTTGTGGCTTGCTTGGATTGATCGCCCGATAGCCGCCACGGTCGACCGTGGCCGCCTGAAACGAATCCAGACGCAAATCCGTGTGCTCCTGGTTGGTGTCGGGACCGTGGCAGACAAAACACTTGTTGGAAAGAATCGGCAAAATCTGCCGGGCAAAATCGACTTCGTCCTCGGCCCACGCGGAAGTCGAAGCCAACAGAATCAGGCAGCAAGAAAAATGGCAGCTAAATCGAGACATGGCAGGAGACGTGCAAGGCGGAAGATGGCGATGCCTAAGTATAGCCGCAGCGATCGCAACCCCGCGACTCCGGCCGCGGACGACAACAACGGAAACTTGTGATGAAGTCTCGGAGGGTGGCTACTTTGCAAACCACGGTGACAGTCTAATAAAGTGCCAACTCCACTTCTTGCGAGACACCCGATATGCCCACATTGACCGAGGCACAAATCGCCGACTTCGACCGCGATGGATTCTTTTTTGCACGCCAGCTCTTTTCCGCGGAAGAAATTGGGGTGCTGAAAGAAACGGCCACCAACGATCACGCCATGGACAAAGCCTCGTCCACGCGGGATGACGGCACCGGAGCCGACGTCCGTTTGTCACTGTGGAATCATCCGGGGGATGGCATCTATGGGATGTTCGCTCGCTGCCATCGGATTGTCGATGCTGTGGAGCAATTGCTTGGGGACGAAGTCTACCACTATCACTCCAAAATGATCCTGAAAGATGCCAAAGTCGGCGGGGCTTGGGCTTGGCATCAAGACTATGGGTATTGGTATCAAAACGGATTACTTTTTCCCGATCTGTGCAGCGTGATGATCGCTGTCGACAAGGCAACCGAAGAAAACGGTTGCCTGCAAGTCTTGAAGGGATCGCATCGGATGGGGCGGGTCAATCATGTGCTGACCGGCGACCAGGCCGGTGCTGAGATGGAACGCGTCAACGAAGCCAAGAAAGTATTGGAATTGGTCCACTGCAAAATGGATCCCGGCGACGCCTTGTTCTTTCACTCCAACCTGTTGCACTGCAGCGCAGCGAATCGCTCGGATCATCCGCGTTGGGCGCTGATCTGTTGTTACAACACGCGGCACAACAACCCTTACAAGCAATCGCATCACCCGGCTTATACAAAGCTAGACAAAGTTGACGACAGCATGGTGTTGACGGTCGGCCGCGATGACGCCAAACGATCAAACGTCGAGTTCGCGAATTTGGATACCGATGACCGCAGCGCGACAAGCCTGGCAGAGAAGTAGCTGGACATCGTTGACGCCCGTAGTCCTGCGACTCCGTTCGCAGACCGCCAGCGATGTGAGTCCACGCAGTATCGACCTGTATTGCGGCAAAGCCGTAAATGCGTTGCGAACGGAATCGCAGGACTACATCTGCCATCCCCGCTTGCAGCCTACAACCGTTACTGAGGTTTCAGCGTGATCCCGCGGAGATCCAGCAGCCACTTTCTTAACTCGCCTGCAGAGCGAAACGATGCCACGATCGTTTCGCCCTCAAGCTCAATCGTACCCAGCTTCACTTGACGGTAGTCAGCCCACGTGCCCGTTCCCTCGATCTTGCCGGTTAGTGTCTGATGACCGCAAGTAAAGTTGAACTGATTGCCAGCGGTGTGATCGGGACAGGCATAGTCCAGCCAGACTTCGTAGCGGCCTGGCCGATCGACGTTCAGCGTCCATTCAACCTGGTCATCGGCATGTCCCCAAAATCCGATGTTCTTGTATTGCGGCTCAAAGCGAATTTGATCGCCATAAATCCTGCAGTTTGTTGCCGACAGCTGGACCGTTCCGATGCTGGTCGCTCGCACGGTCGCCGGCGTATTGCCGTCAAACTGCTTGGGTGGCGGTCCGACATCATTCAAGAAAGCCAGCAGATGGTTCATGTCCTCAAGCGATATGTTCTTTTCGACTTCTTCCGGCATCAGCGATTTGCCCGTGCCTTGCAGCAATTCGATATCGTCTCGCAAGATCGTTTTCTGCTTGCCGTCTTGCAGCAGCAATTCGATCGCGGTGCTTGATTCGCTGGCGATGATTCCCGCCTCGGCGACGCCATCGAATGTCAAGACGCTGTAGCTTCGGTACTTATCCTCCACCGCCGCATTCGGATCCAAAATCGCCGTCAGCATCGCCTTGGGCGAGCGATTCTTGATCGCGGCAAGATCAGGTCCAACAACGTGGCCGATTCCCTTGACGCGATGACAGGCCGCACAATTCTTCACAAACACGGTTTGCCCCAAGACAGCATCGCCAGCTGTCGGTGAAGCCGTTCGATATTTGTCAAGCACGGCCATCTTGTCGGCCGGGGTCGCCGCCTTACCGAACAGCTCGATCGCGGCGGCTTTGACTTTTTTACTCGCGTGAGAAGTCAATTTCTGCCGATGCGCCGAGCCGATCGCGTTGACTTCAATCACTTTTTCACGCAACGATTCCACGAGACGCAGCGCTGTCGATTCGCGTGAGAGCAGACGATCGAGAATCGCTGATCGGACGGTGGGACTGAGAATTGGAAATCGCTGCAGCACCGCACTGGTTTCATCAGCAATGATCGCATCGGCGGCCGCGACCTGAATCTGCACAGGCTGAGTGACATCGAGCAGTGAAAGTACATCGGCCCGAAAATCTTTGTCCGCAAGTGGAAGCACCGCTACCGCGGCGACACGGCGTTCCATGGACGCGCCCGCATTCGACACCAGCAACGACAGTTTCCCGCCCAGGGACGAAAGTGCTGACAACTGAGCGTTGTCAATCGCCATGTTGCGACCGCGAATCGACTTCAAGGCCGATCCAAGTTCCTTCAGTTCGCGGGCATCGGGGTCTCGTTCGCAGGCGGCAATCAGGTCGTGAAGCAACTGATTGACAAAGTCTTTCTGATTCATCCGCACAGCCATCTCCAGCAGCGACGACTGGTAGCCCCGGGCAAGAGTCTCGTCTCTTGCCGCCCAGAACGCGCGAACGTTTTCTGTATTCAGGGAACTGAATATGGCTGCCCGGAGGTATTCGCTCTCGGGCTCTGCCTTTGCTAAATCGGCAAGCAGTTGTGCCGCCAGCGGAGATCTTGATTCCCCCAGTGAATAAGCGAGTTGTAAGCGAACATGCGCGTCACTGGCATCGCACTGCCGAAGTGCTGCCAGGATCTGACCGGAGTCCTGATCTTCGTTATCCATTCGCGTCTCGGCAATGCGAACCGCATGCCTTCGTACCGTTGGATCAGCATCACTGAGTGCCGCTTTCAACGTGTCGATACGGATATTCTGTTCTCCAAGGGCAGACAACGCGTGCAACCTTGCCAATGGATTTGGCGATGATCGAACTGTCTCTTCCAGTTGCCCCCGAGCCGACGCCTCGTTGCGCTGGAGCAACAAATGCTGAGCGAGATCGCGCACTCGTCCGTTGGGTGATGCAAGCAAGCCAACCAGCCCCGACGAATCGAGCTGGTCGAATTCCGGAATCGGGCGTGGTTTCTTAGCTGATGGATAAACGCGGTAAATCCTCCCCCGATCCTCCCCCGCCCGCACATCAATCTGCCGGTCCGTGCCGGGCAAGGCATACTCGGTGTGCTCAATGACCAGCCGGTACATGTCCGCCACATACAAGGCGCCGTCCGGCCCGGTCTTGAGCATGGTGGGCCGGAACCAGTTGTCCCGCGAGGCCAGAAACTCCCGGTCCAGCTCATCCGCAGCCCGGTGGCTGTTGAACGTGACGCCGTCCGGCTCCAGCACCCTCCGATGCACCAGATTTTGGGCCGGCTCGCTGATGAACACGCTCGTCGCGTAGTCCGGCCCGAACAAGGTGTCCCGATAGGGCGCGGGACTGCACGCCGCGGTCACCGTGTCGACCAGGTCCGGCCAGTTGAAGCGCTGTTGGCGGGGGCTGATGGCCCAGGCCCGGTTGGCCTGGGGGCCCTGCATCAGGATCTTCCGGGTCGCCCCCACCGGCAGGTGGGGATTGCGCCGGACATAGCGCTCCGGCACCACGTAATGCCACAGCCAGGTCGGGTTGTTGTTCCCAAACCAGTTGCCCCAGTCATCCCGGCTGCGCCCGAACTGCGTCTGCCCCTCCACCACCTCAAACCATCCCTCCTCCGGGCGAAACCGGAAGTCGTGCCCGCGCAGGTTCACCGGCTCGCTCAG
>JBFJVZ010000306.1:0-9952 GCA_041623895.1 Pirellulaceae bacterium | reverse complement strand
TGTTGAATTCCGGGGGCGGCATGACTTCGTCCGCATCGTCAGACTCGAGCCGCCGAACAAGTTCGCTGGCTTCGACGTCGCCCGACTCCACAACACTGGCCATTCCAGCCGCGGTATCTAAACGCAGATCCGCTTGTCGTTGTCCTTCATCGGGACCGTGACAGGCAAAGCAATGATCGGAAAGAATCGGTCGCACGTCGCGCTGAAAATCAGGCGCGTCCGCGCGCAGATGGCCAAGCCAAGGCAAGGCAAAACAGGCAACAAATAAAATCCGTATCGGCATTTCGCAAACAGCAAATAGGCGTGATCTGAAGTTGGCCGGCAATCGCCAGGATCAAGCTCTCGGTCATCCGAAAAACAAGATGGGATCAATGATTTACGGCGATTTTGGCAGAACGGGCTCTCTCCAGCTAAGCTAACACCTCTATTCTAAATCGAATTCGAGATTTCATCGTTATTCGGTAGATTCCCGCAAAACGCCGCATGCTTTTGCATCTGGCGTGATTATCGAGTCAAATAGAGCCGTTTTCGTCACCAACGCTCGGCCTTTTCCAGCCGTGCACCGCCCTTTATCCACTATTGCTCAGGTTTGTTCATGCGAGCCATCGTCTCAACCTTGTGTTTTGGCCTCTGCGTCATTTTTGTTTCATTGTCAGGATGCGGAGATAGCACCGAGCCGGTTGCTCCGGAACGCAACGCGTTGGAAACGTATCTGGATGAAAATCCCGAGGCCGCCGCCCGTATCGACGAAGACGTGGAAATGGACGACGAAGGCGACGGAGGCGACGAATGAGTTTCTCAAGCGATTTCGAATCGCATTTGGTTTTATTTCTTTCTTTTCCCGTAGGTAGGGGTTAGTCCCATGTTAAATCGAAAAAGAGGTTTTACGTTAGTAGAACTTTTGGTCGTGATTGCCATCATCGGCATCCTTGTTGGTTTGCTACTGCCGGCTGTGCAAGCGGCACGCGAGGCAGCTCGGCGAATGAGCTGCAGCAACAATTTCAAACAAATTGGTTTGGGGTTCCATAACTATCATTCCGCCTACAAGCAGCTGCCGGCGGTGCGTGGCGGAACCTATCGATTCGGCAACAACCAGCAGGCACGGACCCCCGTTCCGCAAGGAGCACCTTACGGCGGCAATAATTTTCACAATCTAAGTGCGCTCGTTGGCATTCTGCCATTCGTGGAACAACAAGCGCTTTGGGAACAGATCAGCAATCCTTACGCTGTCAAATATCCAGCCTCGGCGCAAGGATTGTTTTTCAGCGCGATGGGACCCCAGGTGGCGATGAGCCTGGCGGAGCACCGCCAGTTTCAATATGACCCCTGGTTGACCAACATTCCCACTTACCGCTGTCCCAGCGATCCTGGCGAAGGATTTCCGGCCCAAGGGCGAACCAATTACGGCGTCTGCCTGGGCGATTCGATCCAGTTTCAAAACAACGGCGGCCGAAACCAAACCGGCGTGGTCAATCGAACGAGATTCGGACGCATGCGTAAAACGTGCCGCGGCATGTTTGTGCCTCGCGAATATAAAAAGTTTCGCGATGTGTTGGACGGGTTAGCCAACACCGTCATGGGTGGCGAATTGAATACCGACCTTGGTGACAACGACATCACCACGCGCGTGATTCAGGAGGGGGGCATTTTGCACGACCCGAGTATTTGTGATGATCAGGCGGATCCAAACCGCCCGAGATTCTGGGTCCCGGGCGCAGATTTTGCCTCCAACAACGAAGAGGTTCAGCGCGGCTACAAGTGGCACAATGGGATGGCCGTCAACTCTGGGATCACCACCATCTTGCCGCCCAATAGCGCGGTTTGCAGCAACGGCAATAACACCTTTACGATCGGCATTTACGGTCCCAGCAGCCGGCACCAGGGCGGCTGTCATATCCTGATGGGCGACGGTGCGGTGATCTTCATTACCGATTCAATCGAATCCGGTGATAAGACGGTTGGCAACGTCATCTGGAATGGCACCGGAGTCCGTGCCCCGGGCAGCATGAGTCCGTACGGACTGTGGGGAGCGCTGGGAACGCGAGCGGCCAAAGAGAAGGTCGAAGAGCAACTGAACCAGTAAGCCAAGATCACCGACCTCCTTGTGAGGGCGAATGGGAAAGCGGCCGGCAACGGCCGCGTGAAGATGACCGAGAATCGCAAGCAACTTTCAGGATTGCTGATCCTGGTCATCGTTCATCATTCAATCTCTCTGAGCGCTGAACGATCACATCGGCCGATGCGGCCGATGCCTGTCGCCTCGGAGCGGTCGATTGCTGATGGGCCGTCCCACTTTGTTGATCCCGTCCGGGGCAACAATGAATCTGACGGCAGCCAGTCGCAGCCGTGGAAGACACTGCAACATGCCGTTTCGCAGCTCGCCCCCGGGGACACGCTGTACCTGCGCGGCGGGATTTACTTTGAACGCGTCACGGCCAGCGTTCGCGGCAGCCAGGATAAGCCGGTCACAATTCGAGGGTTTCCCGGAGAGTTGGCCATTATCGACGGCGGCTTGCGCGAGTTCTTCGAATCGCCACAGTCGGCATGGGAAGCCGCCGTAAACGGAGTTCCAGGAGAATACCGTTCCACGCGGGCGTACCCGGATCTGGCTGCGCGAGCCGACAGCACCAATCTGCTCGGTAACTTTGGCGACTCGATGATACCGCTGCATGGATACCGGTTCTTAACGGATCTGCGCAGCGACAATCACAGCTTCCAAAAGCTGCAAGGAAGTAAGACCGCACAAGGGAATGGTTTGTATTGCGGTCCGGGGTTGTTTCTGGATCCGCAAACGCATCGCATTCACGTACGGCTGGCCGCCACGGATCAGCCCAGCATCGGAGCGGATAATAACTATCGCGGTGAGACTGATCCGCGAAAACTTTCGCTGATTGTCGCCGGCTCTGGTCCGGCACCGCTGGAACTGAATGGTGCGGCGTACGTGGTGTTGCAGGATTTGGTTGTCCGCGGTGCGCGCGAAGCGACGATTGATCTGGTCGATTGCTCCAATATCACGCTGGACGGAGTCAGCAATTACGGCGGCGCGTCGGCCATGCGAGTCGAAGGCACGAGCGGATTGCGCTGCCTCGATTGCGTTTTTCGCGGCATTGCGGCGCCATGGTTGTGGCGTTGGAGCCTGAAGTATCGCTCGATCGAAGCCCGCATTGTCTCCGCCAGCCGCTGGAATCCGCCGGCCCGCGGCAACCGCGATTTCGAGTTCGCGTACTGTGAATTCACCGACTGCGTCGACGGCGTCTTCATCGGGAATGTTGACGGCGTGTCGATTCATCATTGTTTGCTAGACAATGTCAGCGACGACGGATTCTTCATCACTTGCCGGACCGCCTTTGATGGCACGACGCCCGGCGGCGAATTCGATTTTCATCACAATCGTATTTCACGGGTTCTTTCCGCGTTCGCTTTCGGCGTCGGGCACGGTCGCCAGCGGACGATCAATCAAGCGGGTGATAAACAGTTGGGAAAACCAACGATCATCCGCAACAATGTTTTTGACTTGCGGGCGCCGGTGCTTTATCAGCAGCCTGCCCAAGGTCCCATCACCACCTACGGACGCATCGCCGGCGATCACGGCAGTCCGGCTTGGGAACCGATCGACTTTATCCAGAACACGGTCTATTTCCGCGATTCTCCGTGGCGGAACTATTACGGTGCCGGCTGGGGCAAGGCGATGGGCAAAGGCACACGGCGACGGATTCTCAAAAACCTGTTTGTGCACCAGTTCGGAATGCCCGGACAGGTTTTGCCATCCCAGCAAGTCGACCTGGAAGCACGCGGGAATTGGCATTGGTCGCACGAAGCAGGCGCGAGCGCAAGCGATCTGTTTCTCAAGCGTTTCCGGACCTCGCCGCTGTTCGCCCAAACCGGTTGGACGCAAGACGACATCTATGCACCGCCCGACCAGGCGCCGAACGACGTTGGTGCCGGAGAAGATGTCGCTGTCGGAGTCGGCGGGCGACTGATGCTGTACGGTGATCCGTCGACTGTTCGAGTTGCTCCGCGGCTCCGCTCGTTTGCTAACGCGCCGCGCGCGCCACCCACCACGCCGGTTGCACTCGTGCTCGGTTACCCAGCGTTTGACGCACCGATGTTGCAGTTCGCACTGCAGAACGCGGGTGGCGAGTTGGATGTCTTTGATCAGACATGGCTACCGGCCGAGCAGTTTTCACGGTATGCGTGCGTAGCGTTGCTGGGCAACACGATTCGCGCCAAGATGCAACCGAGCGGGTTTACGGTGTCCGATCATGCCGTTGTTCGTAAATATCTTGATGACGGCGGCATACTCATTGTCGGCCGCGAGCTGCTGGGGCTACTGTTCCCCGGTGATGATGGGACAAAGTTTGTCGCATCGCTGCTTGGCAGCGGACCTCGCGACGTCAAACCTCGGTTACGAATCCTCAAACCGGACCACCCCTGGCTCGCCCACCTCGGATCGACCGATTGGGTCAGCCATCCGAGCGGCTCACCGATTCGTGTAAGCCGGGGCATCAACCTGATCGGTGATCCACAAGCATCCCGCTCGCTGCTGGCCGACGTGCCTGTGGGAAAGGGGCGATTCATTTACGTGGGCTGGAATCTGTCGCGTTTACTGCCGAGTGGCCGGCAACCATCGACGCTGCAGCAGGAACAGGCTTACGAAGATCAGTATCGAATTTACGAACAGATGGTGTTGGACATCCTCAAGCGAAATCAAGTCGTGTTAGATTAGTTGGATTGTCCATTTAGTTGGACAACGCCAGTATTATCAGCCGCAACGCGTTAGCGTCCGGTTTTTTCCGGCATGAATCGACAAGAACCGTGGGCTAACGCCCGGCGGCTGATGAGGCGCGAAACACGGCGCTGTCCCTTTCAAAAGGCCCAGTAATATTCTCACAGGAGAGTTGCAGATGTTTGATCGACGTGGCGCCATCAAACGCATAGCTGCGGGAGTCACCGCTGCGGGATTCTCTTCGACCGCCTCGGCCCGCTCGGCCAATGACGCCCTGGTAATCGGAGCCGTAGGTTGTGGTGGCCGCGGTCGCGGTCATGCGCAGTTGCTTGCCCGACGGGAAGACGTCCGAATCGCGTACGTCTGTGATCCCGACCTGAACCGCGCGGGACAGACGGCCGGGGAGGTGGAACAGGCTTGCGGAAACAAGCCGGCCGTCGTGCAGGATCTGCGCCGCGTATTGGATGATGGCTCGGTCGACGCGATCACCGTGGCCACACCCGATCACTGGCACGCTCCGGCAACAATTCTGGCCTGTCAGGCGGGCAAGCATGTTTATGTGGAGAAGCCTTGTTCGCACAACGTTCGCGAAGGCCGGCTGATGATCGAAACGGCGCGCAACACAAATCGCGTCGTACAAGTTGGCACACAGGCCCGCAATTCCAAACACGTGCGACGGGCAATCCAGCTGATTCGCGACGGTGCAATTGGTGACGTGCTGGTTGGCAAAGCTTGGAACAGCCAACGGCGGCGTAACATTGGTCATGGCAAGCCCGAAAAGCCACCAGCGCATCTCGATTACGACCTTTGGCTCGGCCCGGCACCTTACGAGCCCTATCACGCCAACCGTCTGCATTACAACTGGCACTGGCGCTACGCCTACGGCACGGGTGACATGGGCAACGATGGTGTTCACGAACTCGATCTCGCACTGTGGGGTCTTGATGTTGACGACCACCATCCAGAATCGGTCAGCGCGATTGGTAACAAGCTGTTCTTTGACGATGACCAACAATTCCCCGACACGCAGAATGTAACTTTCGATTTCGCTCCCGCCGGAAACAACGGACGCCGCAAACAGTTGATCTTCGAGCTGCGGATCTGGACGCCCTATCGGATGGAAGGCTACGAAAACGGCAACGCCTTTTACGGCACCAAGGGTTTCCTGTTGATGGGCAAGAACGACAATTTCAAACTATATGGCGAGCGGAACAAGTTGATCGAAGAGATGGCGGCTGAGGGAACCAACACGGAAAACACGCTGATTCATCACCAGGACTTTATCAATTGCATCCGCAGCGGTGACCGGCCCCAAGCCGATATCGAAATCGGCCATCACAGCGCCACCGCTTGTCATCTCGGTAACATTGCGTCCCGCCTGAAACGCACCCTGTTCTTTGACGGCAAGACGGAACAAGTGGTGGGCGACAAGGAGGCCAACGACTTGCTCTCGCGAACCTACCGCGACAGACACTGGGCAAGTTTGGCGTAATTGGAGTTTCAGGATAGGCTTTTGACAGCCGGCGGCCGCTATTGGAATCGCATCAAATTTCCCACCAGGAATCGTAAACCGTGGGCGTGATGGGCACTTTCTCTTTCATTAAAGATTGGCTGCTGAGAAAACGCCGCAGCATCAGCAACTGGATCTGGGGATATGACTATTTCATCTCCTATCATTGGCGAAGCGGCGGTAAATATGCAGTCGCGTTATCTCAAATGCTGCAGGAAAGAGATTTTGATTGCTTTTTGGATCGCGCCGAGTTCGTGCCCGGAGACGACTGGAAACAGGAAGCGGCGCGCGCGCTGGAGAATACGCAAAGACTTGTGGTCATCGCTACGCGGGAAGCGATAACCGACTCTGATCCGGTTGCCCACGAAGTCGAAATATTTACTGCCTGCGGTCGGCGGATCATTCCGATTTGCTTCCAAGACTTTGAAGAAGAAACTGTGCAAGATTCACCGGTCATGGCAAAGATCAAGGAATCTGTTCTTCAATTGTTCGATTCCGAGGAGGCGCTCGAGAACGGCAAGCCGAATCCAAAAGAAATTGTTGACCGCTTAATCACGACCGACAAAGTGTTGCGTCGTCGACGACTCCGACTTCGCATTGTTAGCGGCGTGGTCATCGTCCTCGTCGTTGCCTTAATTGTTGTTGGCGCATTCGGATATTCCGCTGACCAAGCGAGACAGGCAGAAGAGATTGCACGCACATCAGCCGTGAACGAGGCGTTGAACGCCGAAGAGCGAGCGCAAGAAGCGAATGTGCAATCGGAAAAAGCGATCGCCGCACAGAACTTTGCCGAATACTTTCGCGTATCACAACGCGCGATCGCGGAAGGCGTCGATGCGGATGAAAAACGTGCGCTTGAAGCGATCGCGCCAAAGTACCTCCAGCAATCGCACGATCACTTGACGCGTGCCACGCAGTTCAAGAACGCACTTGACGCCTGGCGTAGCCAACACGATCGCGGGATGGTGACTCCCAATAAAACGTTTACCTTAGAAATTATCCCAGCGAGATACTCGGGAGCACTGCTCCTATATTTCGGCGATCCCGCCAATCCGAATTTGATGCTCGTCGATGGCGGTGACCGAATTGGATATCGCAAGCAAGTCAGACCGGTGCTTCAGCGGCTTGCGGGTAAGTCGAAACAAGAACCGCTGCAGTTGGATCTGGTGATTTCCAGCCAGGTTGATATCTGGCAGCTTGGGGGACTGAGCGAAATGATGATTGAGCAGGTAGAGCTGTCCGAATCGGAAGACGAACAACCCTGGTTGTCCTTCAACGCATTATGGGCCAACGCTTTTCTTCCTTTTCATGACGACGGGACGTTGCCATTCGCGAAAGATAGCAAAATCGACTTTTTGATTGCAGCGCGCAAACTGAGAATCCCCATCAATCAACCGTTTACTCAGTGGGTTGCCGTCCCTGAAGCGGGTGCCGCCCGCGTGCAATGGTCCAGCGAGCTTGAGATTACCGTGCTCGCACCGAAACTTGAATCAGTCGGCGACTTCGCGAAGTTTTGGACGAGGCGTTACGTGGACCTGGCACAACGCGGGCGTTTGCCATTTTCCACGGCCATCAACGTGCCCGACTCCGTAGAGACTTTTACTGATTCTCGAATTGAATTACTGACCTCGCCAATCATTCCTGCCGACGTCAGCGGAACGCTGGGCGAGGATCAGTCGATTCCTAATCTCGCCAGCATCGTTTTGATGCTCGAATTGGCAGGCAAGCGGATTCTTCTGGCGTCTGACACGACAGACAAAGTCCTCGTTGAAACTTTGGGACAAGCCGGCTTTATCGACGCCGATGACACTTGTTCCGTCGATGTCTTGATTCTTCCCCATGACGGCAGCGACCGAAACGTCTCCGAAAAATTCTTTTCGACAGTCATGGCTGATCACTACGTAGCGCTGGGCGATGGCGGACATGGCAACCCTGAGCTACAGACATTCCAATGGCTGTTAGGAGCTCGCCGCGGAATAGCGAAACCATTCACAATTTACTTGACTCGCCATCCGACTGAATTTCTGAACCGCGATAAAGACTATCCGGTTGAACAACTGTTCGCCTTATTTCAGGAGGAACGGGACAAGGGAACGCAATTTCGTGTCCTGCATCCAAAGGAAGATGGAGCTTCTTTCGCTGTTAACCTGTTGGTATCACCCAAGCGCATTCCCCGCACGCTGGTCGAACTTCAGCTCAAGTAGATGTTTACGGGTCGGGTGCAAGGCAATACAGATTGCCGACCGTGCGAATCAATAAGCGGTCAGCGGAGATCGCCGGCGTGGCCATCACGACTTCGCCCATCTGGTTGCTGGCAACCTCCTTGAACTCGCTGCCCGCTTCGATCACCGTCACTTCGCCTGGTTCGCTGACGAAATAGATGTGCCCGCCGGCGGCAACCGCAGAGGCCGAATAGGTGCGGCGACCGCTGCCAATTCGCTGGCGATAGATTAGCTCTCCGGTCTTTGCTGCGCGCACCGTCAGGCGGCCATTGTCGTCGCAGGTGTACAACAGCCCGCCGCTGATCAGCGGTGTGGGCATGTACGATCCGTCTCTGGATTGCCACCAGGCCAGACCAGAATCTTTCGGTTCGTCGTCAGCAGACTCGTCATCCGGTGTCAGGTCTCCACGAGCCGTCGGCCTGATTGCGAAGGTGGGGCTGCGACTGTGCCCGTTGGTCAGGAAGATCAGTCCATCGGCAAACAGCGGCGTCGGTACTGGCACGTCGCCTCCACCGGTCAAATGCCAGAGCCGGTCGCCGGTCGGTAAGTCGTATCCAGCCATCTGGTGATAACCATTGCAGACGACTTGCTCTCGATCTGCGGTTGTCACGACTAGCGGCGTCGACCAGGTGGCAACTTCACCGTCGCGATCAATGCGGCGCAGCTCTTTGCCGGTTTTCAGATCGAGGATTGCAACAAAGTTGGCATTCAGACAATCGCATTGAACGATGACCTGGCCGTCGTGAATGATTGGGGAACTGGCAAAGCCCCACTCGAGTTTGGGAGCGTCGTAGGGTCCCGAATGAAGTTTGCCGAAGTCGTGCTTCCAGATCAAATTCCCATCGATGTCGAAGCAGTACAAACCCTCGGAGCCGAAGAAAGCAACCACAAATTCACCATCGGTGGCCGGCGTGCAGTTGGCATGCGAGGCTTTCAGATGCCGTTTGATGGTGGGCTGGCCGACGTACGCATCCTTGCTCCAGAGGATCTTTCCCGTGGTGAGTTCGACGCAGATGACTTGCCAGGTCCACTGCCCGGCGTCGGCTGCCGACTGGCCTGCACCACCGGACCAGCCGATTTCCAAAGACGGATGCTCGGTCTCTGAGTTGACCGCCGTGGTCAGGAAAATTCGATCTCCCCACACGATCGGAGCGGAGTGTCCCAAACCTGGTATCGGGGTTTTCCAGGCGACGTTTTGTTCGCTGTCGATATCCCATTCGGTTGGCGGATTGCCGCTGCCCATTCCCGAACCGCCGCGACCGCGAAACTGAGGCCAGTTGTCATCTGGGAAGGCTGCGCTCGCGATCACACTGGCAATCAGCGCGGTGATGATCGGTCGAATCAGCATGGGAGTGGCAAGATAAGTGTAGGTCAGGACTTGCAGGCGTCCGGCTTAGGAAGTCGGCGACCGGGCCGAAGGCCCAGCAGTTTGCTTAGCCCAGGCCAAGTCAATCGCGAGTGTGCGAGCGATGACGACGGCCTGGGATTCATTGC
>JBFJVZ010000305.1:0-10011 GCA_041623895.1 Pirellulaceae bacterium | reverse complement strand
GGGGAATCTATAATGACGTCTGCAGAACATAACACGCACTTGGAATCAGAATGATTTGGCGATTTTTTGCGGCCTTGGTTCTTGTTGCCGGTACCTTAGGCCCCAGCACTTCCGCTCAGGACAATCAAGTTGCTGAGGTTGATCCCCAGCACGCAAAGCAGATGGCTGAGGGGCGGGAACTCTTTAAGCGCGATGTGCGACAGGTGATTGCTGGCCGTTGCCTGAAGTGTCACGGCGGCGAAGAGACCGAAGGCGAATTCAGTTTGGCCTCGCGAGGTACGCTGCTGAAAGGTGGCGCCAGCGGACCGGCCGTCGACTTGAAAAATCCTCAGGCCAGTTTGCTGCTGAAGTTGATTCGCCACGAAGACGAACCGGTGATGCCGGAAGACGGCGCCAAGCTGGATCAACGGCAAATCGATGCCATTGCCAGGTGGATTCAGCTCGGTGCGCCGTACGACAAACCATTTGCCTCGGCAACGGAAGACGATCCGCTGGCTTGGACACTGCGCATCATTGATGATTCGGCTCGCGAATTTTGGTCGTTTCGGCCGCTCGCTGATGTCAATCCAGAATTTGGGGACGATGCCTGGTCCCGCAGCGTGATCGACGACTTTATTTTGCGGAAACTCAGCGCAGCGGGAATCGAGCCGGCTTCGCTGGCTTCACGGCGCACGTTGCTGCGGCGCGCTTACTTTGACCTGATCGGACTGCCGCCGACCCCGGAGCAGACGCAGGCGTTCCTCAGCGATAACGACCCGCAGGCTTACGCGAAACTGATCGCTCAATTGCTGGAGAGCAAACATCACGGCGAGCGCGTGGCCCGTCATTGGCTTGACATCGCACGCTTTGCCGAAAGCCACGGGTTTGAACAGGACTACGACCGTCCCCACGCTTATCACTATCGCGACTTTGTCGTCAAGGCATTTAACGCCGACATGCCGTTCGATCAGTTTGTGCGTCTGCAAATTGCCGGTGATGAATTCGAACCGCACAATCCGCTGGCAATGATGGCGACCGGTTTCCTGGGTGCCGGCGTTTTCCCCACGCAGCTTACCGAAAAAGAATTTGAATCATCGCGCTACGATGAACTTGATGACATGGTCGCCACGATGGGCACGGCAATGCTGGGGATGACGATTGGCTGTGCGCGGTGTCATGACCATAAGTTTGATCCGATCCCATCGCGAGATTATTACCAGTTGGTCTCGGCCTTTCGCACTGCTATTCGCAGCAACGTTGACATCAATTTGGATCCACGGGGAACGGCCGCTGCAATGGCAAAGTGGGAAACCGCGTTGCCGCCGCTAAAGTCTGCGCTTGAGGATTTCGAGAAAAATGAACTCCCCGATCGATTCGGACAGTTTCTCGAAACCGTGCGATCGCGACCGTCGCAAGTCGACCAGCCAACCACCGGTGCAGCGTGGATCACGTTGGCTGCTTCCAGCCTTCATTCGCAACAAGGCGCGACATTCCTATCCCAAGATGATGGATCGTATCTGGTCACTGGCAAAAACGCCGACTTCGATACTTACACGTTTGAAAGTCAGACCAGTTTGCATGGCATTACGGCATTGCGGCTGGAAGCCTTGGCTGACGATTCGATGACGAAACGCGGACCGGGTCGTGCCGGCAACGGAAACTTTGGACTCAGCCGCATCACGCTCTCGATTCAGCCGCTGGACGAATCCGGCAAAGCAACCGATATCAAGCTGCTCGATCCCGAAGTGACGTTCCAGCAGAACGACGGCAACCTCTCGATCGCAAGTTCGCTGGACGACAACCCCAAGTCCGGTTGGGCCGTCGATCCAAAGTTCGGACAGGATCATGCCGCGAGCTTTCGTCTGGAAAAGCCCATTGGGTTTTCCGTCGGAACTCGCTTGACGATCAAGCTGGAATTCAATGTCAACAACAAACACAACTTCGGACGGCTACGGCTGGCGGTCAGCTCGGAACAGCAGCGACCAGCGCTGAAAGCGGAATCGATGTCTCAGGGGGAGGCGGAACTGGCACGTTTGAAACTCAGCGAGGGGCAACAGCTGACCGATGCGCAGCGTGAATCCCTGATGCTGGTCTTCAAGAAGACGGACAAGAAATGGCGGTCACTGAACGACCCACTGCAAAAACACCTGGCGGCCAAACCGCAGCCAAACCTGGACAAGGTGATGATCACCAGCGAAAACGTCAAACCGATTCCCAACCACGGCGATGGCCGTGGCTTTCCTCATTTCTACAAGGACGCTTACTTTCTGAATCGCGGCGACGTGAACCAAAAACAAGGAGTCGCGGAGCCGGGATTCCTGCAAGTCCTGATGCGAACCGACTCGACCGGCAACTGGATGTCCTCAGCGCCGGAGAACTCGACCACTTCCTTTCGCCGACACGCCGTCGCCAACTGGATCACCGACGCGGAAAACGGTGCCGGGCATCTGCTTGCGCGTGTTATCGTCAATCGACTTTGGCAACAGCATTTTGGCCGCGGCATCGTGGCCACTCCCAATGACTTTGGCTTCCAAGGTGAGCGGCCCACGCATCCCGAACTGCTTGATTGGTTGGCTGCCGAATTGATTCGCAACGACTGGCGGCTTAAACCGATTCACAAGCTGATCATGACCAGCAGTGTTTATATGCAGGATTCACAGTTCGACGAAACCAAGTCCAAGGTTGATCCGGAGAATCGACTGCTTTGGCGGTTTTCGCCCCGTCGACTGGAGGCGGAAATCATTCGCGATTCGATGTTGTCGGTCAGCGGGCAGCTTGATGCGACACAGTTCGGCCCCGGCACGCTGGATGAAAACATGCGCCGCCGCAGCATCTATTTCTTTATCAAACGCAGCAAGCTGATTCCGTTCTTGCAAGTTTTTGACACGCCCGAGCCACTGGCCAGTGTCGGTGCCCGGCCCAGTACCACGATCGCCCCGCAAGCCTTGATCTTCATGAACAACCCGCGGGTGCGGGAATACGCAAAATCGTTTGCCAAGCAGGTTGCCGGTGATGACATCGAGGCTTCGATTCGCCGTGCCTACCTGGCAGCGATCGCGCGGCAACCGACTGATGACGAACTGGCCGATTCAATATTGTTCGTAACGCAGCAGATCAAATCGTATGAAGCTGAATCGAAACCGAAGGCACACCAGCTGGCCATGACCGACATGTGTCAGGTGTTGATGAGTTTGAGTGAATTTATTTATGTGGATTGAAAGTCGTTTCTCCGCGGCCGCGCGTTGAATGAAAGCGCTCGCCCAGGCAGTGTGCGACGACTTACGGAGATTTTTGCAGCAACAATGAACATCCCAGCTTACAACCGCCGTCAACTACTCGCTCGTTCCGGTGCCGGCGCCGGAATTTTAGGGCTTTCATCACTGCTTGCCGGCGAAGGTCTGCTTGCGGCCGGGGAGACCCCCGCGATCGATCCGTTGGCGCCGCGAAAATCGCACTTCCCGGCCAAAGCCAAAGCCGTGATTTGGTTGTTCATCAATGGTGGACCCAGCCACGTTGATACCTGGGACTACAAACCGGAGCTCGAAAAGCGTGACGGTAAGGAACTGGAAGGCTTTGATAAGTTCACCGGTTTCTTTTCCGGCGCCGTCGGACCGTTGATGAAATCGCCGTTCAAGTTCGCGCAGTACGGCGAGTCGGGCAAATGGGTTTCCGATCTGTTTCCGCACTTGTCCCAGCATGTCGACAAGATGGCGTTCGTCCACTCCGCGTACGCCAAGAGTAACAACCACAGTCCCGCCTTGTTCATGGCCAACACGGGGTTCACGCAAATGGGTTATCCATGCGTTGGTTCTTGGGCCACCTACGGACTGGGCAGCGAGAGCCGCGACCTGCCGGCCTTTGTGGTAATGTCGGATCCGAAAGGACGCGGTTTGCCGAAAGGATACTCGCTGAATTGGGGCGCCGGTTTTTTGCCCAGCGTCTATCAAGGCACATGGCTGAAACCCACGGGTGATCCGATTGACAATCTCAAGCCGCCCGCCGAACTGAACGAAACTCAGCAGCGCGCGCAGCTGGACTTGCTGGCCCGGCTGAACAAACAACACTATGAAGCCAATTCGGCGGAGAAAGAACTCGCCGCCAGGATCGAGAGTTTTGAACTCGCCTACCGGATGCAAGCTGCCGCGCCGGAGGCCTTGGACGTCGACGACGAATCTCAGCACATCCAAACCTTGTATGGATTGGACGACGATCGCTGCGCGCATTTTGCCCGCCAATGTTTGATCGCGCGGCGGATGGTGGAACGCGGCGTGCGGTTTGTGCAAATCTATTCCGGCGGCACGGAGAACCAGCGTTCCTGGGATGGTCACAATGACATTCAAGGCAACCATTCACAATTCGCCGGCGAAACGGACAAACCGGTAGCCGCCTTGCTGGCCGATTTGGCACAACGTGGCTTACTCGATTCCACACTGGTCATCTGGGGCGGCGAGTTCGGTCGTTTGCCAATCGCGCAAAAGGCGGCAAAGCCGGGACGCGATCACAACCCCCACGCCATGGTTTATTGGTTTGCCGGAGGGGGCACCCAAGCCGGCACCTCGTTTGGCGCCACCGACGAGATCGGCCATAAGGCAGCCGAAAAGCGGGTGAATTTGCACGATCTGCATGCCACGATCCTGCATCTGTTGGGCATGGACCACAAGCAACTGACCTACCGACACAACGGTCGCGATTTCCGGCTGACGGATGTCGAAGGCGAAGTGATCAACGAGATTATCGCGTGATCCTGGGACGTTCCTTTGAATGCTGCTTACACGGTGTGTAAATTATCCGCCGTGTTGCCGCCCGCCGCAGCAGTTCTTAGCCCCTGATTCTTGGCTTCGCATGGTGCCAACGTCGATGGCACAAAGCCGCCCCACGAGGAAAGCCATGAGCAAACGCGATCGCCTGAGGCGACGACGCCTTCGCAGCGAGCTCCTTGAAGACCGTCGGCTGCTGGCGGTGTCGGTGCAGGGAACAGTTTGGGGTGATGCAGACGGCGATGGTTTGCTTGGGCCCATCGAGCAACCGATCGCAGGCGCGGTGATTCGAGTCTTTGAAGGCGGATCCTATCGCGGTGGCGCTGTTTCCGATTCGGGCGGCCAATACAACATTGATCAACTGTTGTCCGATGTCAGCTACCAAATGATTGTGACGCCGCCTGTCAACACCCGGCTGACGCTACCGAACGCAGGCGATGATTCTATTGACAGCGACTTTGACCCGGCCGATTGGTCAGTCACCTTCACCGTACCGGCGGGACAAACCGATATCGATTTCGATGCCGGGTTGATTCCGGTCAACGAACAGTTTCCCCTGACCGTTGGTAATCGTGAAATCTTGCTTGCCAATGGCCAGCTGGGCTTGAGTTACTTTCCCGACATGTCGATGCCTGTCATTGCGCGTGGTCAGAATCTGCGAATGTTCACGGCGGCTGGAAATCGCAGTTACCTGTTGCAAGGTCCGGACATCCAGAATCTTAACTCGGCAACGCTGGTGCTGGGCGCAGGCGGCGCCGGCAGCTACGACAATGGCGGCGCCTGGATTTGCGGCCATCACTGGGCCAATGATGGCAGTCTGTACGTCTTCTATCACGCCGAAGATCAGGAGAACATGCCGCCGATCCCGGGTGGCATTCCTGGCTTTTACGCCAGCATTGCCGCGGCGGTATCAACCGACGGCGGAATCACATTCACAAAACTGGGTCGCGTGATCACCAGTTCGTTACCCAAGGATACCAACGGCAGCCCCGCGCAAGGTGCCGGTGAATGTTCCGTTCTGGCGGGACCCACCGGCCGCTACTTGTACATGTACTACACGGATCATTCCAACCTGAATGGCCGCGGGGTCCAAATCGCGTTGGCCCGAGCGGATTTGTCACAAGGTACGCCCACCGGCAGCGCTTGGCAAAAGTATTATCAAGGCAGCTTTTCGCAACCGGGTCTCGGTGGTTTAGAGACACCGCTCGTTACGGCGCCGGGTGGAGCAGGTGACGCGATCAACCCGCACGTCACTTACTCGGTCCATCTCAAACGATTTGTGATGACCTACGGCGTCAATGATTGGACGGAGTATTACAAAAGTTTCGCTGCCGATAGTGGTGTTTACCTGGCATACTCCGCCGACGGCATCCATTGGTCCAATCACACCAACGTTGTGCCCGCCTGGTCGATCCCATTGCAAGGTCGCCAAATCGCCACTCACCCGTCGATCATTTGGGATACGGGCAACGGTGCGTTGGGCAGCGGCTGGCTGGTCTACGGTTACTCGCCCAACTGGGGCAGCGGCGGGGGACAAACGCCGCATCACATGGCGGGTCAGCGAATCACGTTTGGGGACGTAGCGGCGGACCCCATTGATCCCGAGCTGCTGGCGTATGAAGGATTTCAGTACGCGCCGGGCGACTTGTTCGGGGCGTATGGAGAAGGATCCTTTGGATTTGACAATATCTGGACGAGGCAGTTCGGTGCAAGCGAAACCGCCGCCGGCAGTCTTGTTTATGGAAACTTGTTTACCGAGGGTAATCGCGGCCGGCAGTTACCCGCCAACCATGGGCGGATTCGCCGCCGTCTGGATACGGCCCCTGACGGACGATTCGCGGCCTATTTGGAAGACCGGGTGGTTAGCGAAGTCGGGTATGGACACGTGAAGCCGTTGATTGGAAAAGATGGGACGGAACTGTACGTCTCATTCTTGCAGAAGGCCATCGATCATTTTGGTTTTTACGCGCTCGAAATCCAGCGCGCCGACTTCGCACCGGAAGAGGGCGATGGAAACCGCGTCGCCTTTGTCGGTTACAACGGCGCTGAGTTGGTGGTGGAATCGGATTTCAACAGCAGCACGCGACAGACGCTGGGGGCCTTGAACAGCAATGTTAACTTGTATGTTTTGAAGTTCATCTTCGGCAGCGGCGACAACGATACTTTACAGGTCTTTCGCAATCCCAGCCTTGGCGGCCAACCCGCGCAACCAACCGCGACGTTGATTGGCGATTTCGCATTTGATCGCATCTCGTTTGCCAAAGTGAATGGCCCCAACAACACGCACGAGATCGACGAAATTCGTGTCGGCACAACGTACCGAGCCGTCACGGGCGACTCGATCGGCGATTACGGAGATGCGCCCGCTCCCTATCCGGTCACTTACGCCGACGACGGCGCCAGGCATTTGGCGGTTGGACCAACATTGGGTTTCGCGCGCGACGCTGAAAGCGACGGTCAACCCACGGCCAGCGCGGATGGGGATGGGATCGATGAAGATGGGGTGATGTTCGGGGCCATCGCGGTGGGAGCTTCTCTGGCGGCTGTCAATATTTCGCTGGGCAACGCAGCCACGGCTCGCGCTGACGCTTGGATTGACTTCGACGGCGACGGCATTTGGCAGACGGACGAACAGATCTTGGACAATGTGCTGGTGATGGATGGAGGTTTTCGAACCTACAACTTCACAGTCAATTCGGATGCGGTTGCCGGCCCTACGTTCGCCCGCGTGCGGGTCAGCTCTGCCGGCAATCTCGCTACTACCGGCTGGGCAATCGATGGTGAAGTCGAAGACTATCGAATCACCATTGCCCAGCCGCCGACGGTGGAGAATGTGACCATCAATGGAGGTGACGCACAGCGGTCAAGCTTGACAGAAGTCATCGTCACTTTTGAACGTGAAGTCTCCGTGCCGACGTCCGCCTTTCAGATCAAGCAGCGGGGGACCGACCAAATCCTGGATACGTTGATGGTCAATTCGTCGGTCAGCGCTCAAGGAAAAACGGTCAGCGTGTTGACCTTTGGCGACAATGGCAACCTGGTGATCAATCGTCCCAATGGCGGTAACTCGTTGGTCGATGGCAACTATCAATTGACGATCGACCACACGCAAGTGGCTGTCGCTGGCGGCGGACCCAACATGCTGGGTGACTACGTGATTGGCGATCAGGCTGCCGACCGCTTCTTTCGTTTCTTTTCGGACCAGGATGGTGATCGTGACGCGGACACGAGTGACTTGGTCGGTTTTGGCGCAACTTTCCGCAAGAATGTACTCGATCCCGGGTTCAATCCGCTGTTTGACGCCGAGGGTGACAATGATGTGGATACCAACGATCTGGTTCAATTCGGACAACGTTTCCGTGGCTCGCTGCCGTTTTAGCCGCCATCGGGAATTCTCGTGTCTTACTTGATACAATGTAGAGCCTAGCGGTAACGCAGACTGCCGCGAGTTCATCCAAGGGGCAACGCAGCGAATCAGATGCGCGAACTCATTGCTCCTCAGATCGACTACTTCATCTTCGTGGCTGTCTGCGTCTCTGCGCTAACCGCCATCACTTTCTGGTTAAGACGAACGCAGCGAAACAGTCGCACGTTGATCATCGCTTGGATCGCCCTGCCCGTGCTGTTGGTTCCAGGTTGGTTTCTCGTCGAGGCAGCGGGCAAGCGTGAAAGAGACCGTTTGCGAAAGCGCATCGAAGGATTGGCGCCGACGTACGCTGAAGAATTGCGTTCGCTGGGCCATCAGCGGATTACTTTCGAAACGGAGTCGGACGACCCCTTGTATTTGAAGATGATCGACAAACAGATCCGCTGGCTAAAGATCAACCCCGCGGTCGCGGACATCTATACGTTCCGGGAGCATCCCGATGGTAATGCATTGATCGTTGACTCCGAAACAGACTATGACCACGACGGTGTTTACGAGGGCAAGCGGGAGAGCCGCACCGAGATCGGTGAGATTTGGGATGAGCAGGATGCAGCGATTACGCGTGCGTACAGTGGCGTCGCTGCCTTCGATGACGAAATCTACTCCGACCGTTGGGGCACCTGGGTCAGCGCGTATGTACCCATGAAAGACCAAGACGGTAACATCGACGCCGTGCTGGGTGTGGACTTCCCAGCGGAGGACTGGGTCAAGGCAATCTCTCGCGCACGCCTGTTGGCGATCGGTTTCTTGTCGGTCGTCGTGACCATCGGCCTGGCCTCGGCTTCCATCATTGCCGTCTTGCGCGCCAATCTTGTCGAGCGCGAACGCGCAGCCCGCGACTTGCTGATTGCCAAGAACGCCGCCGAAGCGGCTACCAGATCGAAAAGCGAATTCCTGGCGAACATGAGTCACGAAATCCGCACACCGATGAACGGCATCATCGGCATGACCGACCTGCTTGCCGGTACCGAAATGAATGACCAGCAGCAGGAGTATTCAAGAATCGTCAAACAATCCGCTAATTCTTTGCTCGGACTCCTCAACGACATACTCGACTTCTCGAAGATCGAGGCGGGCAAGCTGGAATTGGAATCGCTTCGTTTTGATCTTCGCGATTCGATCGAGCGAACCGTACAAACCTTGACTTTCCGCGCAGCTGAAAAGGACTTGGAGATCCTTTGCCGCATCGATCCGGAAGTGCCGGACAGTTTGATCGGTGATCCCGGTCGGTTGTCACAGGTGATTGTCAACTTAGCCGGTAACGCGATCAAATTTACCGAGCAAGGCGAAATCGTGATCAATATCGAGCAGCAGTCACGCTCAGACGAAAAGGTGACCCTGTTGTGTTCGGTACGCGATACTGGAATTGGCATCGACGCTGATAAATTGGATTCGATCTTTACCCCGTTTACCCAGGAAGATGCCTCGACCACACGGCGATTTGGAGGCACTGGGCTGGGCCTGGCGATCTGCTCCCAACTGGTGAGACTGATGAACGGACGAATCTGGGCGGAAAGTGAAAAGGGCGTTGGTACCACGTTTCACTTCACCTCGGTGTTCTCGCTGGCAAGTGAAGCCGTTCCACAACTAGCAAAAATTGAATCGCTGGCGGACATGCCGGTGCTGGTCGTTGACGACAACAAGACCAATCGCTTCATCCTGGACGAAATCCTGAAGACTTGGAAGATGAAGCCCGTGCTGGCCGATAGCGGAGCTGAAGGGCTACAGGAAATGAAAGATGCGGTGGCGAAGGGGCAACCTTACAAATTGGCGTTGATCGATGGGATGATGCCCGAGATGGACGGCTTCCAGCTTGCCGACATCCTTCGCAAGCAGCCGGAGCTTTGC
>JBFJVZ010000304.1:0-10017 GCA_041623895.1 Pirellulaceae bacterium | reverse complement strand
GCCGCCAAATCGCCGCGGGGAAAATCGGGTTGGAAATGACGATTCCTGGGGCTGCGGAATGCTCGCTGAGACGAGCAATCCTGGCCCCAGGCTATACGCTGCCACTGCTACGCAGTTGTCGTCTGGTTGTGACAAATGAAAACGTTCAGGCCTACAACGCTGGTGATTCCAAAGAAAAGCCAGGCACAAATTCCTTCCTCAGCGGGACGCTCTCTAACGCACGGCGGCTGATGTGACATCGTATTAAGGAACAATTGTCTGCTGACGCCATCGCCCCGATCAACTGGTCGCCTGTTTGTTTGCTTCCGGCTTTGCGGTCATGCGGCTGATTCGCAGGTGCCGATCCCAATGCGCCGTGGCCAGCTGCAGGCCATCGGGGTGGATGTCGAGTCCGCGAATCGTGTCCTTGAGTTTGAATTTGTGAAAGCTCTTGTCCTCGCTCGAATTCCAGAACAGCAGGAACCCGCCGCCGGCTCCTCCCGAGGCACCAAGAATCGTGCCGTCGGGCAAGTAAAACGAACGCCAGATGACGCCCCGGACCCCTTCGGCAACGTGCGAACGAAGTTGCTTTTGTGTTTCCCATTCAAAGACAACAATCAGTGGCTCATTCACCGCACCCAGCGGGTTACTTGCTTTATGTAATCCGCCGCAAGCCAGGTGCTTTCCGTCGGGGCTAAGTGACAAAGACCTGACGCCGCCATAATGCACTTGTTGGCCTGCGTTGTAGGAATGCAAATCCTTAGCGTCGAATGTATGAACTGTTTTGCCGCTGGCAATGTCCCACGCTTTGACCTGACCGCTCAGATCTGCCGACAAAACGTGTTGCCCGTCGGGATGAAACATCACGCTGTAGATGTTGCTGTCGTGACCGGAAAGCTGTTGCAATTGCTTGCCATCGGCAGCATGCCAAAGTTTGACAAGATTGTCATTTCCGCCGGTGACCAGCGTCTGTCCATCGGGGCTGACGTCAATGCAGCGAATCCAACCTTTGTGTGCCTGGAGCTTGCGAATCGGCTCCGGTTGTTCGGCATTCACCGGCCAAAAAATCATCTGTTCATCGCTGCCGACGGTCACCACCGTTTCGCCATCGGGCAGAAAGACAATGTCGCGGACCCAACTATCGTGGGCGGCCAGCGTGGTCAATTTGCCCGAGGGAAATTCCCATCGCTGGACGTGATTATCTTCGGCACTGGAAAAAACGTATCGTCCCAATGGATCGAAGCGGCAACAAATCAGCGGGCTGGTGTACTTCCACTCGGCCCAGACGTGCGTCCCCTTGGCGTCGAAGCCGTCCGGCATCGGTGATTGACTTGGCGGAGTCTCTTTGGCCTCTGCCGGCTTCGCTGCTTCGTCGCTCATGCCAGCAATTCCGAAATCGGTTCTTTGGCGGGATCAGCCATCGGAAACTCGCGGCCGCCGATGTCGAACGTGTCAGTGGAGTCCAAACCAACGGCCGACAGGTAGGTGTGAAAGAGATGGCCATGGTCGACTTCACGGTCACTGACGGCGGTGCCGTTATCGTTCGTTTTGCCAATCACCGCACCGGGCTGGATTCCCGCTCCGCCCAAACAAATCGACCATGCTTTGCCCCAATGATCGCGTCCATAACGTGCATTGATCTTTGGTGTTCGTCCAAACTCTGACATCACCACCACGAGCGTACTTTCCAGCATGCCGCGATCGTGCAAGTCCTGAATCAGTGTTGAAAACGACTGATCAAACTCACCCAACTGTTCCAAGTGAAAGTTGAAATTCTCGTTGTGGGTGTCGTAGTTTGAATGCGAGACTTGAACGTACGTTACGCCGCGCTCGAGCAATCGCCGCGCCAGCAGGCAATGCTGACCAAGGTCGGTTTTGCCGTAACGGTCGTGTTCCTTTTCGGGTTCTTTGGACAGATCGAATACTTCACGGCGACGCATCAGATCTTGCGCCTGTTCATAGCTGTAGGTGTAAAGATCGGTCTCGGCAGTCCGTCTTCGTTTGGCGAAGCGGTCATTCATTTTCTTGCGGAACGCGTTCCTTTGCTGATCGGCCTTCTCGGTAAGCGAACCGGGCAACGCGGAATTGGCGGGTGGTTTACCGTTGGCACCAACACTTGAATAACGCGGTCCCAAGTAAGCGCCGTCGCCCGAACTTGCGCTGGGAACCTTGATGTGACCCGGCAGCGGGTTGTCACGATCTTCCAAACCCTTGGCGATGACGGCCCCCAAGTGTGGTTCGTTGTCGCCCGGCCGCTGATCTCTGCCGCGCGTCATCTGGTAGCGACCCTTGCCATGATCACCGTTGCGAGTGTTGATGCTGCGAACCAGTGACAACTTATCCATGTGCTGAGCGGTCAGCGGCAGCAATTCGCAAATATGGGTTCCAGGAACAACCGTGGGAATGGCTCGAAAGGGACCGCCGGTATCGGTTTTCGGCTTCGGATCCCAGCTCTCCAGTTGGCTCAGTCCACCCGACATGTAGACAACCACCACGCGCTTTTGATTCGAACTCAATTTCTGAGTCACTTCCGGATTCGCCAACGCGGGTACGCCCCCCGCCAGCACGCCAACGCCGCCGATAACCCCACCCAGAAAATCACGTCGGGCAATGGCATGTTCCGGTGAGTTGCATGAGTAGTGGCATTTCATGGCTGGGTTCCTGGTGTTTGGAATGATGTTCTTGCAGTGGCGTCGATGGGCGGGCGGGGCTCGCGCCGAGCCGCGCGACCGTGCCATTCGCGGCTCAGCGGGAGCTTCGCGCTCCCGGGTATCGCTATCGTGTTAAGAAACTAATGTTGGAATCTAAATTCTGCTGACGTCAGCAGCGCCCAGGCCATGTCCTGCACTGCCTTGGGCTTGTTAACTTCCGGCAACGACAGGTACTCGGCCACGTCGGCAGTTTCCTGTGCGGTAGGAAAACGGGTCAGGATGCTCAAGTACAACTCTTCTGCGAGCGTCTTGGCATCTTCGATGTTTTGCAAACGATCCGTCAGGTTGCCCCCGGACGGTGCCAACCAACTTTGCAACTCGCCTCCATTGCGGAAGAACAAGGCTTGATCGACCGTAGCAAAGAAATCGTCTTGGGGTTGCCCGCTCGCAGCAGCAAACAACTTAACAAATCGATCAATGATGCCTTTTAATTTCGCTTGTGTCTGTTTTTCCACTTCCTGTTCTCTGGCCGCCAGTTTTTCGGTGTCCTGTTTCTCCTCCGGCTTCAGCGGAGACTTTTTGTCGAGCGCCGCTTGAACACTCGATCGTTGCCGATCGACGTAACCAGTGGTGTGCAAGATGCTCCACGCCAACTGTTCAGGCGAAAGTGGTTGAACGACTGCGATCGAAAACTGCTTTGACCAGGCCGCAGTGAGCGTGTCTCGCCGTGTCTGTAGTTCTTCAGCAAGCTGGTCAAGTTGTTGGGACTTGTCGGTTTGCTGTTTTCGCAACGCATCTAGCTGGGTCTGTGCTGCGGCCAGGTCATTGTTCGCCTTGTTCATCATTTCGCGGAGCGACTGGACCTTTGTCGCCAATTCGACTTCTGCGGCGCCGGTCTCGGCGACTAAATTATCCAGCGAGGCGACTTTCGTTAACAGCTCACGCGAACTCGTGTCCAGTTTGTCGATTGCGTTCTTCAGTTCGGCGTCAGCGGTGAAGATTTGCGCGGCTTCGTTGGCCTTCGCTAAGGAAGCGGCAAGCAGGTCCGCGGCCCCGCGCGACGATGCGAGTTGTTGTTTGGCCGTCATTGTCGCGGACGCGGCGCTCGCATGTGCGGACACAGCAGTTTGCATCTCCTCGGCCAGACGTTTCACGTCCGACGTCAGATTCGCAAACGTTGCTTGTGAATCGGCAATCTGATCGGCAAGTCGTTTCTTTTCACCCTGCAAGGCATCCGATTGCTGGACGGTTTCCGCGAAAGCAACTGCTGTTTTTAGTCGACTGATTTGTTTGCCGGCATGCGACACGGCCGTTTCGCCAAGACGCAGCTGTTCCTTCGACTCGGCCAGCGTTTTTGCGATGGCAGCACGAGCGTCCTGCGCTGTTTTCAGCTTGTTTTTCGCCTCTTCGGCTACCTCTTGCGTCTCCGACAGTTTCGTTGCCGCGACCTGTTGTGACATCGTCAGGGCGACAAGTTGTTTGGTTTGTTCGGCAACCTTGGCCTCAAAGTATTGGCGGCGATCGTTCAGCATCTTGAGCGCGTTGCTGAGCTTGTCGTCGCCAAAAACGCCAGCAGCCTCGGTAGCTTTGCTGGCAGATTGGGACAGCAAGTTGAGCACGTTTTGGTGCTTGGCGAGAGTTTGCGTTCCATCGTTCATTGCTTTGGTGGCATCATCGGCGGTCTTCTTAGACGCCGCCAGTGATTCGTTTGTTTTCTTTTCTGCCTCGACCAGCACAGCTAACTTCGCTTCCTGCTCTTGCAGTTGACCTTCCAAGTCGCCGACCGTCTGCACAGATTTCTGGGACGCCTGCTTCAGCTGGATTAATCGCTGTTGCCACAGTTCCAACTGCTGGCCTGCGGCATCAGCGTGCTGTGCGAAGTCAATCGGGAAATCGACGCTGCGTTGATAAGTGCGCGACAGGGCCAGCTGGCGCAACATCGACTTGAGATCAAAATTCGTTTTCGGCAATTCATCGGCAAGCAATTCAAGCAGCTGCGGCTGGATGGGCGGGTTGTCACTGTGATGTTGATCAACCGGATGCACGAGTCCGCGACCCATCATGTGAGCCCATACGCGGTTGGCAAGGTTTCGATTAAAGGCTCGGTTGGAACCATCGGTCGCCCGCCTCGCCAGTTCTTGCCGGCGGCTATGCTTTGGAATCGGACGAACGTCTTTCTTTTTGGGATCTGGCTTGACCTGGTAGGCATCATCTTTCGCAAAACTTGGTTCATCAATTTCGACGCTGCCGGGCAGACACGGTAACGTTGATCCCTCTTCCTCTGTGAAGACTGATTTGAACTTGGCGTCGCCTTCGGCTTTCTCTGCCAGCACAGCCGGCTTCTTTTTATCCGGCTGAAACAGATAGCTGCGGCCGACGAAAGCGAACAAGCCGTAGAAATCCGATTGGTAGTAGTCGTCGATCAAGGGATGGTCGTGACACTGGGCACACTGAAGATCCATGCCAAAGAACATGCGGCCGACCTCACGCGTCAGCAAATTCGGCTCGACTTCACGTTCCAGATAGAACTTCGCCGGTCCACGCTTGTTCTCATCAACACCGTCGGCCGCCAGAACTTCGCGAGCCAGTTGATTGAGCGGTTTATCTTGTTGAAACGATGTCAGCAGATAGGAATCCCAGGCCTCTTTCTTGACGTATTTGTCCGCACGGCGTTCCATCAGCATCACATCAAAGACTTTCGCCATGTGCGCCGCGTGATCGGGACTGGACAGCAGTCGCTCGACCACTTTGCTCCTTTTCTCAGCCGAAGTGTCGGCCAAAAACGCGCGCGCCTGCTGACCCGTCGGGATTTTACCGACCAGGTCCAAATAGATGCGCTTCAAGAACTCACCGTCGCTGCACAGCGGAATCTCGGGTCCCGGGTGAATTTCGGCCATGCACTGGTCGATGCGGACATGCAACGGTTCCTCAGCCCACACGGACCTGCTGCACAAAACAGCCGACAAAGCCGCGATCATCAAAATCGCACGCGTGCATTGTGGACGCGTCAGGTGTCGGTGACTGCCCAAACGACCGAAGGAGGATTCGAGGCAGGCGAAGGTGAATTCCATGGAGACTATTCTCCAGGAGGAATGGCGGGGGGGGTAGGCGGGAGCCGCTGCAAAATACCATCAGCGACCGGTCAAGAGTCTACTCGATTTGGCAAACGGATACACTCTCAGCTTGTCCGAGCCCAAGATTTTGCCTCAATACACCGTTTTCCACGCCTGGCGGGTGGGATGACCGCGATTTCGGATCCCACAATCGATCGTGTATCCTGGCTGCAATCATGAGATTGGACTTGTTAAATAAAATCATCACCGCGTCATGCCTGGTACTCCTGTCGGGGGCCACGCCGGCAAATGCTGCGGAGCCGACGCAGCAGCTGGCGAACGATTCGAGTGCCATCCGTCCGATTTTGGCCAAGTTGTGCTTTGATTGTCACGGGCCAAAAAAACAGGAAGGCGACGTGCGTCTGGACACGTTAAGTGCGGACGTGCAAGACGATGCGTTCGATGCGACGACGTGGCATGACGCATTGGACCAAATCAAGCTTGGCGAGATGCCGCCAGCTAAAGCCGCCCAACTGAGCGCGGAGCAGCGTCAACAGTTGGTGACGTGGATCACTTCCAAACTTAGCGAAGCCGAACAGCACAAGCGGTTTGCCGATGGCCGTGTGTTGATGCGGCGACTGACTCGCTATGAATACTCCAATACGGTACGAGATCTGCTGGGAATCGAGTTTGACTTTGCTCGCGATTTGCCTCCTGAGCCGGCCTCACCCGACGGATTCTTGAATAACGGCGCGACGCTGGAGATGTCTTCGACTCAGATTGAAACGTACCTCGCGACCGCTCGCCGAGCACTCGAATTAGCAATCGTCGAAGGTGACAAACCGGAGGTGTTTCGCTACTGGGCCACAGAAACGGCCGTTGGCAAATTGCCGAGAAGGAAAGAAGGCGGACACATCCCGGTTAACCCGGAGTTTCTGCTGGACATTCCCCAGTTTCCCCGCAGCGGCGAGTTTCGTTTACTGGTCCGGGCCGGTGCGCTCGTTCCCGCAGGCCAAGGTGTTCCGCGTTTGCGAGTCTCGCTTGGAAACGTGCCGGGAATCATACACGTACCGCGAAAACTGGTCGGTGAAGTCGATGTCACCGCGCCGGCTCATGCGCCACAAGTCTTTCAGTTTCGCGGCCGCCTGGAAGATTTTCCGCAGCCGGGCGACCGCGAATTCGGTGCCAACGTTGACTTTAACGGCATGATCGCTTTGATTGATTTTCTGGATGCCGATGGAGCCGAACTGCGTTATCGCGACCGGACTTACTCTGATCCGCCGCCGAACAAGAATAGCAAGGCAAAACCGAATGCAAAGTCACCGCCCCGCGGTGGACGTGAAGCCCCGCAGCAAGGACCTCGATACAACATTGTGATTGACTCGGTGGAATTTGAAGCTCCATATTTCAAGAGTTGGCCGCCGCCAAGTCATCATCGGTTGATGTCACATTCGGTCCAGGCAACAACGGACGAGCAAAAAGCAGGCGAGATTCTCCAGCGGTTCATGCAACTGGCCTTTCGTCGACCGGTGCGAGATGACGAATTGAATCAGACCATGTTGCTGTTCACATCGATTCGGCCTATGACCGATTCCTTTGCCGCGGCGATCCGCGAGACACTGGCATCGGTTCTTGTCTCGCCCCATTTCTTGTACATCGTTGAACAGCGCGGCGGCGGTGACGAAACGCAATCCGGCGAAGAGAACGCAACCCCATCACGATTAACGGAGTTCGAGTTGGCGACGAGGCTTTCGTATTTCTTGTGGAGTACGATGCCGGATGAACGGTTACGCGAACTGGCGGCAAGCGGCCAGCTGAGTGACCGGGACGTGCTGGACCGCGAGGTGCAGCGGATGATGGACGATCCCAGCTGCAACGAATTTGTGAATCACTTTGCCGACCAGTGGTTCGACCTTCAGGCGCTTGATCGCGTGGCGGTGAACCCGGAGTTTTATCCCGATTTTGATAATCACTTGAAGGCAGCGATGCGCGAGGAAACGCGAGGTTTCCTGCGAGAGATTTTGGTTCATGACCGCAGTTGCCTGGAATTATTGCAAGCGGATTGGACGGTGGCCAACCGCATGCTGGCCAGGCACTACGGTCTGGCGGACGTGCCGGACACGTCGCAATTTCAACGTGTCAGCTTGCGGCCACAAGATCGCCGCGGGGGGATTCTGACTCAGGGGGCTTTCCTGCTAAGCCGATCCGATGGCCAGCGGCCGCATCCGATTCGCCGCGCGGTATGGATTCTCGATCGTTTGCTCGATTCGCCTCCGGCGTCACCGCCGGCCGACGTTCCCGATTTGGATGCGGATGCGGCGGACTCGGCATCGCTGACGCTGAAGCAACAATTGGAAGTTCATCGCCAGAAAGAATCGTGTCGCAGTTGTCACGAAGGGATCGATCCGTGGGGCATTCCCTTGGAGCATTTCGACGCGGTCGGCGTATGGCGAGAAAAATCTCCAGTGCGCGTGAGCGATGCGAAGAAGAACAAAGCTAACGCGGAAAGCACAGCTCCTGCCGTCGATGCGGCCGCCGTTTTGCCCAGCGGTGATCAGGTGGACGGCGCCGATGATCTAAAATCCTATTTGTCCGAACAGCAGCGCGAGTTGTTTGCCAGATCGGTCGTCAAACGACTGGCCGCTTACGCGCTCGGACGCTCGCTTGATCTGGGAGATCGGGTGGCCATCGATTCGTTGACCAGTGAATTCATCGCAAATGAATTCCGCCTGCGGCATTTGATCCTGTCGCTCGTGCAAAGTGATCTGTTTCACACCAAATAGACGCAACGCGACAAAACTTAAGTTAGAGATACACCATGCGAAAATCCTGGCATCTAGATCGACGGACGGCGCTGAAGGGCGCTGGTGTTTCACTGGCGCTTCCTTGGCTGCAGAGCATGAGCCAAACCGGCGCGGCAGAGACTCCGGCAAACGAGACGGCGAGATTGCCGCGGAGAATGTGCTGCATCATGTTCCCTTACGGGATCGCTGTGCCCAAAGACGATGCCCCGGAGCGTCAGTGGGGCTGGTTTCCGCAGGGTGAGGGCAAAGAGTACCAGTTGACCGAAGTGCTGAAGCCTCTTGCGCCGCTGATGGACGACGTCACGATCATCGGCGGACTGTCGCATCCAAATTGTCGCCGCATGAATGGTCACGACACCGGCGACACTTTTTTGACCGGCAATAATCTGGAAGAAATTACCTATCGCAACACGGTGTCGGTCGACCAATTCGCTGCACAACATATTGGCAAGCACACACGTTTGGCTTCGCTGACGCTGTCGACTGACGGCGGCATCGGCCCGCGAACTCGATCGACCACGCTTTCCTATTCGGCCAAGGGTCAGCCGATTCCGGCTCTTGCAGATCCGCGAAGAATCTTCAACCGCATGTTTGGCCAAGACCAAGCCAGCCAAGCCGACCGCGTGCGGCTGGAGACGTCACCCAGTATTCTTGATTTGGTGATGGAGCAATCGAATTCTTTGCGGCGCCGCTTGGGAGTCGCCGATACTCGCAAGTTGGATGAGTACGAGACATCAGTCCGCGATGTCGAACAACGGATCAATCGTTCACGCGAGTGGTTGAAAATTCCGCTGCCTGAAATCGATCCCGCGTCGATCGCCCTGGATGCAGATCCGAATAGCGCCGAAGATTACATCGCTGCGATGTACGACTTGATGTTCCTTGCCTTCCAAACCGATTTGACGCGACTGACGACTTATCAGATTGGAAGCTACGGTCCGACGGTCGCCCGCGCATTTCCTGCAGCGATCGGGTTGGAACCAAATTGGCACAGCCTCGCGCACGGCGCGAAGAAAAAAGGCGGCGCGGAAAAGATCGGCAAATTTGATCGGTTTCTCGCCAACAATCTTGCTCGCTTCCTCAGTCGACTCAAAGACTCACGCGAGGGCGGTGATGGGGTCAGTTTGCTGGATCGAACATTGGTGATGTACGGCAGCAGCAACAGCCAAACTCATGTCAACAACAACTACCCCTTGCTGTTGGCTGGTGGCCGCGACTTCAACTTGCAGCACAACCAATATCTGCGTTTCGATGCGAAAACGCCGATGTCGAATCTATTCGTCAGCATGTTGCGAGCACTCGATATTTCGGCCGATAGCTTTGCCGATAGCACGGGCCCGTTGGCTGGCTTGTAGAAGGACAGCGGTAGTCTTATCAGCCGCAGTGAGTTCGATGTAGGCCAGGACTTGTCCTGGCGATTTTACTGCCAGGGCAGGCAGAGCGTCCGGCTCAGTAGCCCCGAAGTGGGCGACAATTTACATAGCCCAGGCTAAGCAGAGCGAGCTCCGCGAGCGAATGCAGGCCTGGGGT
>JBFJVZ010000303.1:0-10020 GCA_041623895.1 Pirellulaceae bacterium | reverse complement strand
GGTTACACCACTTCACTGTCGCTCGTGGGTTCACCCCAGGCTATACGCTGCCACCGCTCTGCGGTTCTTCTTCGTGATTGTTGAGCTAGGACTACACCTCAGCGGGACGCTCTCGAATGCCCAGCGGCTGATCTTGATACTAATCACGCCGCGTAAAAAAAAGACTATCCCGTATTCATGCCGACTTGCAGTCCGTCGGGCGCAAACACACTGCGACCGCCATCCACGGGTAAACAAACGCCGGTGACAAAATCGTTCTCGCACAAAAAGCGCACCGCGTGGGCGACGTGCTGCGGAGTACCGATCTGGCCAGACAACGTGCTGGCCGCAATTTCTTTTCGCTGATCGTCGCTAACGTCATCGGCCAACAGCACCGGACCGGGCTGAATACAATTGACGCGAATCTTGCCATTCATCTGAGCAAACTCGACGGCCAGTGATCGTGTCATCGCCTCCACTGCACCTTTGCTGGGAAAGTACGCGGCATGATTCAAATAGGGCCGAACCGTCGCCCAATCGCCAATATTGACGATCGATCCGCCGGTGGCTTGATTCTTCATCCGCATTGCCGCCGCCCGCGCGGAAAGGAACGACGCGACGGCGTTCACGTCAAAATACTGCCGTATCGCTTCCGGCGTGATTTGCTCCAGCTTGGTGGGACTCCAGATCGCTGCGCTGTTGACCAAGATATCCAGTCTGCCGAAAGCATCATGCGTTTGGCCGACAATCTTCTCCGGCACGGAGTCATCCTGCAGTGATCCCGTGGTCACGATGGTTTTTACACCGAACTGCTCGCGCATCTCCTCCGCGGCGGCTTCTGCTGCTGCGATGCTCTGATGAGCGTGAAGTGCTAACCGGCAGCCAGCCGCCGCGAGGTGCTCCGCAATCGCTCGACCCACACGCGGCGAACCGCTGCCAGTAACGAGTACCGCGGGCTGATCACAACAAAAAATGGTTTGCAGATCAGTCATATTGTTCCGTTCGATCAGCTACAAGTATTGGGCAAGCGGACCGCCGCGTGTTGCCCGAACATCGACTTTGGCGACGACCTCGGGATCTTCGACCAAAGCAGGCGCGTGCCACGGCTTGATTCGGGCGTCGATTACCAACGATCCGCGACAACCCCAGTGCTTGTCAAGCGTGCTCGAATCGATTCCGGCAACATCGACAGCTGGGTTGCTACGCGTGAACGTTACCCACAACCAATTCCTTAGCGATGCGGAGGAAAACTCGCTGTCGTCGACCAACGTCAGCAACGGAAACTGATTGACGGGCGAATCCTTGTCGAATGATTTGGTAAACCGTTGCAGATCGTCACTGCTGTTCTGATAGGCGGGTGACTGAATCGCCATCACGCCCGGGATGACGACTTTAGGATCGGTAAACCCCGGCGGCAGCGAAAGCTCGGCTGGCAACGCCGTTGGTAATTCTCGTTTCATTTCTCCCGTCGCCGCAATCACCAATTTGGACCCTTGATTCAGTCCGTTGCCGCTGTAATCCAGGGTGTCGATGGTTGTTCGCGTCTGAAAGTGCAGGTCGCGACGCCAATCGACTCGCCGCAACATGTCACCCATGAAACCCGCTACGTCACGAAGATCAAGTTGATCATCGGGGTCATCGGTAATCCAAAGATACTTAGCCAATGAAAGTTGGCCGTTGCCGAGGATTGCGTTGGCCTGTGTCAACAGTTCCTGTGGCTCCGATTCCTGCAAGAAAGGCATATAACGTTCGCTGCCGATCGCCAACAGCAACGGATGCACACCGGCAGCATCGACAGCATGGACCGCTTTGACACCCGGAATCACGGACGGAATGATGGGATCAGTCAATTCGTGGATCAGTTGTCCGAATGTCGTATCTTCCTGGGGCGGACGCCCGACGACGGTAAACGGCCAGATCGCCCCCTCGCGATGCCAGACCTGATCGACCTTCATCACCGGAAACGGATGCTGCAAACTGTAGTAACCCAGGTGATCGCCGAATGGACCTTCAGGCTTGGTTTGTTTTGGATCGACCGTACCGACAATTGCAAAGTCGGCATCAGCATAAACCGGCGCATGATCACCGCGAATCATCCGCACGCGACGACCAGATAACGCGCCCGCGAACGTCAATTCGGTCAGTCCTTCGGGCAACGGCATAACGGCCGCCAGCGTCATCGCCGGTGAGCCGCCGACAGTGACGGCGACTTTCAGTGGTTCGCCTTGATCGAGTGCGGCGCGATGATGAACACCGATGCCGCGATGAATCTGATAGTGCAGCCCAACTTCGCTTGCTGCGTATTGGTTACCTGATAACTGAATTCGATACATGCCCAGATTGACTCGCATCAGGTTGTCCGGAGCCAGCGGATCTGCACTTAACACCTGAGGAAGCGTGACGAAGGCGCCGCCGTCGTCCGGCCAACATTTTAGCTGAGGCAAATCGGCAATCCGGCATCGGTTCGCGGTGACTTCGCCACGGCGTGAGTACTGCGGCAACATTCGCAGTCCCGTCAGCGGGACTCCGGCATAGCGAAACGGCCGCTTGGGCAGCGCACTGGGATCCAACTTGACTTCGATCACACGACGCACGGACTCGAGCGTATCCCGGAAAAGATATCTTGCCTGCTCCAACGATCCAAACAGATTGGACGCCATTGCAAAGCGGCAACCGCGAACGTTCGTAAACAGCAGTGCGGGGCCGCCGCGGCTGTAGACCCGCCGCTGGATTTCCGCCAGCTCCAGCTGCGGATCGACTTCGTCATCGATTTGAATCAAGCGCCCACCGGCACGGAGATCGTCGACAACGTTTCGTGTACTGCGATGCTTCACTCGGATTGGTTGCCTTTTGCCGTTCGATTTCTGCGGCGCCGCTATCACATGTATTGTTCCGCCGCAGGGCAGGCGTCGACGAAATCAACTCAAGCCTCGCCTGCAACTGGAACGGTTGGAAATCTTTGGTGTCGGCTAGGATAACCGGCATCGCGGCGCTAGACTAACCGCCTGGGAACATCCACCCGCAGTTGTCTCTAAGCCCCCCATCATTGAATGCCGGAAAGTCGTCCTTTACTGATACCGCGATTGGCGACCACCGCCGCTGACGCGACCACCGATTGCGATGTCCTGGTAGTCGGCATTGCCGACGACGGCGACTTCTGTCCCTCGCTGCAGCAAATCGACGCGGAAGGCGATGCCTGGATCACGCGACTTGTCCAGCACGGTAAGACACCAAAAAAGTATGGTGAAATGCTGTTGTTGGGCGCGCCCGCGGGCGTCGGCCCGATCATGGTCCTGCTGGTCGGCAGCGGCGCCCCGGACCAGATCGATCGGCAGCACGCCTTCGATTCTGCGTCCAGAGCAATTCGCAAATTGGGCGACCGCGTGCACGATAGCGTGGTCATCGCACTGTCAGAATTGTTCGACCCAGCTGATCACGATGCGATTGTTGCCGGCGCGATCTTTGGTTGCGAAGGCACAGGCATCTACCAGGCGGAACCGGCAATCAAGCTGGCTAAGTCCGTTGTCTTTCGCGGAATCGAACCAGCCGCTCTTGATCGTGGTCGCACCATCGGCGAATCGATCAACCTGACGCGACGATTGGTCAACGAGCCTCCCGCGGTGCTCTACCCGGAAAGTTTTGCAGAACAAGCTCGCGGAATCGCCAATGAGTGCGGCTTGGAAATCGAAATCTGGGACGAGGAAAAGCTTGCTGGCGAACAATGCCGCTCAATTCTGGCGGTCGGCAGCGGCTCGGACAAACCGCCCAGACTCGTGATTCTGCGTTACAACGGCGGCGGGGACGAGAAACCGATCGCCTTGGTCGGCAAAGGCGTCACGTTCGACAGCGGCGGCTTGTCACTAAAGCCCAGCGAAAGCATGGCAGACATGAAGTGCGACATGGCCGGTGCCGCCACCGTGCTGGGTGTGATCAGAGCGATCGCCAGGCTGGGCGTGCAGCGAAACGTCGTTGGCGTTTGCGGTTTGGCCGAGAACATGGTCAGCGGCAAAAGCTACAAACTTGGTGACGTGATTGAAACGCGAAGCGGCAAGACGATTGAAATTCTAAACACGGACGCCGAAGGACGCGTCGTGTTGGCCGACACGTTGGACGTCACTCTCCAGCAGCAGCCGCAGGTAATCGTCGATTTGGCGACGCTTACCGGTGCATGCATGGTCGCACTGGGCAAAGAAGTCGCCGGATTGATGACCAACAACCAGACGCTATGCGACGCGGTTCAAGCGGCCGCCATGCACGAAGGCGAACCGGTTTGGCAATTGCCAATGTTCAAACTGTACGATGAGAAAGTGAAGAGCAAAGTTGCCGACATCAAGAACGTTGGTGAAGCGAGATGGGGTGGCGCGATCACCGCGGCCAAATTCCTGGAGAACTTCGTCGCCGACACACCGTGGCTGCACATCGACATCGCAGGACCCGCCTTCGCGGAAAGCCCCGAGCCACAGCGAGACGCCGGTGGTACGGGTGTGATGGTGCGATCGCTGGTGCGTTGGATCGAGTCGGCATCATTTCCGGCAGGCTGAACGCCCAGAGCATGCAATCGCAGACAGGACGACGCCCTGTGACGTCGTTTCCAGCTCGTTTACCGACTGCCGGGCCAGAATTTTTTCCAGCCGCTCGCTTCGCCGCCGCTTTCCACCGCTACTTCTTCCTTGATCTCGCCCAGCACCTTGGCTGCCAGGTCCCGGAAAGCTTGCGTGATGGCCGCTTTGGGCGCTTGGTTGATCAGCGGCACGCCGTTGTTGCGGACTTCGACCATCGTTCGGTAGTCATTCGGCAACAAGGCAAAAATCTCACGTCCGAGCGTTTCTTTGGCCTTTTTCAAACTAATCTGCCCGGAGTCCAAACCGGCCCGGTTGACGACAATTTCGACCTTGCTTTTCAGACCTTCGATTTCCTCGAAGCTCATCATCAGCCGCACGACATTTCGCAGGCAAGGTAGATCGAGTTGAGTCAACAGAATGACTCGCGTGGCATTCTCGATCGCTGCCATGTCGACGGGGCTGTACGTCTTTGAGAGGTCGATGATCAAGTGCGAGAACGAGGCTTTTAACAAGCCAATTACCTTGCGAATGCTCTCCTCGGTGATGGCACCGGTGTCATGAAGCTCCACCGGACGCGGCAGCAAATAAAGACCGCTGGAATGCTTCGTCAGCGACTGCTTGAGTAACTGAATGTCCAATCGCGAAACATTCTGGACTACATCCGCCAGCGTGTAATCGGGGATCGCGTCCAGAAAGACGTCTGCGTCACCCAGCGCTAAATCCAGATCCAACAAGGCAACGCTGTTCTTGGCGTCAGCAGATAAAACACAAGCCAGGTTGACGGCAACGCTGGTTGTGCCGACTCCGCCCGTGGCACCGGCCACCGCGATCACGTCGCAAGCCCGACCACCACCGTCGGTGCCGCCGAATTTTTGCTGGCTCACGCGGCCCAGCGCGGTGGCGAGATCTTCGGTTGAAAGCGGTAACGTCAAAAACTCGCGGGCACCTGCGCGGATGGTGCGGAGAATCTGGTGCCCATCGGTACTTTCACTAACAGCCAGAACCGCCGTATCGGGATAATCACCAACTAATCTCTGGATCAACCCGATCGCGCGATCAGGATCACTATCAATTGCCACGACACCAACATCCGGTGCCGTTTGTTCAATCACATCCGGATAGAACTCATACCGCGAACAGTCTGCTTCCAGCCAGACCGTGTCCATCCCCAAAAGCATTGCTTTCAGCGACTCTCGGGATCCATCGTCAGGATCCACCAGTGCGATACGTAGTACATTGCTCATGTCGAAAAATACCTAGTGAACGTGTGCCCGATTCAAGGACGACTTCCGTGATTGATCACCTTAGAACGAAGGAGCAGTCACGGTCACGCCGTCGCCGACGTAGGCGGGTTCCGTACCGGGCACGATTGCATTCTTGGGCATGCTGGCGCCGTCGGTGGCCTGTGGGGCAGGAGCACCAAGTTGCATTGATCCACTCGTGCTGCTTCCATCAGTGTTCATGGTGCAGCCGTCTCCGCCCAGCAGGTTCGGGACTTCAATGTGACCGTGTATGAACAAGTCGTGGTCGTTCGGCGACATCGAACTCAATCCCGGACCGCCGCGCGGTGCCTCGTGCGGATCCATCGCATCGACCAGCTCTGGCGTAACCGTGATCAACAGTTCAATATCGTTACGCCGTTCTTGCATGCGGCGGAATAGTACTCCGACGTATGGCAGTTCGCCAAAGAAGGGAGTTGCTCGCGTGACACCTTCGGTGCGACTCTGCAACAGACCGGCGATGGCAAAGGTTTGACCGGCTTGCAATTCGACGGCAGTTTCGACATAACGCTGACTGAATCCCGGAACAATGATGCCGCCCGATTCGATCGAACGCGTCTCATCGGGTTCTTTGACTTCCGGACGAACTTCCAGGCGAATGCGGCCGGGTCCAACCACGAACGGCAAGAAATCAACCGAGGTTCCGAATTCTTCGTACGAGATCGTCACTGCGCCGTCGCCGGCGGGAACCACATACGGGACCTTACCGCCAACGGTAAACCGCGCGGGACGGCCGTGCGTGGCGACCACAGTCGGCTCGGCCAGGAATTTAATGAGGTCCTGTTTGCGAAGTGCCGAGATCAAAGCCTCGAAGTCATTGTTGAAGATTCGCACATTCGCCGCGTCACCAATGGGGAACGCACCGGCAAGCGTACTCCGTGAAGCATCAATCAAGCCGCCGGGTGCGTTGACGATTAGCGAGTCACTATTGATGAACGCCCAGTCGATTCCCAAGTCGCGAAATTTGGTACGCGAGACTTCCATGATCCGCGTGTGCAGGAGAACCTGCTGGACACCTACGACTTTGATGTTGTTGACCACCGTCGGGTAGAACTGTTCAACGATCGCCACAGCACGGTCAACATCGTCCACGCTGGTAACGTAGCCCGAGATGATGGCACTGGTGTTGATCGGCATCACTTTCAAAGTTGCCAACGGCAATTGTGCACCCAGGATACCTTCGACTTCACGGGCGTCGGCGAGAACCGTCACCGAAACGGTGTACAGTTTGTCGTTCTCGTCCCACATGTTGACTTCGGTGCTACCGGGCATCTTGGCAAAAATCTGCAGCTGATTTTGCGAAACCGGGGTGGCACCCAAGATTTCCTCATTGTGCACTTGAAACTTGGGAATCCGCGCTTCCAGGGTCAGAATGCGACTGGTCTTGACCAGCAATTCCATCCGCTCAGCAGACTGAGAGATCATATGGTTGGCAGCGGCGTTGTTGGCGACCAACTGGATGGGTCCGTCTTGACCAGACGAGGTCAGCGGTGCCGCCAACAGGGCCAAACATGCTATCAGAGACAGCGAGGTAATCCTTGCCATCGATCGGGTCGTTTCCATCGCGGGTGCATCCTTGCTGGGACCAATTCCCGGATCCTTCCGAGAACCAACACCGTCTCAGGCATCCTTGCCAAATCAGGAGTCGTTGGTCTTTGCGGGTAACGGTTGTCAACAAAAAAGGCTGGGGCTGTCCTTTGCCATCGCGGGTGAGCAATTGGCCGCCGCTTCGACATAGAACGTTGTCATTGATTCGGTAAATGATTCATTCAGTTGCTTCGCGAGGTTGAGCTGGTTCCACCTTCGCGGGGCTGGAAAAATGGGCTGTCTTCGCCAAGCAAATGATCAAGATCATCGGTCTTCTCGGCTTCCACCGTATCTTCTTGAGCTGCTTCGTCGCTATTATCTCCGCCGGTGGTCACGACAATTCGAGGCACAGGATTTCCTTCGGTGAACTCGAATAGAGTCATCTTGCCTTCGTGCCACTTCACCATTTGCCATGTATTCTTCTTGGGGGCTGGGGCGAGCTGGGGTGTCTCCACCACTTCTGGCTCGTCTCTATCCAAAGCCTCAGTGCGAGCTCTTTCGGCCTGCTCACGCAGATCTGCCATCCACTGCAGGAACTCTTGTCCAGCCTGACTCGCTTCGCTCACATCCTCGGGATTCTCATAGTCACCGGGGCTGCCCAGCGAAAGCGAGATTTCGCCAAGCTTTTCAGCGTAGGTCCAAGCCTCTTCGTCCGCCTTGCGGATCAACAGTGAAATCGTACGTACGGGGCTGGTCTTTTTTTCGTCATCCCGCTTTGTCTTGCCATCGATTGCAAACACGCGGACGCCGGAAAGGATTGTCTTGGATGTTGTGCGGGGGATCAGTTCGCTTTGCGTAAAGTAAGCTCGAACATCAACACGGTCGCCTTGCTTTACCAAGTTGGCGATGCCGCCACGGTCCGCCGGCATCGAGACCACGCTGTACCCCTTGGGAACGATTACATCATCCTTGTCGTTCATCAATTTAGCCGACAGCACCGGCTCACCAGCGTAAAACGGTTGCTTCGCGTATCGGCCTTCCAGGGTCGACATATCATTGGTGGCACCCGCAGGAATCTTGTCAGCCGGCCATTGCTCTAAACGAATCTTGTCCGCGGTTATTTCTTCCTGGACGTCGATTTCCTGAGCGGTCACAAAGATTTCGACCGTCTCGAATCCGCCGCCAGCTTTGTTCTGGGCTTGCATCCATTGACTGACTCCGATAGCGGCGACAGTCCCACAAACACAAGCCAGAAGTAGGAAAAGAGATTTGTTTCGCATAGCTCTGCTTTGACGCACGGCCTAAATTTGGATGCCAATCGCTTACGTCCTTGTGGGGAGCCATTGGCTGTCAGGTTTATTCGGTGCAGAAGATGGCATCGCTGCAACCGTCACCCATCACGAGCTAAGGTTAACATGATTGGGCGGACCGCCAAATCTGACATGTCTCGCCCAATCGTTAAGGTTTGCCAAAGTCCTTCTGCTAATTCAGACCAACATACCCGCCAGGGCGAAGTAGGCGATTGATCCAATTGCCATTGGAATTCCATACGGCAACAACTTCATCGTCGGCTTTCGCTCGCGGGCAATCTTCGCGAGTTCTGACGGCTTTCGCACCGTTTTCCACTCGTGCAAGATTTGGTGAGCCATCGCGTAATGCTTGTGCCAATTTCCGCTGCGGAGGATCATCACGGCGGCCATCACACCGCCAACGATCGCCGTTGCCGCGAATGCCCAGAGCGTAACGATCGCGCCCAACCAGGCTCCAACCCCGGCCAGGAGTTTCACGTCTCCGGCACCCATGCCTCCGACATTGCGAAGCACTAGCAACAGCATCATGCCCACGAATGTGCCCAACAGGCTCCAGCCCAGACCGCTAAAACCGTCCTGGATCGTCCAGTGGAGCCAGCCGCAGGCAATGAATGGAAAGGTCAACCAATTTGGAACCTTTAAAATCATCCCGTCGATGACTGCGGCAACGACGAGTACGATTGCGACGAACCAAACGATCCAATTCTCGGCGATGGCTTGAAACAAAGTGGCCATTTTTTTTCCCCGTTCAGGTGTATAGCGTGCGTGTAATGGTTGGGTGCCTACCAGTGCACCAATCGTCCAGCTGATCGCGAACAATAGCGCGAAGCAGCAAGCAAATTGCCACATGTAGCCTCCGCATCGGCGGAAAGCAGTGGCTGCGTCATTCTTCTTGTCCCAGTGCTTGCAGCAGCGAAAGTAATCGCTCGCATCAGAACTCAACGCAACCGGTGCGAACCGCAAGGTCGGCACCGGCATCGCGTCGAGATTCTCGTTATCGCCGACGGCTACTCAGCAGCACCCGCCAGCGAAACGCAATTAGTTGCCAGCGATGGCCGCGCCAACGTCCGTGAACTTTTGCGATGCCGAGGTACCGAGCGAGGTAACGGCAGCCAGGCAGACCACGACGATCAGAGCCAACATGACGGCATACTCAACTGCAGTTGGGCCATCTTCTTCTTTCAGGAAGTTAGCAATGCTGTTAGCGAAATTCTTCATTCTATTTCTCCTCGAATGAGGGCCGCCGGAGGGACGACTCTCGACGATGACTAGTGGGCCAATTCAACGTGAATGGGTTCCCGGGTGGGAAGCAGCCTTCGTCTCCGACGATGCCTTGGCACTGCCCGGGTGGGGCAGCGTCCC
>JBFJVZ010000302.1:0-10053 GCA_041623895.1 Pirellulaceae bacterium | reverse complement strand
CAAACAACTCAGGCAGCCAGGGAAATTGGCGTGCTTGCTGAATCATTACTGGCGGAAACCAACGACTCGATCGAAGTGATCTCGAGAGAACAGACCCAAATCGATACGGACGGGGCGCTGCTGGATACCGTGGCGCAGCACTTGAACAAACTGCTTCAAGATTATTCTGCGAACGCTGAGCAAATCGAGCAGATCAACGATGCCGGCAGTATTCAACATCAGATCATCCAAAACATTGCGGCCACGGTCGAGAAACTTGTCGATACATCGAAGGCCGATCGTACGCGCGCTGATCACGCCTGCTGGGCAATGAAATCGTTGGCCAAATCAACGATGGATCTGGATGCTTCGATCAAGCGTCTGCGTCGTTGCTCCAGCAATTCTGAAAACGAAAGCGAACAATCCTCCGCAATCTTCACGATGTCGCAGGTCATGCAAACCGCGCAGGCAGCCATTGGGCATGCTGCCGGCACGACCAACTCCGCAAGCGATCCGGTAACCGTCTGATGCAGTTTGAAAGTCAAGCCGCCAACGATTTTCTTGGGTTCGATGATTCGAACAGCACAGCGGGTGCGCAAACGCACTTTCAAATCGCTTCTCTGTCCGATGCGATCCTGTTGTTGGAAGAAGTCATCCAGTCGGATGCGGGACAGGACCAAGTCATGGATTTCGCGCAGCTGTTGTGGCAGCTTGCCGAAATCATCGAAAGGGCTGACCTGCAGCACAGCAACCTTGGCACGCCCGACGAGATTTCGGATGCCGTGATCGCGGGTGCCGGCGTGATCCGGGCGGTCTTGTCCGGACAATCTGACGCCGCCGGCGACCTGCAAGAATCTCATGCGGAAATCTCCGCTCGCTTTGGGCCAGAACTAACCAACTTGGATCATGCTGCTGCGGGTGAAGTCGACCTGGATCAGGACGGCTCCTGGCTGGGCGATGGCGAGTTGGCCGACGAACCCGAGCTTCCGTCCGCCGCAGAAGTTCAATCACTGTTGCAGCAACTGACAACCGCGGAAAGTGATATCCCTAAGTGGCAAGGCGCTAGTCACCGGTCTCGGTCACCGTTACCGGAGGCTAGCGCCCATGCACTCAAACAGAGCGACCAAGACCGCACTGAAGAAGAGATTGGGGCTGAGCAAATCGACAGCGAATTGCGAGATGCTTTCATGGATGACGCGATGCGTTGCCTGGCATCGATGGAATCATCATTGCTGTCTCTGGAAGCAAACGCTAAAGATCCCGAGCCGCTGCAGATGCTGGGACGCGAGCTTCACACGCTCAAGGGTGCATCGGCCAGCATTGGGTTGGGACGCCTTGCCGACTACATTCACTCCGTCGAGGACGCGATTGGCGAAATCCAGCAGCGCGATCAACCGCCGCCATTGGAAGCTTTGCTGGAGTATGTCGACACGATTCGTGAACGAGTCAACCGCTTTCAAAACCAGGGTGCCACTGGGCCGTCGCCACCCACAACCGTCGCAGACAAAAAAGAGGTTCAGCATCCAGCGTCACCGCAACAGGCCCCCGCGGCAAGAGAGCTGAGTTTTGATGACGGTGCCGGCGACGACGAAACCGTTCGCGTCAAAGCATCGCGGCTAAATCGGCTGATGGACATGCTGTCCGAATTGTTAATGTCAAGGAACAGACGTGACTCGGAGCTATCGCGGCTGATTTCTATTCACGAAGATTTGCTCGACAACGTATCACGAATACGAACCCTGAATCTGGAAACCGATCCGCTGCGGTCTCCACCACAATCGCTCGCAGTAAAGGACTTTGCTTCAGCCGATGAGTCGGGAGCCTTATTGGGCGAGATCGCCAACGATGTGATGGAGTCGGCGCAAAGGCTGCGCGAATGCTACCAATCAGTCGCCGATGGCAACAATCATGTCTCACAATTCATTCGCGGTTTTCGACAAGAGTTGGTCGAATTGCGGCGGACTCCGATCAGTGGTTTGTTCCATCGGCTCCGCCGCGCCGTCAGTGATGCGGCTCGGTCCGAAGGCAAGCAGGTTCAGCTGAAGCTTGCTGGCGAAGAAACCGGCATCGAACGGTCGATTCAATCGCGTTTGTTCGAGCCGCTCCTGCACATCGTTCGCAACTCGGTCAGCCATGGCATCGAATCAGCCCACGATCGCCTTGCCGTCGGCAAGCCGCCGCAAGGAACGATCACGTTTGAGGCGATCACGGGGCCCGATCTTTTGGTGATCGAAGTCCGCGATGACGGAGGCGGTCTGGATTACGAGGCAATCCGGCGGCGAGGCATGGAACGCGGCTTGATCACGGCGGAAACCTCAAGCCATCGGGAACTCGCTCAGCTGATTTTTCATCCCTGCTTTTCCACGCGCGACTCGGCCAATCAGGTCTCCGGGCGCGGTGTCGGAATGGACGTGGTGGCGGCGACCCTGGAACGCATGTGTGGTTGGGTCGAAGTCGATTCGTCGGCGGGTCACGGCACAACGATTCGGCTTTCAATTCCGCTGCCATCGATGGTTCAGCATGTGATGGTGTTTCGTTCCGCCGGTCAGCTATTTGCCGTGCCCATGCAGGCGGTGCAAAGCGCTGGTGATCAGGACGAAAAACTTCATGCCGTTTGTCTCGATCAGTTGCTGGAACTGCAGTCGCCCTCGGGCGGCGGGCAAGAAATGGTCGTCCTGGGCCAAGCGACGCCCATCGCCACGGGCAACGCGCCGCCGGCGAAGATCGCGATTCTAATCGACGAAATCATCGGCCCGGAGGAAGTCGTCATTCGGCCGCTACCAAAATTATTCCGCCAACATCCCGTTTGTGTCGGCGCCACACTGTCCGGTCTCGGGGAAGTCGTGCTGCTGCTGGATGCCAATCGGCTGTCGCAAGCGGCCGAACTTCTGGAGGGCTCGATAGCAGCCAAACCGAATGCGGCGCCGCGGCAACACAAAGTTCTGGTTGTTGACGATTCCGCAGCTGCCCGCATGCGAGTCATTCAATCGCTGAACAAGTATCCGGTTCAGATCGTTCAATCGGGCAACGGCCGCGATGCCTTACAGATTTTCCAATCAGGCTCGTTCGATGTGGTCTTCAGCGACATTGAAATGCCGAGAATGACCGGCTTGCAGTTGCTTGCCGAGATCAAAAGACACCCCATTGGCCAACACACGCCCGTCGTGTTGGTCAGCAGCCGCACGGAAGACACGATTCGCCGTGAAGCGATTCGCTTGGGTGCCATGGCATGTCTGGAAAAACCGCTCACCGCGGCTGCCGTGGATTCCGTGTGGCCAAAGATTTCTCTGATTCGCTAACCCCCAAAAACCGTTAATGGATGAATCGATGTCGGAAAAGAACATATTGGTAATTGATGATAGCGCCACCATTCGCAAGTTGGTTGATTCGCACTTGAGCGCCGCCGGCTACAACGTGACGCTTGCCCCCACCGCCGAACAGGGACTGGAGCTTGCCGACGAGATCCGACCTGACTTGATCCTGTTGGATCATCAGTTGCCCGGAACCACCGGCTACGAAGTCGCCTGCCAACTGGCCCAGACGCCCGATCTGGCGAATACCCCGGTGGTCATTAGTTCGACACTTAGAAAGAAGGCGTATGTCGAATACGCCGAGTTGGACAACGTGGTCGACATGTTGCCCAAGCCGTACACCGAAGATTTGCTGGTAACGACGGTTGCCAACGCGATCGAAACGGCAGCAATGGTTGTCGCCTCACAGTCAAAGGGCGGCGCTGTGCCCGAGGTGATCGGTGATGCGGGAGAAGCAGACTTGAGCGGCACTTTCGCAGCGATCGACCTGCGGGAGTTGATCGATTTTCTTAACAACGGCGACAAAGCCGGCGTATTGGAAATCGAAGCCGAACGACTGCGGCTTTGGATCTATCTGGATGGCGGCCGCATTCAAGGTGTTTCCGCGTTCGGACTGACCGCCGCCGAGATCGACGACATCTGCTCACGGCTCCCAGCATCGCTGGCCAATTTGTCAGAAGTATTGAAATTGACGATCGCCGGCCGTGGCAGCGCGGAGTTCGATAGTTTTTCAAAACTGCTTGACCGACGCGTTCTTGACCCCCGACTGACCACCAAGCTGCTGCGATTTCAGGCCGCCATGCTGATGGGTGTCCTGCTGGATCGCAAACTCCTGTCGTTTCAATTCCGAGTCACAGACAATAGTAGCGGCTGGCACGACAATCTGCCGCTTGACATCAGCCTGCTGGCATTGCTCGTGGAGTCCGCTCTGCATTGTGCCGACGATACGCTTCCGGAGGACGATGCCCAGCAAACTTATGTGCGGCGTGCGATTCGCGGTCAAAATCTTGATCGCACCGGCTTGTCGGCTCATCACATGAAACTTCTGAATCTGTTGTCGGCACCATTGACAGTCGATCAGTTGGCCGGCCGAGTTGACTGGCCGCGGGAAGAAATCCGTCGTGTGCTGTTCGGCTTCATGCAGGCGGGAATTCTGGAGCGGCGGATCGACAACAACGAAGGACAATTTGTTATTTACGAACCGAATTCCGTGATCGCCGGCAAACTGCGTGGATCGCTAAAACAGTTAGATCAGTACGCCGGGAAAGTGGTTCGCGATGCTTTGACGCTTCAATTGTTGGTCAAGCGAGCGACGCCCGATGTTGTCTTTTTCGCGATCGATTCACCTTCGGTCTGCAAACCGATCCGCGACGTTTGTACCGCCCATCAAGAGTCTTTTTCGCAGATCAGCAAAGTCCTGTTTGTGCCCCGTCACGCCGCTGGTGACGAAAACATCGACTGGTTGAAGTTGTTGGGATTCCAGCCTGACGCGATTCTGGCCAGTCCCTACGACCAGGACGACATCATCGAAACGATGTCGCGGCTGCACGCAAATCCATCAGAGACGCGATCACAAGCGGGAGCCGATCACGAGCAAGAATCGATCGTTCCGCCCCTGCCCGAGGCGGCAACCAGCGAACAAATTCAGGAATCAACAATATGAGCGAAACAACCACCAGCCCGGCCTCATACGCGTTGCTCGTCACCAGCGAGCAAGGAATGATCAGCAAGTATCCGTTGCAACCCGGTCGCAGCGTGGTGATGGGTTCATCGCCGCACTGCGGGATTCAGATTTCCGGCAAAGATGTTGCCAGCATGCACTGCCTGATTGACCTGAATGAAGGTGTGCTCGGTATCCAAGATTGGGCCTCCCCAACCGGAACGCTTGTCAACGGCACGGCAATCACTTCGCGAATGACCATCTGCGAAAACGATCAGGTCAAAATCGGCAGCGTGACGATTTCGATTCGCCGAACAGGTAACAGTTATCCAAAAAGTGAGCCCCAATCGACATTGTCGATCGAGCAAGACTTAAGCAATTGCTCGGAGCCCAACCCGCCGTGCGAGACTGACGTCGATTTTGAAGACACCAATCGCGTGGAACTCGATGTCGCTGCTACTACTAGCGATTCGCACTCGCTTGGTGCACCCGAACAAGATTCACCCGACCAGCAAAGTGCCGCGGATGTCTACGACTGGAGTTCCGGTCTTGATGACCCGGCCGATGCCCAGACGGCAGGCGAACCGTGGAATGCTGCCGACGATCTTGACCAATACGATGTCGAAACGGTGGAGTTGCTGAAGGCCGAAATCGACGATCTTCGATCGATGCTGGCCGAGCGAGACTCACAAGTCGATGAACTCTCTCGCAGCACCGCCTTCGACGATGCCGAATTCCACGACGAACACCCAGATCAGAATTCGCCAGCCTTACAACGTCGCGTTGACGAACTGATCGCTGAGGCCTCCGAATACGACGAACGGGTTCAGATTCTTCAGGATCTTTTACAAGCAACCGAGCTTAAGAACCAAGCTGAAGGTGAAGAGAGACTGGCGTTGGAAGCTTGGGTCGGCGAAATCGAACATCGAATCGCCCAACGCGAGACGGAATGGAAAGCAGAAATTGAGTCAGTCCGCGAACAGCTCGCAAGCACGGAAACAGAGCGAAACCAACTTCAGCACAAATTAGCAGAAGTTGCCTCATTATTTGGAGCCAAGCGCGTATACCGTGAAACGCTGGACAAATTGCAAACTCAAAATGCAACGCTTCATCAACAATTGGAGGAGGCGCGAAAGCAGGCCGCCAAGTTGAAACAGCAGTTAAAGAATGCCCAGGATCGCGAATCCGACGTGATTCAACAGGAACGCGCGGTGATCGCAAAAGAACGTGCTTCCGTCTCCCGTATGCAGTTCGAGCTGTCTCGAAAACTATCGGAGTTTGAGCAGCCAATCGAACCGAAGGATGCGGCCGACCACGCTATCGATTTGCGCGTGCGGGCTTTGCGATCACACCTGCGTGAAATACATGAACAGGAAAAACGGAACCGCGATGAAAGGGGTGAATCACTTTTCGCGAGGATTTCCGGAATGTGGAAAAAGATGGATGAGTTCTAGAGTTTTGTCTCAAAACGGCGAGTCGGGAAAGCGGCCAGATGCCAATAGTGTGCAGCACCCTTCGGGCCGTTCCGGCTATTGGTGTCTGACCCCTTTTCCGGCACGCTACCAACAACATTGACTGTATTTATGTCTAGCGATCAATCATTGAGTCATTCGCTTGAACGGTTGCGTTCCATTGCCGCAGATCTTGATTCGGCAGCGGCCTCGCAAGTTCAGCAGATTGCCAGCGAATTGACTCGCTGTGGGCAGCAGTTGGAAGACGAGAGATGCCGATTGGAGCAGCAACGCCAAAGCTGGGATGCAGAGCGTGAACAGGCGGCGGCCGACATCCAGGAGCAATCGCGTCTGCTGGCTGATGCCTGGCTTCGGCTGGAAAGCGACCGCCGTGATCAGGGTGCGGTGGTGTCCACATCATCCCATCCATCGACCCCATCCAAACCGTTGGTCGCCGACCGAAATCAAGGGCAAAGGCCTGAAGCCTTCACCCCGGGTGGTGAAGCCGCTCGCCACAGTGGCTCAACCAGCCACCAGCAGGATTCGATGGCACCCAGTCCAATCGAGCAATTTCAATTGCTGCGGCGCGAGAGTCGTCAAGCGGAGTCAACGTAGCGGTGGTTACCAGCTGCTGAACGCAAAACAGACAACAAACCAGGTAAACGGAGAAAGAGCGTGAGCTTAAGTTCCTTACTGCGAAATCCTTTTCGCCAACTGACTGATGCGCCCGTACCGCTCGGCAGCATTTCCGGCAGTCGCAAGACATCTTCCGAAATACCTTCGGATGTGCGGCGGCTGATTCGTGATCACCGCTACTTCCGCGTGCTGGCACCGCAAAAAGGTGTCGAGTTTGATGACATCTCGGTGTCGTCCGCCTGGCAAGCCGTCGAGCAAGCGATGGCACTGGTGCCGGAAGGAACCGTCTTGCTGCGGAGCCCGCAGGTATTTGACGCGGCAGAGTTTGTTGGTTTCGACAACATTCATACGGATCCCACCCCGGTCAAAGCGTTTTACTTGGACAGAACGGCCGTCACCAATGCCGATTTTCTGCGGTTCGTGGAAGCAGGCGGGTACGCGCACGCGGACCTTTGGCCTGAGGAAATACTACCCATCGTCTTGCAGTTCACTGATCAAACGGGTCATCCCGGTCCACGTCATTGGTCGGGCGGCCAACCGCCCAAAGACAAGCGGGACCATCCGGTCGTGGGCGTTTGTTGGTACGAAGCTTCTGCCTACGCGAAATGGGCCGGCAAACAATTGCCGACTCCGGCGCAATGGCAGCGTGCCGGCACGTGGATGCGCAGCAGCGGCACTTCCGCCGAAATCCACTACCCCTGGGGAAACTCCTTCGATCCCAAGAAAGCCAACGTGTGGGCCAGCGGCCATCATCAAACGGTTTCCGTGACGGAGTATGAACAGGGAAACACGCTGAATGGAATTCGCCAATTGATCGGCAATGTCTGGGAGTGGGTCGATGCCGAATACGTCATTTACAGTAGCAATGGCCAGCCAGTTTTGATGCCAGAATCGATGGGCGAAGTTCGCGGAGGTGCTTTCGATACCTATTTCTCTTCGCACGCCACCTGCCAATTCCGCACCGGCAAAGCGCTCACCTACCGCGGCGCGAACGTCGGTTTTCGCTGCGGACGGGGTCTTGAGAGACTTTCTCCGCCGCCAGTTTTAGCCAATGAGGATGATTGATCATGACCGCGATTCAAAGTTACCGAAATCTACCGACCCAGGGTGATGTCGAGACCCAGCAGCTTGACTTTAGTTGCGTCTGTTGCACTAGCGAATTGGTGGAAATGGACCCGCACTGTCAACAGTGCTATGCGCCGATTGAAGTATCAAGATCTGTCGCCGCACGTGAGGTGCAACCTGAATTCATTTCGGTGCTCGGCGCCAGCAACGCGGGCAAGACGGTTTATCTGGGTTTGTTGCTGGACATGCTGGGCAGCCGCTGCAGCCCGATTCGGGCCACGGCCCAAGGGACATTTTCCATTTCGTTGCAGGAACAAGTCGTCAACGCGTTGCAAGAGTGCCGGTTCCCAGAGAAAACTCCGGCGGAAAGCGATCTATGGAAGTGGCTTCACTGTGAACTTTCCTGGGCCAAGAATAAGAAGCAGACCAGGCAAATCGACTTCATCGCTCCAGACTTTGCTGGTGAAGCCGTTGCCGGAGAGTTGGAGCAACCCGGTTTGTATCCCGCGATTGGAGAGGTGGTCTCGCGGTCTCGCGGCGTACTGCTGCTATGTGACTCGGCGGAAGTTCGTGATTCAGGCCCTCGCGAGGACTTGTTTGCGATGAAGCTTGCGTCTTACATTTCTGAATTGTATCCGCAGTCGGCGCGGTCCAAAAAATCAACGCTTCCGGCAATCGCGATTGTGTTTACAAAATCAGACACCTGCCCGGAAGCGGAAGAGGACCCCGAGCAGTTTGCCCAAAACAATATGCCGCGCTTCGTCGATTTCTGCCAGCGTAAGCTTCCCACCCGCCGCTTCTTTGCTGCCAGCGTGACGGGTGCTTCATGCATGGTTGCCGACGATCACCTTGGTTACCGCAACATTCCCTTGCACATCGAACCGCGCGGCATCATCCAGCCGCTGCAATGGCTGGTGGAAAAGTGTTAGCCGTTGTCTTAAACGGGGTCTGACCCCTTTCACAACCGGTGGGAGGGCGACGCTCCCGCGGAGCCGCAAAGCGTTTTCCGACGCTTCGGTTCGGCAGCAGCCTACCCCCGTTGATCAGAAACAGCCCAATTCAAGATCGCCTGAGATGCAGATTCCACAACTGATCTATGGATCGACAGATCGCGGCAGCATCCGTGGCTACGGCGTATTGGGGCGATCGAGTGGGATCGATGAACGGATGGTTAAAGAGTTCTGCCGCTGGGCGCCGTCACACGGCGCACTACAAAGCGACGAAGCAGATGTCAGCAGCCTGAATTTCTTTCCCGTCGGCGGTGATCACTTCATCATTTCCAGAACCGTCTACGGAGGCCCGGAATACAGCGGCCGCGGCGGCAGGCAAGTTGTCACGATCGCCCTGTTGATGAACCACCACCAACTTTCGCAGTATCAGAACAACCCGCTGCAAGTCGCACACACGGCGATTGCACTGGGGCACTTGATTTGCCCCCCTCTTGTCCGCTCGACACTGCAACCGGTAGCGCTGCCGCGAAGTCCGATTCACGCAGACTTATTATCGGTAACGGTGACCGAGCAGACCGCCGCCAACGAACTGCTTCAATGCTTCGACGCGGGACGCAAATCGATCGTGATTGGAGCGACGAGACCAAACATCTTGCTGAACTACTTGTTCGATTCAGGCAGGGATTATGAGCTGTCACAACAGAGTTTCAGTACGGGACTAAAACCATCCGCCAGTCGTGACTTTGGAATTCAGTTTCTATCATCCGCCGATCACATCACGATTCGGCAATTCGAAAGCCACGGTCGGGTTTGCGTGAAGATACCGCCATCAGTTCCGTCGTGCCGCTAGGCTTTGTCAACTTTTGACTTTAGGGTAGCCGGATTCGCCAGAATTCGGTTCGTTCCAAGATACCCCGAAGTCTGGCGACATCGGCTACGACCACCACCCTAAGATTGAATCTAGACAAAGCCTCATGCCGCAAAGTACTTGGGCATTCAAT
>JBFJVZ010000301.1:0-10058 GCA_041623895.1 Pirellulaceae bacterium | reverse complement strand
AGTTCACGATCAAAGTGTCGTCTTCATCGACGCTGTAGGCGTCATTGTTAGCTATTGGGGCGTCGTTGACTGGTGTGACCGTGAAGTTGAACGTACCGGTCGCCGGTATTGCTCCATCTTCACCGCCATCGGCGAGCGAAAAGCTGAACGAATCGCTGGTCGTTTCACTGCCATCGTGATCGTAGCTGACGTTGCCGGCATCGATATCAGCTTGAGTAAACGTGTCATTCAAACCCAGGGCACCGAATCCAGCCAGAAACATCGTGCCGTTGTCGGTCACATCGGTGATGGTGTAAGTCAATTCCGCACCATCGTCGTCCGCATCGCCTTCGTCCAATAGGGTGGAGGCAATCACGTTGGACGCCGAACCTTCCAGGACTGTCGTCCCGGTGTTGGTAGCGACCAGCGGTGCATCATTCACACCGCTAATCGTGACGGTGACCGTGGCTGTATCAACTCCACTGTTACCATCATCGATCTGGTAGGTGAATGTGTCGCTGACTCGTTGACCACTGCTCAGGTACTGAAAGGCACCATTGGGGTCGTAGGTAAAGTCGCCCGCCGCGTTGACGGTCAAGTTTGCGCCGGAGGCCAGTGTGAACATCGAACCGACGTTGGCACCACTGCCATTGACCTGCGTGACGGTCAGTGGGTCGGCATCGATATCGATGTCGTTGGCGGAAATGCCGTTGGCTACGGCAATGTTCAAAATCGAGTCTTCATTGGTGACATAACCGGTCCACTGTGGGCCGGCAGTCCCAGCACCGCCATCGATCAGTGTGCCGGTATTAGCGCTGGCAGTTGAATCGGTGGTTGTGCTGCCGGTGCCTTCGGCAAACGCCCAGTGCCCCGCCAAACCGGCTTCACCGCCCGTCAGCATGGCATCCAAATTCGACTGGATTTCGCCTTGGGTTCGCGCCGTGTTCCAGATCCGCACGTCATCGATCTGGCCGTCAAAGTATTTGCCGGCGGGATTATTGGAGCGTCCACCGATGCGGAGTTCATTCAGTGCCGGATAGTTGTCGCCGATGGAGCCGCTGCCCTCATACACGTCGACGACGTTCCCGTTTACATAAGTCGTCACCGTACCGTTATCGTAGGCCACGGCAATGTGCGTCCATAGACCATTGGTAACCGTGTACCCGGTGTCGTGCCAGGCCCAACCGGGATCGGTATTGGCAAACGCCCAGTAGATCTTATTGTCGCTGAACAGCGCAACTTCGTACTCACCTTCCTTGTTGATGATCATCCGGTTGGCGTTGGCCGACGCGTCCGGATTGATCCAGGCTTCCATGGTCATCGTGGTTGTCATGATCAGGCTGGGATCATCCGCGATAGCGACGTAATCATCGATGCCGTCAAAGTCGAGGCCAAAACCGTCGTTGACAGCGACCGGCGCGTCAGCGGTGGCGGTTACCGTGGCCGTCTGCGAGATCGTGTTGCTGGTACCGCCGTCGCCATCACTCAGGGCAAAGTCGATGGTCCGCGCGCCTGTCGCAGGATTGTCGGACGTGTTCCAGAAGGAAATATTCCGCATCAATGCCTGAGTTGCGGTGGCATCCGCGCTGGCATTCAGATTGACAACCAGTGGCGTGCCGCTACCGCCCGTGAACGTACCGATGACGACCGCGCCGGCGCCAAAGTTGTAGGTAATGTCGCTGCCGCTGACGCCGATCTGGCCGATACCGCTGCCCTGGTTGAAGATCGACAAGCGGTCACCAAACGAGAAGCCCGCCGTGATCTCGACACTCAATAGGCCCCCGTCAAAATCAGGACTGTCGGCGTCTGCTACGGTAATCGAGCCATCGATGACCACCATCGCGCCGTTTTCGACAAAGTTGACTGGTCCTCCGGAATTTGCCAGCGTCGGCGCTTGATTGCCTCCCGTGCCGGTGATGATCAGACTCAGGGCGTCAATATTCTCTTCCGCTGCATCAAAATTAACGGAACCGTCGCCATCGAACAGAAGCGAGGCGGTCGCAGCAGCGGTACCGGATCCGTAAGTTGTCGCCGTCACGTTCAGTGTGAACACATCTTGTCGTGTGACGGCAAGACTGTTGTCTCCAACTGAGCCAGTCGAATCAATCGCAAGCAGGATGTCTCCACTGTTCAAAGTAACGCCGCCAATCGTCGCACCGGACTCGACCAGTTCCAGACCGAAGATTGCTTCGCCGCTACCTCCACTATCAATATTGATGTCATCGCCGTTGATCAGTGTGCTGGAGTTGTTCGCGCTGGTGTCGTACCAAAAAATGCTGTTTTTCTGGATATTGCCCGATTGCGAGAACAGAAAATCGCCGGCATCAAGAACGACATCGCCTCCAACCGTGATCGCTTGCTCGACCAGCGTGATCCCCTGTGTGGTATTTACGCCCGGACCGCTCATGACCAGGCGGAAATATCCGCTCGAGTAATCACCGGGATTCTCAGCGCGAAAGGCGTAAACGTCTCCCTCAGTGACAGCCAAGCTGGTGGTCCAACCCGCTGGTGGACCGGAGGCCGCGGTCGTCAGGGAGTCACCGCTGCCTGCGATGAAGATCAGGTCGCTCGTTAACAGATCGATGCTTCCGCCCGAAATCCCCGCACCGGAAACCGTGATATCCGAGGTAACAAAATGCAAGCCGCTGAGTTTTGTATTGCCGTCAGCAGCGAAGTCGTCAAAGTTACTTGTTAGTGTAAAAGTTCCGCTTGTCGTGCCACTTCCGAAGGAAAGATTCGGATCACCCATCCCGATCACTGAGGAATCCGACCAGCTGGGCAGGCCGGCGACACCACTGTCGGGTTGGCTGTAGGCTGGTCCCACATCGCCGGTAGTCGACATCAGCAGCAAGACTTCCGACGGATCAACATAAATGTTAGCCGATTCAGTCGCCGTGCTGTATGCGGTCGCCCCGCCATTGGTGGTCGTGTTGACACCAGTCGTTCCGGACACGTTTCCGTCGCTTGTATCCCAAGCTCGGAAGGTGATCGTGGCGTTGCCTGTGTAGCCGGTACCGGGCACGAAGCGAACCATATCGCTGGCAGTATCGGTTAGCACAACCGCAGCGGCGTCGCTGACCGCGCCGAAGGCGGTCCAGGTACTTCCGCCGTTGGTCGAGTATTCCCAGGTTCCGTTGGCATCATCGACCGCAGTGACGGCGAATCCCTCGACACTGCCGCTATCGGCGTCAGCGATCCGATCGCCGCCGGCGCTGGCAATGATCGCCGCCACCAGGTCTCCAGTCGGATCCGTCGCGTTTTGCAGCACGTTTGTCAACTGCGTCGTGCCGGTGTTGTCATACACGGGCGCGTCGTTCAGATCGTTGACGCTGACTGACACTGTCTCCTCGTACCACGCGCCGGCTGCGTCCGTGGTGCGTATGCGCACGCTGTAAGACGACTTGGTCTCGAAGTCGAGCACACCGTCGGTCAAGATCAGTTCATCACTGCCGGCGCCGCCAATGGAAAACTTCGCCGCATCCGCGCCGCCGACAATCGAGTAAGTGAACGTGTCTCCAGTGTCCGGATCGGTCGTGCTTAACGTTGCGACACTGTAACCACCCGTTGTATTGGTGTGTTCACTGACACTGGCACTGTTGGGTGAAATATCGGTTGGCGCTGCGTTAGCGATTGAATAGTGGATGATCAGCTCTGGTGCGATCGTTCCTTCACGGCTGTCGTAGCTGAATGTTCGATCGCCGCCGCCATCGGGACTGCCAATCATGACGCCATAATTAGCGTCCGTGCCGCTGACCCAGTTTTGGACAAGTGTGGTGATGTTCCAGGAATGCTGTCCCGCTGCAGCGGTGCTAAGCGAATCGATGGCGGAGGCATCGAAATATCCTCCAGCCGTGGTCCAGGCGGTGCCGGTATCTCGGTTTGTCCAGTTGGCATCATCCGCGGTTCCGTCAACGGTGCCTTCGGCCCAGCTTTCCAGCACCTGGTAGACGTCGACGTTCATCAATCCGCCCACCACAGTTGCTTCCATGTTCAGTGTGGCCGCGTGAATGACGGCGCCGACGGGGATGCTGCTCAGGTCGAACTGCACCAGCGCTCTTTGCAAGTCCCCGTCTTCTCGGTCAACAATCAACTGGCTGGAGATACCGAAGTTGTTGCCGGTTTCGCCAAGTTTGATGTACGTATCCTGAACGGAAGACAACACCGCTTTGTTGGCATCCTGCTGATCCCAGAGAAACAAGAACGGCTGGTTCTTGATTTCGCCGGTATCGATTTCCTGTTCGGTGGGCGATTCAAACGACGAACCGTTCCAGAGGACGTAGTTCAGATCGCCGCCGTCATCTTGCACGGCGAGCATGATGTCATTGCTGAATGGATCAGCAGACAAAGTCATGGAATTAAGATTGGCGCCAAACTTGTCTACGGTTTTCTGCTCACCGGACCATCCCCCACTACTCGACCAAGTAATGTATCGCACATCGTCTTTGCCACTTTCAGCATACGTCGCCAGCAGATCACCGGAATCACTCTCAAACGCCACGGCGGCATTCGGAGAGGTGCTGCTCTGGGTCGTGGGTTCGGCCAGAACTTGATTGCCCCACGTGGAACCATCCCAGACGGCAAACCAGGCTTCGTTGCTGAAGGTGACCACGCCGACAGCAATTCGATCACTGTTCGGATCCGAAGCAATTGTGGTCCAACGAACATTGCCAGCAGTCCCGCCCGGAGCCGTTACGGTGTTTTCGGCGCTCCAACTGGCACCGTCCCAAGTTCGGTAGCGTAGATCGACACTGTTGTTGCCGTACACAACGACGGCGTCACCACTCTGCTGTTCATAGGCAACATGGATGTCGGTGCGATCGTCGCTGCTGCTGGTTGCAAGAGTGATCGCGTCGCCCCAGCTGCTGCCGTCCCACACGTAGGCCGTATCCTGGCTGTTTGAGTCGCTGACCACCAATACCATTTCATCGGTGAGCGAACTGGCGGCAAGCTGCAGTTGCCGTGGCGTCGAGCCGCTGTAGATGCTGAGCGTGTTGACAGCCGACCAGGACGTGCCATCCCAGATGGCGTATTCGACTGTTGCCCCATCAGTCCAGACCATCACAGCATCGCCGCTGTCTGATTCGTAGGCCACATCCATGCCCCACCAATAAGTTTGGCTGACCGTGCCCAGCGGATTGATCGGCAGAGTGCTCCAGCTGCTGCCATCCCACATCTGACCTTCGATCGTGCCGCCGGTGTCAACACCGATGACAATGGCTTCGTCGCGAGTCGGTGCCTCGGCACCCTGAATGATCCGCCAACGACCGACACTGGCTGTCGTGCCCTCGGGTCCAAACGTAGTTCCGTCCCACTCGCTGGTCTCCAAGGGCGCGGAGCCATTTTCCGACCAGACGGCCAAGCTCGTGCGCGGAGCGACATATTCGAACGCACCGATGTCAACGATCGCATCGCGTGCTATACCGCGTTGATCGGTTGCCGGAGCGCCGGCCGTGGTTCCTTCGTCAATGCCGCGGCTGCCGGCCAGCAACGCATGCGTCTGAGTTGAGCCGCCGTTGTCAGCCAGAACGCCGAGTGTGGGCGAGACATTAAGTATGTCGCTGCCGATCCAGCCGCTACTGCCCGTGCTGTCGCCAATCAGGTTATTGCCAAGGCTGGCCGCGGTGCCGCTGACGTCGGCGAAGATCGGTGCGGAATTGCCCGCGACCAACGTGTTTCGCAGGTTGACCGTCCCGCTGTTGATGAAGGCACCACCAGCTTGGGTGGTTGCGTCGTTGTTGGTGACGGTCGTGTTTTGCCAGGTGTGGGTCGAGCCAACCCCCGAGATGTACACACCTCCGCCCTGGTCAGCGCTGTTGCCGCTGAGCGTGACGTTGGTGGCATCCATATTTGCAGCATCACCGCTACCAAAGTAACCGCCGCCCTGTCCCAACGTCGAGTTATTGCTGATGGTGACGCCGACAAGCGTGACGTCACCGTCTTTATTTTGGAGTCCGCCCGCTTTGGTTTCCCCAATGTTGTTGTCCAGCGTAGTGTCCAAGAGCGTCAGCAATCCGCCGCTGACGGAGATGCCGCCCCCTTTGTTCGCCTTATTGCCTGAGATAAGCGCGTTGGTCACGATTACGTCGGCGGCAGCGCCGACCTGCAGACCCGCACCGTCTCCTCCGTCGACAGTCGTGTCACCCCCTTGAACCGTCATTTCGGAGATCGTGACCGTTCCGGAGAGGATATCGAAGACACGGTCGAGTGAGGCGCCGTCGATGATGGTGGAGCCAATTCCCACGCCAGTGATTGTCAGGTCATCGATGATATCTAGGTCGCCAGTGGCCGCGAGTTCTTCCAACGTGCCGGCAATGGAAAGCGTATACGTTCCCGAAGACAACTCGATGATGTCCGCGCCAGCTGTGTTATTGGTGGCAAGAATCGCTTCGCGTAGCGAAATCCCGTCGCCGCCGTCACTGGCGATCAGGTTGGCAATTGAGGATGTATCACCGTTGACCACATCGGCGGTCTGACTGACGTTGACCGTTGACAAGCGGAAATACCAAGCGTCTTGTGCCGACATGTTGAAGGCGACCGCGGTTTCAATTTGTCCGGCTGTGTACTCCAAGTCCCAGTCGGCACCCAACGTTGCGTGTCCCGTGTCATCGTCGCTGGCCGCAACATCGGCGCCGGTCAAGGCGGCAATGGAATCCAGCAGTGTGCGACCGTCAGCCGTGCTGGCCAGGTTGCAACCGTAAATCAAGAGATCGGCGTCCGTATCCAGCGATGCTCCCCAAGATGCGATCTCACCCGAGTACGCGGCCGCTGAATCGACTGCCAACCTGGTGTTGCCCAGCCACAGCCCGTCACCGTCGCCGTGGCTGAGGATGTGAATCGCATCCACACTGGACAGACCAGCCAGCGTGTTGGTGATTTGATCGACACCATCGCGGTCAGCGGAAAGTTCGACAATCAGCCACTGAGTCTGCCCGTCACGATCATCCCGTAAACCATCCAGCAGCGTGTCGGCATCCTGGACTCCGGCATCGACGAAGATCACTTCCAGAGGCTGGTCCAGGTCGAAACTCGGAACATCAGCCACATCTTGATCAGCGGACTGAAGATCGTCGGTGAAAACATCTTGGGCAACCATCGCGCTCTGGTCGTCCACCGCCTGACCATCCGCCTCGGCAGCCTCCGCCAGCAGGGCAGCAACGATATCGGCATCGGGAGCAATCTCCCCGCCATCCAGACCTTCGCCGCTGAGGAGAATGCGGTCCTCCAACGGATAAAAGTCGAAGACGCGAGGTTGCTTGTTTTTCATATATTTGCCAGAATTCGCAACCTGCTTGGAGGGTCTTGATCGAGAAGAGTGCCGTGAACTGTCGGATTTACCCCAGAGGAAACTTAGTTCGCATTGCGGGCTGATCGGTGCACCGCGGCCAGCCAAGTCCTAGTCGAATCCGATGCGGCGATCAGTGATAACGAATGTGCAGATTGCGATGGTTGGAGCGGCATGATTTGCGGGCTCTGCCCATGCAGGATGCCGCGTGCTTCGGGTAGACGAAGCTGTAGGCCGACGCAGATGAAGACGGAAAAGCTCGGTGCCTCACGGCCCACGCAGATGTGAGCCGCGACCGTGACGGCCTGCTGATTTCGTGCGCCGCACTGCTCGCCGGACTTGATCCGCGGATGTTGCTCACCCGGGAGCGATGGAATGGACAGGCTTTAGGTTAGCATCGACTTGCTTAGAGCAATTTCATCATTGATGTGGGATCATCGGTAGGCCAGGACTTGCAGAGCGTCCGGCTTAAGAGCGCGAGCTCAACAATCATCAAGAAGAACCACGGAGTGGTGGCAGCGTATAGCCTGGGGTGGACTTAACGGGGCCGCGCGGCCGCGTGCATCACCGATTCTGGCTCACTGGACTCCGTCAATATCGGCGTGGTTGAGCTCGCTGCTGAAGCCAACGAAGTCTCCGCCCTTGGCTCATCAATCAAGTCGCCGCCTCTCACCAGGCCCCTAGGTTCCGGCTCGAAGACGAATCGCCGCCAGTCGAGCAGCACGGGTATACCGAGGGAAAACGCAAACGCCGCAACCAGACCAGCCATCGCACACAGCTTCTTGTCTGGTGACACGGGTCGCTCTTCAAGCGTGGCGGGCTGCACAATGTTGATGCTCGTTACTCGCTGCTCCTCCAATGCCTCATTCAGCCGTGACTGTTCAAGCAGCACCGCGTGGGCCTTTTGTCGTTCTTGCAGTATTTCGGACTTTCGCTTCAAATGCGACAGATTCTCCTCGTGCTCGTTCAAGGCGTTGATCTCCGCGATCAGATGTTCGCGTTGCTGCTCAAGTGTCTTTTTTCTTTCGCGCAGCGACTTCTCAAGTGCAATGTCGACGATCCTTTTTTCAAAAATCTGTTGATGTGTTGGATTGATAGTCTCGCGGTACTCAGTTCGATCGTCCTGCTGAGCATCAACAATCTTTCGGGCTTCGGCCAATTGCGCTCGAATGGCAATCAGCTTGGGATGAGATTCCTTGTACCTGGCAGCGTATTCGTTCTCCAAAACCTCCAACTGAAAAAGCGTGCCACGCATACCGTTGCGGGCTTCGCTTTCAATCCCCGTCGTTGCCTCCCGCATCGTCCGCTCGATGGAACCTGCCAACAATTCTTCGTATGACTCAGCCCGCACGGCAGATTCGACAAGATCGGCTTCCACTTTGAACAGGTCGCTGCCAACTGTTTCCAGTTGAGCTTCCAACATCCTTTGTTGTCCTTCCAAAGTTGCCAGCCCGGCCTGGCTCTTTGCTTCGCGAATCTGCCGCTGCACATGGTCAAGTTGTTCGTTCAGGGCGGCGTCTTGTTCCAGAAAGAAGGCGTACGCACCCTGCGTGCGATTGACTTTCGCGTGATGTGCTAAAAAGGCCTCCACCCATTCGGAAACGATCGTCTGCGCTACCTTGGGGTTACCGGATTTGTACTCGATGGTTACCAAACTTGATTTTTCCGCCGCGGAGATATCGAAACCCTGCTCTAAGGCCCGTACCGCCTTTTCTCTTGTTGAAACAGGATCAATGTTTCTGATCGCTGATTTCATGGAGCCAAGCCACTCCGATAGCGCGCCCGCCGGTTCTTCATCCGAGGCCACGGCTTGACCAGGAAATTCTTCTTTCAGGATCAGGTCGGTACCGAGACGATCAATAACTTCTTCCATGGTCGATCGGCTACGCATGATATCGATCGCGGTTTCGACTTCGTCTTCGCGAGTTTTCAGCGGCGCGTTGGTGTCGCCGGTAACCGTCACCGTTGGATCCAGCGTTGCGCTCTCGGGCCCGACGCGCAGCAGCAAACGAGAGACGGAGCGGTATTCACGCGGCGCGTTGACAATGATAAACGCGGTGAAGGTGACCACCAGGGCGAAGGCAAATGCCGCGGCAACCCAATGACGTAAGAGCGAGTCTCGCCACAGTAGAATCGAATTCATGTTTTTTCGGTTGAGCTAAATGGAAAGCAGGAGAATCGAAAATCAGCCTAGTTGCGAGCTTAACTCCGCCACCGTGAGTCGGCCAATATCCAGTGGATTTTCCCCAGGAATAACAGGCTGGAGGGATTATCAGCCCTGTGCAGGATCATCAACCCTGTGCAGGATCATCAACCCTGTGGAGGATCATCAACCCTGCCGACATCAGTCCGTTGGTGGCGACAGACCGGAAGCCGGGACAGCGTCCGATCAGCGGTTCACGTCCCACGCCCGCGATCGTTTGGCCCCGCCATCCTGTCGCCAAATTAGATCGCCATCAGCACAAATAAGAGCCAAACGGGCCGTTTGCCAGTCTTTGAAGGCATGGCGGGCCTAGGTCAGCAACTTGGGCTGATTCCAAACTTAATTGCCCGAACATAAGTTCCGGTCAGCTATTTGCAGATAGCCCACCTCCATGTGCCTCGACATCCTGTCTTGTCGACCCCCTAATAGAGCATCTCGAATACGCGGTGGGAAGTAGCCAAATGGAGTCCAGCCCAGGGACTTCCTTTGTTTTCGTCGAACCAAGTATGCGGCGCAGGAGCTGAGTTCCAGATCGTGACTTGGTCCGCCGCAATCAGCATGCACCTTCTACGCCGCACTGACCGAGAACTTCCT
>JBFJVZ010000300.1:0-10079 GCA_041623895.1 Pirellulaceae bacterium | reverse complement strand
GCCAGGACAGGTCCTGGCCTGCATCGCTACATCTCTCGCGTGAAACATCCGAGTAATACCGAAAAATGGTGAGATCCACCAAGATCAAAGCCGCTACGGGGTCTGACAGCAAATCGGGGTTTGGCGTTGCTAAGGCGTAATCACATTTCGTACGTTCCTGGCGGTTCCCAAGCTGGGATCGCATTGACGGCGCCGGACGCGACGTCATCACACGTATTCACCGCATGTTTTTTTGCAAAAGCGAGGCACGGATGCACGCTTGTCGCCATCCATCGATCATTCTGACGCTGGCCATTTTGATTGCCGCCATCGGTTGTCGAAGCTCAAAACCCGCCGGTGGTTTGGTGCAAGTCACTGCAGATCAAAGCGGGGACCTGCCAGAAGTGGAACCCGTTCCCCAACGGCTGGCGTCGGCCCACACGGCAACCGAATCGACCACCCGCTCCGCCATCGGGCCGCGTCATAGCGGCAACACCGATTCACGTGCGCAGAATATGGTGCGTCAGGCGCAAACATCCCAAGCCAAAGAAGCGGCGATGGCGCAAACCGCCGCCAAGCCGGCGACAACGCGACGCTCGGAACTGCGATCCCGCAGTGAAACCGTCGGCACCCTGGCAGCGAAACCGACCGCGTCGAAACCCACGAGGCAGCCAGCGACGAAAACAGCAAACGACCGTGAGGCAGCCAGGTCCGCCGCAGTCGAGGCTTTGATGGCGGCTAATCGCGGCCAAAATCCTCAGAGCGACCCTTCGGCATCCGCAAAGCCAAAGCAGCGTGTTGATTTGGCGTCCAAAGCAAGCAATCCACGGCAAGCTCGTAACGAACCTGTCGTCGACGCCAAGCTCACATCAGACAACGGTGTTCAAGGCGAGGTCGTCGACGCTTTCGCGGCCAGTCCGCCCGAAGTGCAAGAGCAGGCGATTCGTCGATTTGTGGCCGCGGTGGCCAAGAAAGCTGATAAGACGGTGCAACCAAACTCGCTCGATTCAGCACTCACGCGTTCGCTGCAGAATCTTCCCGACTTGCCGGCTGCGAAACAGCGACAATCGAAGGTTCCGCCACAGCGACTGGCGATGTCGTCACCGCAGACATCACCCACTGGCCAGTCCGATCCGCAAGTCGCGTCCGCTTCCATCGGCGATGAGCTGGACGTTGTTCACGTCGCCGACCTTTCGGCAAAGTCGCAGGTCGCGACCACGGACAGCACCGCAGCACCGAATCCGGATCAGCTTGCCGAACACGCCGAAGAAGCTCAACAGACGCCGGTCGCTGAGCCCGATCAAAGTGAAGCGAATGAAGCGCCCGAAACAAAAGTCGCCGCGGCTGTGTCCGCGAACGAAAATGCTGGCACGACACAGGTAGCCGATGCGACACCCGAAGTAAGCATGCCAACGGTGACCTCGCCCGACGCATCGAAAACAACCGTGGCTGAAGCCAAACCCTCGGAGCCCGTCACCAAGCCGCTGCTGCAGCCGCTGACGTTACCGGAAGGATTAGAAACGAGTGTGGTGCAAACCGCTTTGTCGGCGGCTGCGCCTGACCAGCAAGTGCGGTCGGTTTCCGCGACATCCGACGAGGACGGCACTGTTGCTCGTGCGTCCGGTCCACCGAACTCTGACGAAAACACAGACTTAGAAATACCGCTGCCGCCGCTGTCGTTAGCGACACCGGCGCCGCACGAAGCGCTGGCGGCGATCGATTCCATCACGATGCCTGCTGAATCGAACGAACAATCCGATAGCGCCGCCCCAGGTCCACCTACACCGGTAAGCCCGGAATTCCTATCCGATCAAGAGTTGTACGACGCGCTGCTGACACGGTTGACGACTCCGGGCATCGGTGAAACGGACACGGAGCGTAGCCGCCGTTTGATCATGGCACGTCACTTGATGGTGCTGGCGGGCAATCCGGAGAAAGCTGCCCAGAAAATGGAAGGCTTGAGTCAGCAGGAACAAAAGTATTTACATCATCAGTTGGCCGGACTGTGGAAGATGATTGATCCCAAAGGTCATCCTGTGGCCGGCCGTCGATTCTCATCTGCGTTACCCGAGTTGCGTGAAGCAACCAAGTACCTGGCCGCCGCGACCGATTCTCTGGAAGTGAAATCACTGTCGTTTTGCACGGAGATCGAAGCATACGGACAGGTGAAAACGTTTCCCGGTAATCGTTTCCAGGCCGGACAGCCCGTGATTTTGTACTGCGAGGTCGATAACTTCAGCGTCAGCAAAGTCGAGCAAGGATTTGAAACGCATCTGCAAGGCAGTTACGACGTTTACAACGCGGCCAACGAAAAAGTCGTCAGCCAAACTTTGCCGGCCGATCGTCAGGTAGCCAGCAAGTATTTGCGAGATTACTTCATCGCCTATCAGATGCATTTGCCCAAGCAGTTGCCGGCAGGAACTTATCGCTTGCAGTTAACGATGGAAGACGTCGCCGGCAAAAAGTACGGCCAAGCCAGCATCCCCTTCGAGATCGCCGAATAGGTTGCCGCTCAGCAATGACGAAATACCCGGACCTTTGACATGCACCGCAACCTCCATCGAGCGCTTTAGCGGGACAGCAGTTCGATTCGGTCCATGACCTGGTAGGTGGGGCCTGTTTTGTCCAGGAAGCTGGCCATCAGGTGGATGCTGTCGACTTGCATTTCTCCGAGCGCGATCCCCTGCTCTGCTTTTAATTGATCGATCAGCGCCGGGCTGGCGCGGCGGCCGCCGCCGCGGGTTCGCCCGATCGTCAAGTGCGGCGTGTAGTCTCGTGGTTCCGGTTTGAAACCCAAATCGGCGAATCGCTTTTCCAGCTCGGAGACGATTTTTACCAGCGCGCCGCTGGGGTCTTGGATGCCGACCCACAAGACACGGGCCTTTTCTAATGTCGGGAACCCGCCAGTACCGGCGAACGATAGCTCAAATGGCCCATAGCTGGCGCAGATTTCTCGCGTCACTTCGCAAATCTTGGGGACCAGCGTATTGTCGACTTCGCCCAAAAACTTTAGCGTCAGATGAAGATTGTCGACCGGCACCCATTTGATGCCGTCGTCGGTCTCACGGAGACGCCCAATCAGTCGCGATGTTCCTCGGCTAACGTTGTCCGAGAGCGGAATGGCGATAAAGGATCGGATGGTTTGCATCTTTCAATCGTACACCAATCATGCTGGAGTTTGAGCCGCCCAAGTTTCGTTCCCACCGCCTGATCCGCGGCGGGCATTTGCAAACGATTTTTTCCGTGCGGGTTGACGGTTCCATTCGCTTGCAAACTCAGCAACTTTTTGTCCCCTTGCCGGACGGCGATTCGATCGCCTTGCACGAAGACTGCCCCCAGGATTGGCAGCCGGGCGGCCGGACGATGTTGCTGCTGCACGGATTGGCGGGTTGTCACGGGTCACCCTACATGCTTCGCCTGGCCAGCCGCTTTCTGGACGCCGGCGTTCGTGTTTACCGCATGGACTTGCGCGGCTGTGGGGCCGGCGCGGCCAGTGCCAGCCAACTGAGCCACGCCGGTCGCAGTGATGATTTGCTGAGCGTTCTGGGCTTCATCGCCCAGCAAACGCAGTCGGGGCCGATTCAATTGATCGGCGTTTCACTGGGAGGCAATCAGGTGCTGCGGGCGATTGGCCGCGTCGCTGTGGGATTGGATCCGCGGCCGAGTTGGTTCGATCGTGTGCAGCGAGTTGCTGTCGTGGCGCCACCGATTGACCTCATGCGGTGCAGCGACAACATGCAGCGTTTGTTGCTGCGACCGTACAATCGCTATTTCATTCGTTTGCTAATGAACCGCGTCCCCAACAAGGTTCGCCAGCGAGAGGATTATCGGTTGGCGGCGGCCAAGCCGCGTCCACGAACGCTGCGAGAGTTGGACGATCGATTCACCGCTCCGCTAAGCGGGTTCGCGGGCGCTGAAGATTACTATCATCAATCATCGGCCTGTCATGTGACCGGAGAGATCGAGGTGGATACGTTGGTGCTGGCGTCCGCGGACGATCCCATGGTGCCGATTGGATGTTTTGTTGATGATCGAGACATCTGGAGCCCGTCGACTCACTTGCTGATTTCTCCCGGCGGCGGACACGTGGGCTTCATCGCGCGCGACGGCGAGCCCTGGATGGACACGGTGTTGGGCGAGTGGTTCAAGTAGCCTGGTGTGGCGGGGAATACGAAGCAGCCTGGCCTGCGGCTTTGCGTTAAATGAACATAACTTAGTCGCGCGTGGTCCAGGCTGGTGTGGGTTGGATTTCGTCGGCGACGGGGCTGCCTGCGTCGGCGCGTCCGCTGCCTTCGAGGCGGCTGATCAGTTGGACCGTCATGTCGGCTTCACAAGCGATCTGACAACTCAAACGGACTCCGGCCTCATCGACGCCTCGGGCACGAAGCGTTTCTTTTTCGGCTTCGGTCATCTTCTCCGGTTCACCGGCCAGGAACTTCACACGGCACGTGGTGCACTTGCAATTTCCGCCGCACGCATGCAGCTGGTCGGTCCCCGCGTTTTCCACGAGCGCCTTGACCAGCCGCTGTCCGTGAGCCACCTCAAATTCCCCGATTCCTTCGACAGTCAGCTTAGGCATCAGACAAAATTTCCTTCAACATTGGTGAAAAATTAGATCAAAACAGCATAGCGAGCTGGTCAAGATTTTTGGGAGGGCGTGCCCCCAGCTATCGCCCAAAACCCAGGAGTTTTGCCGCCGCAGGAGCCTGGCGATCAGTGAATTTCCACGAGGATTGCCATGCAAAAGTGGCATCGCCTTAGGCGTGAGCGATGTTACACTATTGGGTTGGCGCGGAGTCGATCGGTCGAAAAGTCGCTGGCTGGCTCTGTGTGCCGTAGCAAAATGAGGCGAGCGGCACGTGCGGCGTGCCTGCTGCCTTCATTCGCGTTTTAGACGCCCAGGAATCTCGCACCTTTGGATTTAACAGTATGGATTTGATGTCCGATGAGGCGATTGGGGCCTTCGGCGTCTTGGTGACTGAAGCAATCACACGTTTGGTCGACGCTCATGACGAGTCGTTGGACAAGCGGGCAGCGATGCTGAAAGTAGAATCGCCGACTTTCTTGGGCATGGGCAGCCAGCTGCGGTTTGAATTCAAGGTCTCGGGAAATCGTGAGCCGACGGCGCTGGTGGGGATCGAACTGGTTCCTGAGGAGAACGACGAAGACGATCGGCCTTTTGACGGGACGCCGTTTTTTGCCGCCTTACGAGCCGTCCCCGTTTGCAGCTGTGCATCCTTCAAACGCGATGCCCGCTGTTCGCATACGTTGTCGGTGTCGTGGTGGCTGCAAGAGCAGATGGCGCGGCACGGCGTCAGCGGCGTGTTCGAACTTTTCCACGAGATGCAGGCTGACCCGGTTGGCCTGGGACGCGAGTTGGCCGAGACGCTGCTTGCTTTGGCAGAGGAAGCCGGTTCGTATCGAGCGGCGGCAACCACGCGACTGCAATGGCGGATCGGTTTATCCGACTCACGTTACTACAGCCCGATCACCATTACACCGTATGAACAACGACCGCGAAAAAACGGCAAGGGCTGGACCAAGGGCCGCGAGGTCCGAAGTTACGACTTGCTGAAACGGGATTTTCATGAGCAACCGATTGATGGCGAGATCGCGGCGTTGACTTCCACGCCCAGCTACAGCTTCGAGGAAAATCATTTCGCCGAGTTTCGCGCGTTACAGCGACTTGTTGGGCATCCCAACGTTGCTTGGGATGACGGCGATGCCACGAGCGTGGCAGTTTTTTCGGGTGAGTTGACGTTGGCATTGAAACCCGTCGAGCTTGATTCCGACGAAAGTGATCCGGATGCCGAAACAGCCACACGGTTTCGTCCCCAGCTGCAAGTCTCCGGCATCGATGTTGATCCGCAGCAATGCGAAGTGATGCTTGGGCACGCCAGTCCCGTTGAGCCGATCATTATCTTGGTGGATCTGGATCTTGATCGCATTGTCGTGTGTTCCTTGCGCGATCGCCGCGGCACACGTCTGCTGCAGTTTCTGTTGCAAAGCGACATGTCCGAAGTCTTGCTGGATCAGGAAACGGCGGCCAAGGTTTCGGTGGCCGGGGTTAAAGTTGACCCGCTGGTGCGAATGGAACTTCCCCAGGAGCTTGCCGGTCCGATCGAGCCGACGAGCAGCGAGTTGGTTTTCGAGTTGCGGCCGCGACCGGGCGCGGGAATCCATGTCGCGCTGGTGATCCACGATGATCGTTTTCGTGAAGTCCATTCACCGGGAGCGCACCCGGAGATTGTTCCCTGTTTGACCGAGCAGGGACCGGTGCGGTTGCAGCGTGATCTGCGGGCCGAACGGTCACAAGCCGAACAGGTGGTCGAGCGATTTGAATTGCAGCGGTTGGAACCGGATGGAGATTTTCGTTGGCTCGCCTTGTCTGATGACGCCGCCTTGGATCTGTTGGCACGTCTTTATCAAGGCGGGGATTCGACGCCTCGGTTGATTTGGCCCGAGGGTGAAACCATTCGCGTCCGCGGCGAGATCTCACCGGCGGCCCTCCGCGTGCAGATCGATGATCGTAAAGATTGGTTTGGGCTCAGCGGTGTCGTCAAGCTGGACGGCAAAGAAGTCAAACTGGCTGATTTACTGGTGGCCGTTCGCGAAAAACGTGCGCTGGTACAGGTGGGTGACCGCGAATTTGCCAGGATCAGCGACGCGTTTCGCCGCCGTCTGCAGCAACTTGGCGATGCGGTGATCGCGGAACGCGGTTCGTTGAAAGTCGCCGAGGCAGCAGTACCGGCGGTTCAAGATCTGATCGGTGAAGATGTCACGCTGGAAGCAACCTCGCGGTGGCATGAGTCGATCGAGCGGCTGGAATCGTTGGCCGGTTGGACACCCGAGAAGCCGGCTGAACTGGATGTCAAATTGCGTGATTATCAATTGGATGGGTATCGTTGGCTGGCACGCTTGAGTCAGTGGGGCGTGGGCGGCGTGTTGGCCGACGACATGGGTTTGGGAAAAACCGTCCAAGCTTTGGGGGCGCTGGTCGATCGCGCCGCCGATGGACCGGCGCTGGTCATCGCCCCGACGAGCGTCGGTGACAATTGGGTGCGAGAAACGGAACGGTTTGCGCCGTCGCTGTCAGCAACGTTGTATCGAGACAGTGATCGCGATGCGTTGATCAAGTCGGCTGGACCGGGTGATCTGGTGATTGCCAGTTATCAGTTGGTGCAGCGCGATGCGAAGCGATTTGCCTCGCGTGCCTGGAACACCTTGGTATTGGATGAAGCACAATTCATCAAGAATTCACAAACCAAAACCTCGCAAGCAATTCGCCGCCTGGATGCCGGCTGGCGGATCGGGCTGTCGGGAACGCCGCTGGAGAATCACTTGGGGGAATTGTGGAGTCTGTTCCGTGTGATCAGCCCTGGTTTGCTCGGCTCGTGGGAGCGATTTCGCACACGATTTGCTGAACCGATCGAGCGGCATAAAGAGGACGAACGACGCGAGTCGCTGGCCAGGTTGGTGCGTCCCTTCATTCTGCGGCGGACCAAAGACAAAGTGCTTAGCGAGTTGCCGCCGCGCACGGAGGTCACGTTGCATGCCGAGCTAAGCAAAGCAGAGCGGCAGCGTTATGAAGACGCGAGGATGGCCGCTGTGGCAGAGCTAAGTGGTGCCGTCGAACCGCAAAAAGCGGGCGAGCAACGAATGAGAACTTTGGCCTGGCTGACCAAGTTGCGGCAATTGGCCTGCCATCCCCGACTCGTTGATAAGACCTGGAATAAGAGTTCGGCCAAGTTAGATCTGCTGCTTTCGCTGGTCGAAGAACTGCGGGAAGAAGACCATCGGGCGTTGGTGTTCAGCCAGTTCGTCAAGCATCTGAGCGTGATTCGCGAGGCCTTGGATGAGCGCGGAATCAGCTATCAGTACTTGGATGGGTCGACGCCGGCCAAGGAGCGTCAAAAACGCGTTGACGAATTCCAGTCGGGCAATGGCGAGTTATTCTTGATTTCGCTGAAAGCTGGCGGGACCGGTTTGAATCTGACGGCGGCGGACTATGTGATTCATCTCGATCCATGGTGGAATCCGGCGGTCGAAGACCAGGCAACGGACCGTGCGCACCGCATCGGTCAAGATCGGCCGGTGACGGTCTATCGATTGGTCGCCGAAGGCACGATCGAAGAGCGGATCTTGGAGATGCATGCCGACAAACGCGAACTGGTTGCCGGTGTCCTGGACGGAACCGACCGCGCAGGTCGACTCGATACCAAGGAATTGATCAAGCTGATCCGCGAGGGCGTGGCAACCGTTTGAGGCAAAGGTCGCAGGCACACTCCGTGTGCCGGTAGCAGAAACATCGAGAATGAACTGGGAAAGCGACTTGAAATGGTGAATTGGCGGGAAGTCAAATCCAATTCAGAGAATTGGACGACATTGTCGCCTACTTCGAGCGAGACGTCCGTGTTCGCATTTGACCAGACGTGTCCCTGACTTGGCGAATACTACGTTGTCAGCCGAATGCGACGTCAAACTTCCCATTTTGAACTCACTGTCAGACGACAGCCCGCATCGGTTGAGCCCCCACCGGTTGGCCGGTACGATGTCCACTTCGTAAGTGTCGTTGCACTTTCATCGTGCTTGCCCCAAGCGACAAATTTGATGACTTTTCACATTGGGTAGATAGGAAGGAAAAAGGAATGGCAAAGAAACCAAAGGCATCAGAGTCCAAGGGCGCAAAGGGTGCAAAAACTGATCCTGGTATGAAGGCGATCTTCGACCGCGAACCGGGCCTGAAAACAACGATCCAGCAGATCGAAAAGACGTTTGGCGATGGATCGATCATGCCGCTGGGGGCTTCGCAGCAGTTGCACATCGATGGAATCCCCACCGGCAGCCTTAGTTTGGACATGGCACTTGGCGGTCAAGGCGTTCCGCGTGGTCGAATCATTGAGATCTACGGCCCTGAATCGAGTGGCAAAACGACGCTGGCACTTCATGTGTGTGCTGAGGCTCAGAAGCGCGACGGCATTGCGGCGATTATCGATGCCGAGCATGCATTCGATCCCAGCTGGGCCAAGAAACTGGGGGTGGAGCTGGAGACTTTGCTGGTCAGCCAGCCCAGTAGCGGCGAAGAAGCGATGCAGATCTGCGAGATGCTGGTCAAGAGTAACGCCGTCGATGTGATCGTGATCGATTCGGTGGCCGCGCTCGTTCCCAGAAAAGAGCTCGAAGGCGAAATCGGCGACAGTCACGTTGGTTTGCAGGCCAGGTTGATGAGTCAGTCGATGCGCAAGTTGACCGGCGCGATCGCCAAGAGCAAGTGTGCGGTGATTTTCATCAACCAGATCCGCGAAAAAGTGGGTGTCATGTTTGGCAGTCCCGAGACAACGCCCGGCGGCCGTGCCTTGAAGTTCTACTGTTCGTGCCGCATCGATGTCCGCCGAATCGGCGCCCTGAAAGAGGGTGAAGAACAGGTTGGCCAACGTGTCAAAGCAAAGATCGTCAAGAACAAGGTTGCTCCGCCCTTCCGCGTGGCCGAATTCGACATGATGCACACCAACGGCATCAGTTACGAAGGCGACTTGCTGGATTTGGGGACGACCCACAAAGTGGTCTCCCGCAGCGGTTCGTGGTTCAAATACGGCGAGACGTATCTGGGGCAAGGCAAAGAGAAGGCTCGCAACTTCTTAATCGAAAATGCCGATGTCGCCGAAGAGATCAAGCAGCGCATCATGGAAGCCGGCGGTTATGCGGCTCCCTTGGACTTGCCGGGCGGCGAGGAAGCTGCCAAAGACGTGGCCAGCGAGGAAACGATCGACGAAACCGTCGATGTGCCCAACAGTTAGACAATTCAAACCGTTCAAGTTCTTGCCAAATGGCTCTTCCACCGGAGACGGCGGAAGAGCCATTTTTTTGCTTGCTGATATTGAGTGAGCCGCGGGCCGTGAGGCACCGGGCCTTAACGGCCAGTCGTCGACATCAAAAGGTCCATCACGGTTCTCTGTGGGTTCCAATTACTTCGTCCTTCGACATTCCCTGTTCGGTATTCGATGTTCTTCTGTTAGAGCATTTTCAGATATCTCGTAGGCCAGGACTTGTCCTGGCAATAAGGCGCCAGGACAAGTCCTGGCCTACCGATGATCCCACAT
>JBFJVZ010000299.1:0-10116 GCA_041623895.1 Pirellulaceae bacterium | reverse complement strand
GCCGCGGCGATCGATCGTTTCAGGAAATCACAGCAAGCTCTGGATCTTGTTCGCGCTGCGGCACGCGAGACTCACGAAGAACACGACGGCCACCTGAAGTTTGTCTTTGCCTGTGACGGGCTTACGCCGGAGATACTGGCACGGCTGGCCGACCTGGATTATTCAATCGAGCTGGACATCCATCCACCGGGCCAACTCAGTGCCGAGCTGATCGAATCGGTTGCCAAGGTAAGGCGGCTAGCGGGTCTGAAGATCAGCGTCGGCGGCAAGCAAATCGTTTCCGCCGATTTTGCTCCCCTGGCCGCGCATCACCAGCTGCAGTGGCTACAGATCACGGGCACCGTCGATTTGGATGACGGTCTACTCGATCACTTCACTCAGGCAGACTCTCTTCGCGCGATCAACATTCAAGGCAGCAAGATCACGGACGCCGGCTTAGCGAAATTGCCGACCTTGACGAAGCTGGAATCGTTGCACGTCGCATCCACGCAATCGACGGGCGAGATTCTGAGTCGCTTCGCCGGATCACCGCTGCGGGAAGTATCGTTCGGCAATTTAACGGACGATGGCGCGGCAAAGTTAAGGATCTTCGATTCAATCCTCAGCATCAACGTTCGCCGCAGCCCCATCGGCCGCGGGGGACTTGATGCCATGACCTCACAGCGTCGCTTACGAAGTTTGCAATTGGAGCAATGCGAACAACTAACAGACGATGACTTTCAATTCCTCGCACGCTTGTCACAGCTGGATCGCGTCGACCTTGCCGGCAGCAAAGCGGGAGATCGCGCGGCCCGAGCGATGCGAAACTTACTGCATCTGCGTGATTTGAGAATCGGCAGTGAGTTTCTAACCGATGCGGGCATGCAAGCGATTTGTGAAATCGTGTCCTTGCAGGCGCTGATGATCACGGCTGAAGCGAGCAAGGTTACGGATGCTGGATTGGCGGATTTCTGGCGGTTGGTGAATCTGCGTTCTCTGCATTTAGAGTCCCTGGGATTCAGCGGCAATGGTCTTGCCGCGCTCGCCGAATTGCCAAAGCTCAGGCAGTTAGCGCTGAACAACGTGACGCTTTCAGATCAGGCAATGAAGCAGCTTGCCGCGATTCCGAATCTGAAGGAACTCTTGATCGCGCACCGTAACCGCGACGACAGCGAGATACTGTCGGATATGGGACTGCTGGAACTTGCTAACTCGCCGAGTCTTGAAAAACTCACCTTACAGAAAGCCGGATCAAGCGTGAGCGATGAAGGAATCGAACGACTAAAACAGCAATGTCCGGATTTACAAGTCAACATCCGTTAATGAAGGAGGTTCCATCGCTGTGTTTGCAGGGTCCTCACGTTACTGGTCGTGTTTGATCGTGGGCATCGCATCGCTGGCTCCGTTGATTGCCTGCGGGCAACCATCCCCAGATGCAAAAGAGGAGCGGTCCTTTCAGGAAGTCGTGCAGCCGTTTTTCGTCAAGCACTGCCTGGAGTGCCACGACAAAGACTCCGGCGAAGGAGATCTTCGGCTGGATGTCTTGGCGGCAAACTTTCTGGATCCGCAATCGGCAGCCCAATGGGTGGAAATTCTGGACCGAATGAATCTTGGTGAAATGCCGCCGAAGGACCAACCGCGGCCCGCAGGGGCGGATTTAACACAGGTGACCGACTGGATTACCGCAGAATTACAGCGTGCTCGCAATCGTGGCGATAGCACCGGCGGGCGAGTCTTGCTGCGTCGGCTCAGTCGACAGGAATATGCCAACACGGTTCGTGATTTGCTTAAAGTCGATTTCGTCGAAGGCGAAGGGCCGATCGATTTGCTCCCGCCCGACGGTTCGATCAAAGGTTTTGACCGCAACAGCAAGGCGCTGCTTGTCGATCCGTCACTGATGGATGCCTACCTGACCGTCGCCCAGCGAGTTGCCGATCAAGCAATTCGTTTTCGCCCGCCGCTGATCGCGGAAAAGACCATGCGTTTCCAGTTCCGTGATACGGCAGGTTCGCCGATGCAATACATCATCGATGGCCGCGCCGCGTATCTGCAAGACGGCCGCATGGTCCTGATGGAAGGCGGTGCGAGAACATTTGCTCAGTTGCGCCATCCCTACAACGACAAGGAAGTACCGACCACGGGACGTTATCGCGTTCGCGTCAAAGCGGCCGCGGACCCCGGTGACCGCGCTGAACCGGTCTACATGAACATCAAACAGGGGCCCGGTGACAGCATCGCGCAGTTTCGCGTCGATGCACCGCCGGATGACCCGCAAGTTTACGAGTTCGTGACGACACGCGACGAGTTGTTTCAGGGAGAATACGAAATCCGATTCGTCAATGGCACGCAGTTCACCAAGTACGTGGCTGCTCGGGGTGAACAACTTCGCACAGCCAAGGAACTGTTCGATCAAGGAAACGTCTTTGAATCAACCAGGATCAAGTCCAGATTGCGTGCCCAAGGTGACTTCGACACGAACGTTCGCGGAGCGTTCGAGCAAGAAGTCTTGCACGTGGAGGGCCTACCAAAACTTTACTTGGATTGGATCGAGGTCACCGGGCCGCTACGGGGCGAGTTTCCTCCGCCCAGTATGAAGTCGATGTTCCTGGAAGGATGGGAACCGGAAAAACTGTCCGCCGACTACGCGCGGAAGATCTTTACGCGTCTGCTACCCAGAGCCTATCGCCGCCCGATCCAGTCATCCGAAGTCAATGAACTAATGGAATTGGTAAACGGCGAACTTGATCGAGGACACGATTTCCAAACAGCAATCAAAACCGGCGTGACCGCCATACTCTGCTCGCCCAAGTTCTTGTACTTGTACGAGCCAAGCTCGCAGACCGATGCACCGCGAACGTTGAACGAGTTCGAGCTGGCGTCGCGATTGAGCTACTTCCTATGGAGCAGCAAACCAGACGATGATTTGTTCCGCCTGGCTGCTAAGAAACAGCTGTCCAAGCCCGGTGTTTTGCAAACCCAAGTCGACCGAATGATCGCCGACCCGCGGAGCGAAGGTTTTCATCAGGGTTTCCTGCGGCAATGGCTGAAGATCGACGAGTTCAATCGTTTTCCTCCCGATGAACGTATTTTTCCGGAGTTCTACCAGACGCAATTCAAGGGGCTGGAAGACGATTTTGTTGAGCAACCGTTGGCAATGCTGCGCGAATTGATCCAAAGTGACAAATCGTTGGTACTGCTGCTCGATTCGCAGTGGACGATGCTGAACGAACGACTCGCCGCGTTTTATGGTATCGCCGGCGTGACGGGTTCAGAGTTTCAGAAAGTGAGATTGTCACCGCAACAATCCGCGACGCGTGGTGGTCTGCTTGGTATGGCCGGTGTACATCGTTGGGGCAGCGACGGGAATCGCACCAAGCCAGTTGAACGCGGCAAATACGTTTTAGATGTGTTGTTCAACGATCCGCCGCCACCGCCGCCAGCAAACGCGGGCGAAGTCGAACCAAACATTCGCGGTGAACAGCTGACGGTCCGCGAACGGCTGCGACGGCATCGACAGCAGGTGACTTGCATGAATTGCCACCGCAGAATCGATCCCTACGGTTTAGCCTTCGAGAATTTCAACGTGATCGGACGCTGGCGCGAAAAGCTCGATGGCGAAAAGCCGCTGGCGCATTGGGGCGACGACCGGCCTGAGATCGATGTCAGTGGCACCTTGCCTGGCGGCGACCACTACGAAAACTACGTGGAATTCAAACGGTCGCTGCTGAAACAACAAGATCGTTTCATCCGCGGAGTCACCGAGAAGCTGTTGATGTACGCGTTGGCGCGAACCATCGAAGCCAGTGACCGCCCCGTGATTGACGATATCGTCAACCAAGCGAAAGAAAATGGCTATTCCCTACGGTCGATCCTGAAAGGAATCGTTGCGTGCGAACTCTTTCGTCAGAAATAGCGGCGGGGCGGCAGCCGCATCATTTGATTTGAAGTCCGGCGACTTTGGGATGACAACCGCAGCCGCCGCCGCAGCCTGCGGACAACCGTTTTTCGATCTCCAGGGAGGTGGGCGTCGCCGCTAGTCCTCCCAGTGACGTACAACGATGTTCACGCGGCATCCGCTGTGCGACCGACTTTGCCGCGGCGATCGTCTCATCCAGTGGAATCACCGGGTCGAACCCAGACAACGCCATGTTGGCACACGAGAGCGCATTACTTGCCGCCATCACATTTTTGCCCAAGCACGGCACTTCCACGCGATTGGCGACCGGATCGCAAATCAAGCCGAGTGTATTCTGCATCGCCATCGACGCGGCACCGACTGCCTGATCACGCGTGCCGCCGGCAAAACTCACCAGCGCGGCGGCCGACATCGCAGACGCCGCTCCGCCTTCGGCCTGGCAGCCACCCACTTCGGCGGCAAACGTCCACGCGGTCGCGATGAACACACCGACAAGCCCCGCAGCAAGCATGCCTTTGGCGATTTGCTGGTCATCCAATCCCAATTCTTCACCAACCGCCAGACACGTTGCCGGTAATGCCGCGCACGCACCGGCTGTCGGCGCAGCGACAATCACTCCCATGCTGCTTTTGACTTCCATCAACGCTGTCGTGTACAAAACCGTTCGATTAAGGACACCGCCGTCCAGCAACTTGCCTTGTTGCATTAACTGGTGAAAGCGGCCCGATTGAAAGCCCAGCACACGATCGTCGTATTCCGTGCCCGCGAGTCCGGCTGTGACACTTTTCCTCAAAATGCGAACGATCTGGCACATCTTTTCTAACACTTGCTGTTCGTTCAAACCGCCCCGCGCAGTCTCGTATTCGACGGCCAACTTCCAGAGTGGCGTCATGCGGTCACCGTCATAATTGACCATCTCGTGACAACTGCGAAACGGAACCGAAAGATCCTTGCGAGAACGAACCGGCAGCACCGGCGAAAGCTTCGCCGTGGCGTCGGCGTTCGGAAACAACTGTTTTAGCTGGTGATCAGGGATCGGGCTTTGCGATTGAATTTGAACGATGGAATGACCGTCAGCGGCGTTAATCTGCGCGTGATCAGCATCCAGGTTTTTGCAGACGGTCGCCGCGTCCAGCGTTTCTTTCGCTGACAGCCAAATGAGTGTTTCGTCGTAATCGCCGCCGATCGAAACTTTGACCCCGTCGACTTGGGTCAATTCCATCATGCCGCCGCCGGTGGAAATCGCAATCAAGTGATGTTTGGACGACTTATTGCGGAGTGTCAGCCGATAGGTATTGGGATGAGGGTCACCGAAATCGCCATACACAAATTGCAAATCGATCCCGGCTCCGTTCAATGCATCCGATGAATTGGGTAGCCGCGGATCATCGGCTTCCCAACCCAGCAGGCCGCCAAAAAGTCCCATATCGGAACCTTGGCTGGTATGCGTGGCGGGCAGCGAACCGGCGTTGTCGAACTCGACCAGCACGGAATCGATCGTTCCGCCCATCAGATCACGAGCCAAACGACCGATGCGCAGCGCAGCGGCGCAGTGCGAACTGGAGGGGCCTCGCATTACCGGACCAATCACATCGTTAAAAATGCTGACGATCATCTCGAGCTCTTCTCAAACCGTTAATCGTAACCTTAGCGCTTCCATGCCAACAGCTTAGTCAGCACTTTGGCTCGAAAAGGCGTCAATCTTGTGCGATTGTATTGGTCTCCCAGCTTTCGAATCGCCTCAGCCTGGGTCGGGTAAGGATGAATGGTCGAGGCGATTTTCCCCAGTCCGATTCCATTTTTCATCGCCAACGTGATTTCGCCAATCAAATCCCCGGCGTTGGTGGCAACGACTGTTGCACCCAGAATTCGATCGCTTCCCGCTGCGGTGTGAACGCGGACAAAGCCTTCTGTTTCGCCTTCCAGGATGGCACGATCGACCCCGCTCATCGGCTGTGTGTAAGTGTCGATCGCTTCACGCTTCGCCTGGTCTGGATGAATGCCGACGTGGCCGATTTCCGGTGACGTATAGGTCGCCCAGGGAATGATCAAGTTATCGACGCTGCTGCGGCCCCAAAACAGGGCATTACCGATCACGATGCGAGCCATGAAATCGGCTGAATGCGTGAATTTATATTTTGTGGCAACATCTCCCGCTGCAAAGATTCTCGGGTTTGTCGTTTGCAATCGATGATTGACTTCCACTCCCTTACGAACATCGTAGGCAACGCCGGCTGACTCCAGCCCCATCCCTTCGACATTTGGCGCGCGGCCGATTCCCATCAGCACTTCATCACCGACCACTTCGACGTTTTGTCCATGTTGCTGGACGACGACGACCTTTTCGTCGCCGCGACGTTCCATGCGGACCGTGTTGGCGTTCAGCAAGAACTGCACACCGTCTTGTGCCATCGCCGCTTGCACAATTTGCGCCGCGTCGGAATCTTCTCGGGAAAGAATGTGCGATTGTTTTTCGATCTGCGTGACCTGCGATCCGAATCGGGCGAAGGTCTGCGCCAGCTCCGTGCCAATCGGTCCGCCGCCTATCACAATCAATCGCCGCGGTAACTCAGTCAGTGAAAAAATTGACTCGTTGGTCAACGGGTTGACCTCGTCGATGCCTGGAATAGCAAGCCTTGCTGCTCTCGCGCCAGTTGCGATCACGGCGCGGCTGAACCTCAGTTGCTTGCCGTCCACTTCAATTGTCTGGCCATCGGTAAACTTGCCGCTGCCGATGAACACATCGATGCCGGCGTCACGGAACCGTGTTGCTGAGTCATGCGGACTGATCTCGGCGCGCAGTCGTCGCATCCGCTCCATCACGGCGGGGAAATCGACACTCCAACCCTGGGGAACATTGACACCCAGTTCGCCGGCGTCTCGCACCGTCGCGGCAACGCGAGCTGCGCTGATGATCGCTTTGCTGGGAACGCAACCGACATTCAAGCAATCACCGCCCAGAAGCTCACGTTCAATCAGCGCCACCTTCGCACCGATACCGGCCGAACCCATTGCTGAAACCAGCCCTGCGGTTCCTCCGCCGATAACAACCAGATTGTATCGCCCGGCAGGCTGGGGATTGACCCAATCGGGCGGATGCACGTTTTCATGCAAGCTTTGATTGTGCTGGTCGTACGGCTGTAATTGAATCAGTGGGGACAAGTGAGATCTTCACGGTTAGGAGTCAATGGAATCTGTGGCGGCTGCTGATCGGCCAGCATTGAATCGATTGAGAATCTTTTTGGTGATCAGGGGAAACAGTCCCAGCATGGCAAATGCGAAGGCGAGTTGCGTCAGTTGTGATGGACTAAAAACTGCCGCCGCACCTTTTTCGGCCAGCACCATCAAGTTAGGAACTCGCGAACCGGCATAAACATAGACCGTTGTGCCGGGCAACATTCCCAGTTGGCTGACCCACCAGAACGTTCGTGTTTTGACGGGCGTCAGCCCCATCACCAGATTGATAACAAAAAACGGCACCGCCGGGATCAAACGCAGCGTGAACAGGTAAAACGCGCCTTCGCGCTGCAGGTGATGATCGAACGATGATAGCCGCTCACCAAACTTGTCTTGCACCGCATCACGCAGCAGGAAACGGCTGACCAGAAAGGCCACCGTCGCGCCGGTCGTCGAAGCAAAACTAACCACAACCAAGGCCGGCAGAAAGTCAAAGTACCAGCCGTATACCAGCGTCAGCCCGGCGGCACCGGGGAGCGATAGTCCGGTGACAGCCACATAAACCAGAAAGGCGACGCCATACACGATCGATGGGTGCTGAGCCTGAAAGTCTCGTAATTTTGATTCGCGGGCAGCCAGACCTTCCAAACTCAAGTATTCGCGAAACTGTGTCAGCACGACGATGACGATCAATGCAAGCATCGCAAGCAGCACGATCTTGCCCAGCGGACCCTTTCCAGAATTTTCCGCCGGAAAATGATCGTCGTTCTTGACGTCGCTGGCTTGGTAGGGGTTTGGATCAGGCATTGTGGTTGCCGGTGCGATGTTTCGCAACGATTACTGTACTGGTTGTTCAATGACCACACAGCTGGCGAGTCCACCGGCTTGGGGACCTGTTATTGAACATCCTCCGGCAGATGATCGCCCGAGACTGATACCGTGCCCAGGTCGTTGACGCCCGCAGACAGCGTACGCTTGAACTTGTTCAGCTTCCACTCCTCCCTTCGCCCAGCGGGATTTCCAGCATCATGGATGATGACTTCAGCCTGCCGAAAGCGGACTTGTTCGTGCCAGACACGAAACACCAACTCGCGATCGTCCGGCAGTCCTTTGATCTCGAGAAAACCGTTCTCGTCGCTGATCGCGACAAAGCGATGGTCCAGCACGATCAGCCATGTTTTCATCCAGGGATGAATGTTGCAGCCAATCGGAATGGGCGCCGGCTCCGATTCCAGATCATCGTACATGACTGCGGAGCCGCGTTTCGGACGGGCAATGCTCCAGGCTGCATTCTTAACGAAGGAAATATTTGGATTATGGCTAACGGTGTCCAAGTTCCTGTACGCAAGCGTGTCACCGCTACGCGCGAGAATCACTCGAGGCTCGAACCGACAGTGCTTTGAGACCAATTCGACTTGCCGCTTTTCCGCCGCAGGTAAATTCAGGGAATCAATTTTCACCATTCCCTGGCGACGGCCCACGTTAAGGTAAACCACAGCATTGGCAATTCCTCCGTTTTCACGATTGATCAGCAAGTCTTCCACTATCAATGGATGCTTGCCGCAAAACGAAATGTCCCTGTCAACATCGATTGCCCGAGATTTCGGGGTGGTCCCCTCGTACACTAACCGCATGCGTAAGTCGGCCGCATTGCACGTGGAGATTGAAAAAAGGGGAATCATCAAATGGAAACGGATGATTCGCATCAGCGTAATATTCATGGGATTGCCTCAGTCCGCTCCCTTCCTACTTCACGAAGTTTAATCCGACTCATTGGTATTAGGTAAGATAAGCCAAAACACATACGATTGTCACTGCTGGCGGACGCCGGCACCGAAAGATCATTCAGTGGCGGGATCGCATGTTTTGCGATCAACACGGAAGTTTCACGCTGACAAGGAATCGAAACAGTGACACCATCAACTTCGCACGCCAGGATCATGACGCCGAGTCACCGTCTTCTGTTGATTGCGATAACCGTCGGATTGATCTCAGCACACGCCCGAGCGGGCTCGCCTGTTTTCGTGGGAGCTAAGTCATCGAGTCGCGTCTCGATAGACAAAATCGACCATTCGGCCTGGGATCAGCTGCTGCGAAAATACGTGGACGACAACGGCCTGGTGAACTACGCGGCGCTAAAAGCCAATAAAGCGGACGTCGCGGTGTTCGATCGCTACCTGGGACATCTGTCATCGGCGAGTGCTGGCGTTCCGGCAGCGCGAAATGCGCAGCTTGCTTTTTGGATCAATGCCTACAACGCGGTCACCATTAAAGGGATCTTGCGGGTGTATCCGACATCCAGCATTCGCAATCATACGGCCCGCCTGTTCGGATACAACATCTGGCATGATCTGCAATTGTACGTCGGCGGAACGCCCTATTCGCTCGATCAGATGGAACACAAGATTCTCCGCAAGATGAATGAGCCGCGAATTCATTTTGCCATTGTTTGCGCATCGATCGGCTGTCCGCGGTTGTTGAATCGGGCCTACACAGCCGACGAAGTTGTGAATCAACTGGAATTGAACTCAAAAGATTTCTTTTCCCGCGCGCAGAACTTCCGTTACGATGCTCAGGGCCGACGCTTCTACCTGTCGTCGATCTTGGATTGGTTTGACGAAGACTTCGGCGACAGCCAAGCGGACCAATTAAGGCGGATCGCAAAGTGGTTGCCGACCGATGCGGCCGCAGCAGCAGCCAAGGCTGGCAATCTGAAAGTGTCCTTTCTGGACTACAACTGGAATTTGAATCGTCAGTAGTTGTGTGGCAGGGCGATCCTGGGCGGATGAAAGTGCTGTTGATCTGGCAAGCGTGGCGTTTCGTTGGCCTCACTCTCCCTGCGGGCATCGGTGTCGACAAATTGTTCATGCAAATCACATACTGGCTGCAACATGAGTTTCCTGGGAGGGTGAGGGGCGACGCCGTTAAGTATTCCTGGTAGCCGGATTCGCCAGAATTCGGGCGCCGTCCACGATACAACCGAAGTCTGGCGACTCCGGCTACGAAGAACAGCCCGCCTAACACGAACGAGAAACGCTTAACGG
>JBFJVZ010000298.1:0-10132 GCA_041623895.1 Pirellulaceae bacterium | reverse complement strand
GAACCACAGCCCGCATGCACGAACATCCATTTACTCTCCCTCCCGGCGGGCCCGCAGGGGGGAGTGATCTAATTCACAATCGCGCACACTTATCTAGTCACCAAGTCACGCAAAAATGTACATCGGGAAGTCTTCTGACTTCCGCTACGTAAAGTAAGATGCGGTTAATCATTCGGTTTGGCAAGTATCTTGTTGACCAGCGGCGGCGCCAGGCGATCGGCGTAAACAAGAAGTTTGCCGGTCAAACTGCAGATCACTTCGCTCCGCCGCCGGCGAATTGCCGCCAGCGCCGTCCGGGCCACGCGCTCGGGGGACCAGCTCCCGATGCTCCTGGACTCCGTTGCCGGATCGGTATCGATCAACGATTCAAAGAACTCGCTGCGAGTCGTACTGGGGCTGACCAATGTGACTTGAATGCCATCGCTGGCGAGTTCAGCTCGCAACGAATCGCTGAAGCCATGCAGCGCAAACTTGCTTGCACAGTATTCGCTTTTGTCCGGCACGGCGCGATGCCCGAGCACGCTGCCAATGTTGCAGATCACGGGCTCGCGGGCTCCCCGCATGTGGGGCACCAGGCTGCGAATCAATTCAACCGGCGCAAAGAAATTGACCTCCATGATTTGACGCATGCGATCTTCGGTTGCTTCCATGAACGGACCGATCGCTCCAATGCCTGCGTTGTTAACCAACAAATCGACACCTCCGTCACGTACGGCTGTGGCCGTTTCAACAACCTGCTTGCGAACGCCCGGATCGGTGATGTCCCCGACGACGGGGCGAATCCCGTCACTCCCAGCTGTCTTGACAAGCTCCTGCAATCTGTCTCCGCGCCGGGCCACCGCAATGACTGTCGCCCCGCGATCAACCAATAACCCGCACAGGCACTGCCCGATTCCACTGCTTGCCCCAGTGACCACGGCAACTGCATCCTTCGGATCCCAAACCATTTGATTGGCGTCTTTCTAATCACGGAGTGCGCCCGGATGCTGCTGACAGGGGTGAGACAATTTGCTCGTTCAAGCATCCGTGTTCTCACGTTAGAATAGGGATTCACCGTTAACCCGCCCACCTTCCCGCCGAATATTTCTGTTTGTGATTCGTGCTTTTGCGTCGCCGACTTCCTCGACTTGGCCCCGCGTTTTGACGCTCGGGCTGATCGCTGTTGCGATCGGTAGCAGCAATGTCCAAGCCAGCGATGCAGGAAACGATTTTTTTGAGAAGCGGGTGCGCCCTTTGCTGGTCAATAAATGTTACGAGTGTCACAGTGAGCAAGCGGGAGAGCAACAAGGTGGTCTGCTACTTGATCGCCAGGCGGGTTGGCTGGAGGGCGGTGATACGAACAAAGCCGTCATTCCCGGACAACCGGAGGCTTCGTTGTTGCTGGCAGCCGTCCGCTACCAGAAGGCTGACTTGCAAATGCCGCCGGACGAAAAATTAGCTGATCACGAAATCGAACTGCTGGAACAATGGATTCAACAAGGAGCACCGGGGCCCGCGGACGACATGGGCGAAACAGAGTTTTCAAAACTCGGTGATCAAGCATACCTGCTGAACAAAGCGACCCAACACTGGGCGTTTCAGCCGCTGGGCACCTTCCATCCGCCACCAGGAACCAACCAACGCTGGAACCAGGAGGCGATCGACAAATTCGTCTCGCATCGAATGGCTGGCCAAGGACTTTTGCCATCGCCCCGCGCGGCGGCATCCGTTCTCGCCCGCCGGTTGTACTTTGACCTCACGGGCCTGCCGCCGACGATCGCCCAAGTCAACGCGTTCGTTGCAGCTGCAGAGCAGGATTTCGACAAAGCGATCCAGACAACCGTTGACCATTTGATCAATGACCCAGCCTTTGGCCAGCATTTTGCCCGTCTCTGGTTGGACGTCGCCCGTTATGCGGATACAGACAGCGCGTATCGGCCCGACACTCGAACACCGCATTACTTTCCGTTTGCGTTTACCTACCGTGACTATGTTGTTGACGCGTTTAACAATGACAAGCCGTTTGATCAATTCATTCTCGAGCAGTTTGCCGCCGATTTGATTGGCTTCAAATCGGGCGATCCGGAGATTGCCGCGCTCGGCTTCTTTGGCGTCGGGCCGCACGCCAATCGAGCTCAGACCGAGGCGCTCGACGATTGGATTGATGTGACCACGCGTGGCTTGATGGGTTTGACAGTCGCCTGCGCGCGGTGCCACGATCACAAGTACGAACCGGTCCCGACAGCCGATTACTATTCGCTTCGTGGTGTCTTTGCCTCCGTCCGCCGTCTGGATCCGTTGGATGAACAACGGCAACCAATCGTCGGGGGCTACGAACCGGCGAAAGCCGACCGCAGGGACTATGAACAGAAACGGGCCGCGATTGAAAAGAAAATCGAGCAGGCCGGCAACAAGAAATCCGGCGGCAACAATCGTTCGGTCGCACAAAAGATTCGCGAAACAGAATTAGCGGAACTCCTGCTGTTTCATCCCGGTGGTCCGGCGCACGCCATGGTCGTGACCGAGAATCCGAAACCGACGCCGCAGTACATATTTGTTCGCGGTGACGCGGCAGCGCGAGGTGAGCTTGTGCCGCGAAGATTCGTTCAAATCCTGGATCAACAGCAAAGCGAATTCGCGGCTGATGCCAGCGGCCGACTGGACTTGGCAAAAAAAATTGTGAATCCCAGCAACCCGCTCACCGCACGCGTGTTTGTCAATCGCGTCTGGGGTTACTTGATCGGTTCACATCTGGTGTTTACGCCATCCGACTTTGGTTTTCAAGGCATCCCGCCCACACATCCGGAGTTGCTTGACTGGTTGGCGGCCGATTTCATCGCCCATGGGTGGTCGATCAAACATTTAGCGCGGCGAATTGTGCTGTCGGAAACTTATGCCCAACACAGCAAACATCGTGAGCGATCCGCGGCCATCGATCCGGAAAACAAACTGCTTTGGCGAGCCAACCGGAAACATCTGTCGATCGAGATGATTCGCGACAGCCTGCTTGCCGTCGCGGGCCGCTTGGACCGGACTCAGCGCGGTCGGCCAGCCATGATGTGGGGCGATGACTACACCAAACGGCGAGCGATTTACGGATACATCAATCGCTTCAACCTGGATCCGACGCTGCGAGCGTTTGATTTTCCGACGCCGATGCAATCACAGCCCAAGCGAGTTGAAAGTATCGTTGCTTTGCAGGCGTTGTTTACCATGAACTCACCCTTCGTTGCGGATCAGGCGAAGGCGATTGTCGATCAGGTTGCCTTTCGGGACTGCCGAAGCGATCAGCAGCGGATCGAGTTTCTGTTCCGCACGGTGCTGCAACGAAATCCGGTCGAAAACGAAATTGCCAGGGTGCAGAAATTCGTCAGCTTCCAAACGCGTTTCCAGACACAGCCCGGCAAGCCGACGCGGTTCGTTGATTCGCCTTGGCCCTTGCTGGCTCAGTCTTTGATGATGAGCAACGAATTCCAATACATTGATTGAGCGTTACAAATAATGTTTGCCAAGCCATCACGTCGGGAACTCTTGCAATCAACCAGCCTGGGCTGGCTGGCTTTGGCCGGAATGGTCGGGCAACCGGCAAAGGGAACTGCTGCTCCGCGCTCGACCGATGATTCACCGCTGTCGGAGAAGAAGCCGCATTTTCAGCCTCGTGCCAAACGGATCATTCACCTGTTCATGAACGGCGGACCGTCACAGATGGACACGTTCGATCCCAAGCCGGAATTGAACCGCTTGAACGGCCAGCCGTTGCCGGAATCGATCAAATCGCAGCTGCAACCGACTCAACGAAATCGTGTCGGCGATATTTTTGGTTCACCATTTAAATTCGGGCGACACGGTGAAAGCGGATTGCCGATCAGCGAACTGTATCCCAACGTCGCCAAACATGCCGACGATTTGTGCGTGATTCGATCGATGCAAGGCGAGATCGCCAATCACACGCCGGGGTTACTGCTGACCAACTGCGGCCACTCCACATTGCCACGTCCGAGTCTTGGCTCGTGGTTGTTGTATGGCTTGGGCAATGAAAGCGACGAACTGCCGGGCTTTGTTGTCTTGTGCCCGCGCGGTTTGCCAACGGCGCAGTCACGAAACTGGACCAGCGCGTTTTTGCCCGGTGTCTATCAGGGAAGTCATATCGACAGCGAAAGTCCCAGCAAAGAAATTGTCCCCCATCTGACCCGCAAGGATATCCGCGTGGGCTCGCAACGCGGACAGGTTGCGCTGACGCAGTTTCTGAATCGGCGTCATGCCTCGCTGCGACCGGGCGATGAACGTCTGGAAAGCCGCATCCATTCCATGGAACTTGCTTACAGGATGCAGACTGCCGGCACCGATGCGTTCGACTTAAACCAGGAACCGGGCCACATTCGCCAGATGTACGGCGATTCGATCCAAGGTCGAAATCTGCTGCTTGCCCGACGTCTGGCCGAACGCGGAGTGCGTTACATCCAGTGTTACCATGGCGCCGGTCAACCTTGGGATCATCACGGATCAATCGTTCGCAACATCACGCGGATGGCCGCCGAATCGGATCGTCCGATCGCGGCCCTGCTAACCGATCTGAAGCAACGCGGCATGCTGGCGGAGACGTTGGTCATCTGGGGCGGCGAAATGGGACGCACGCCGACAGTACAAAAGATAAAAGATCCCAACAAAGTCGGCCGCGATCACCATATCGATGGCTACACGATCTGGTTGGCTGGCGGCGGATTCCGCGGCGGAATGACTTACGGCTCAACTGATGAGTTGGCGATGGCGGTCGCGGAGCACAAAGTCCCGCTGCACGATTTTCACGCCACCGTGCTGCATCAAATGGGACTCAACCACAAACAGCTGACGTACCGCTATTCAGGTCGTGACTTCCGCTTAACCGATGTTCACGGCAATGTGATCGACGAGATTTTGAGCTAGAGTCGTCGCACTCTGCGAGCGAACGTATCGTCGGGACGCGAGACGTAGGCCAGGACCGGCCAGGACCAGTCCTGGCATGTGGGTCGCAGGACAGGTCCTGGCCTAAACTTACTGGATGCGGAATCACTGGGGCGATTCTCTTGCCAGCCGCCGTGCAGCGCTCACGCAATCCCCTCATCCACAATCCGCGCGGCTTGGAAGTTTTGGTTTCAACGCACCACCACGCCTGGTGAAGTGTACATGCGTATCTTGCTGCGATCTTTCGTCAACCTTTCGTCTGGTTTCCTATTACAGTATCCAGCCGATCTGAATTCTGGAAATACAATCTTTCGGGCCCCCGCCAGAATACGTAGCAATACTATCTCGAATGCCGGCACAACTCTTGAGATACCCCAGCACCCTGATGCGCACGGCAAGCTCTTGGCGTCCGTCTTCAACGCATCTTTTGGCCATTGTCATCTTTGTCTGTTTTTTCCGTCTCGGTAGTCCATTCTTATACGATCATGGGACTAGCGGGCGCTATCTTGCGCTTGTTCAACAGCAGGCAGACCCGCTGCTGTTCCCAAACGATCACGTTATCGATTCATTGAAAGAATACCGAAGCGCCTTTTATTTGGCGTTGGGAAAGTTTTATCGGCTGTGCCAGTTCCCAGCCGAATCACTGCCAGGGTTGATGAATCTCTTGTACACACTATCTCGTGTCGCTCTCGTGATTGTGATTTATTTATTGGCACAGCAACTAGGGAAGAGCATTTGGCTGTTTTTACTCATGGCCCCTTGGCTGGCCTTCCAAACGCCGCACCTCCCGTTGAGCGGAGCGGAAATGGCGTTCCCGGTACTCAGGCACAACGAAGTCCAATTCCTGCTTGGAATCATTGCACTGATCCTGGCCTTGCGAAAGAGCTACATCACGATGTGGATTATCTTGTGCGCAGCCTTGTTCGTGCACCCGCTCCCGACATTTCATCTCATACTGGTCGCAGTGCCGCCAATTCTGCTGCTAGACAAAGACGCTTTGAAGTCGACGGCGTTAGGTGCTTTGCTGTTTGCAGGTAGCTGTGTGATGTACTTCCAGTTTTTCGCACCTCCTTCCTTGACTCCAGCCGAGAGCCAGGCTTTGGTGGAAATCAAACGCAGCAGCGTGCATGTATCATTGTTTGATCAAGGTTGGAAGGGATGGGTGCAGTTCGGCGGCATTGCTGGCTTGGCCTTGCTGTCGTACTTGCGGTTGTGCCGCTGGGACAAAAATGCCCGGTTGGTGGCGGGCTGGCTTCTGTCAGGCACATGTTTTGCCTTCCTGCTATCTCTCGCCGCTGTATTTTCCACGTCCCCGCATCTGGTGCTGTTCCAGCCGATGCGAATTTTCTTTTGGGTGATGCTTGTGGTGTATGTCCTGCTGGCCAGGACCACGGCACAATCCATTGCAGAGCCCTCGACCGCTACGATCGTTCTGCTGACGTTCTTGCTGTTGACGATTATCAATTCGATCTGGGCGTTGGCTATCAGCTATGTGGGAATCGCCCTGTTTTTGTCGTGGAATTCGCGTCTCTGGGGTAGGAACCTCGCGTTGCACCAAGATCTCGCTTTCGCAACCGTCTTCCTTTCCGCTCTGGCCGGTGTGATCATGCTCGCGTGGTTCTGGGGTGACCACTTAACGTTGGAGTCGTTTAAAGATGGGATTCCGGTTGTGGTTTCCTGTGCGCTGATTCCGGCGGCTCTACTGCTCAGCCGCAAGCGGTCCCTGTTCCCCGCGGCGGTCGTGGTCCTGATGATGTTTTGTCTGTGCTCGGCGGCGGTATCCCGGCACCGTGATTACGCCAAGAATCGCGCCTACAATGACCCGGATTGGAACACCGTTCAGTACTGGTGCCGCGATAACACGGACAAAACGGCAACCTTGATCACGCCACCGGCGAAACCCAATTTTCGAACTCGAGCGTTGCGCACCACGTTAAGTGAGGACGCCTCGTATGTCGTGTGGGTGGATCCCGGATCGGCCGCAAAGAATCAGATGTACGTTAACAGCTTGCGTGCGACAAAAACGCACAATCGATGGAATCTTGCCGAGATGTTTGCGTTGGCACGAGCATGGAAAGTTAGTTACGTGATCGTCGAAGGACCCTACAGTAACGCGGAACATCTCCCCGTGTTCCGCTGCGGACGTTACTCACTATTTGAAGTACCAGCGACCGAGCCGGGCAGTATCGCTCGTCATTAATAGTTGTATCGTGGTTGCTACACTCGTCATGCTATACCAAGTTGCTCCAGTAGCCCCGTCCAAAGCGGGAAATCAATGACTCGCGCCCCACTGATAACATCGATCATTCTCACGTTGCTGATGGTTGCAGGTTTCTGGTTCCACACGTCTGCTGCGAACATCACGATTTTAGGCAAATACGACACGCGGTATTTTCTCATGCTGGGTTGTCTTACCGCCGCGACATTTGTCGGCTGGATGTGCCTGCTGAAATTGCTGATAACCCGGCAGGTCACGTTTCCTTCGGGCCGCAGAATCGCGTTGTCGGTCTCGTTCAAAGTGGCTGTGATTCTGGCGTTCGCGATCAGCGGGTTGCTGATGATGGAATCCATTCTCTGGGCACGTGCCCACCCAGCATTGCAGGCTCGGGAAACCAAGCTTGCCTCGTATCATCCGTTCTTGCAGATTGTGAATCCGCCCAATGACAAGATCCGGCACACAAACCGCTGGGGTTTTCGTAGCGAAGAGATTGAATTGAAAAAACCGCCCGGGGCATTTCGCATCTTTGTCGTCGGTGGATCGACGGTTTTCTGCGGAGACGTTGATTACGAGCAAACGCATTGTCGCGTGTTGCAACGGAAGCTGGAGCAATACGATCAAGAGGCCACTTTCGAGGTCCAGAATGCCGGATGCCCCTGGCACGCGTCGCTGCATTCTTTATTGAAACTGCAATCGACAATCGAAGACTTTGATCCGGATTTGATCATTCTGTATCACGCGGTCAACGATCTGTACCGTGGCTTCGCGCCGGAAAAGTTTTCCATCAGGGAATATCAGTCCGACTATGGACACTATTACGGTCCGCTGGGCGCCTTCGTTGATGCTTACCGTACCGGTTCTCAGCCAAGCTTTTTCTGCTTTCAGCACGTTTCCCGCGTGTTCAAGGAGTGTTGGTTTACGGATCTTCGGGACCGCAAACCAGCCCAGCTCAGGGAGATTCGCATCCGCCAATGGCCGAGCCTGCCGGCGTTCCGCAGGAACATGCGAAACATAGTCAAGTACGCTCAGGCATCCGACATTCGTTTAGTTTTGGCCTCGCAACCATTCCTTTATCGCAGCGACCTTGAGGAAGAGGAACTTGCAGCGATTGTTTTTCCGAAAATGTTTTGCGAAGTCGAGCATCGTATCCCGGATCTTGCTTCGATGATCGACGGGATGACACAGTTCAATGCCGCCATACGGGAAATCGCTGGCGAAGCGAACATTCCCTTTGTGGATCTGGCGTCTGCCGTTCCCAAAACGCTCGAGAATTTCTCTGATGACGTCCACTGCACTCCCGCTGGCAACCAGATTATCGGCGAGACGCTCGCCGCGGAGCTGATTTCCCGAAACCTGGTACCGAGCCGAAACAAGCGCGGTGCCGACCATTCGCTGATAGAGTGATGCATGGCGGATTTGGGTATATTCGGTTTTCGCGAGTCAGCGTGCTGCGTTGGCGTCAGATGGAGCACACGAAGATTTACTGGCTTGATCGATCATTACCAAACGCAAGCGATTTGATTGGTTCACCTGCCTGCACCGTTAGACCGTAAACAATGGGGCGTTCTGGAAAATGAAAGGTCGACTGCGTCTCTGCTTCGTTTGCAACGAATACCCGCCGGGACCGCATGGCGGAATCGGTACGTTTACTCGTCTGCTCGCCCGAGCGCTGGTTGCCAATGGACATGATGTACGGGTGATCGGAACGTATCATCCCGATTATCCCGCGCCCGACTACGATGAAGACCAGGGCGTTCGCGTGTGGCGGATGCGACGATCACCAAGACGATTCAGTTGGATTCCATCGCGATATCGGTTGCATCGCACGATCGGACAGTGGTGCAAGCAAGGCTTGATCGACTACATCGAATTCCCCGACTTCGAAGGATGGGCCGCGAGGCTGCCGAGATTTCCCGTGCCGGTTGTTGTCCGGCTGCATGGCTGTGCCACCTATTTTGCCGATGAGCTGGGAAGACCGTTAAACCGGACGACGTTCTATCTTGAACGTGCGGGCATGCGTCGCGCGGATTTCTGGTGCTCAGTCAGCAAGTACACTGCGGAGCGCACCAAGGACCTGTTTAACCTTTCCACCGAACCAGATGGCATTCTGTACAACTTTGTCGAAATACCCGACGTGCAGCCAAGCAGTGATCGGTCGACGAATCAAATCGTCTACACCGGGACGCTGACTGAAAAGAAAGGAATCGTTTCTCTTATTCGTGCCTGGCCGAAAGTCTGTAGCGTTGTGGCAGACGCGGAGCTGCATGTCTTTGGAAAAGATGGACGAACCGCCGACGGCCAGTCGATCCAGAGGTATCTGCAAGAACAGCTGCAAGAAACAGGTGGCAACGTTTTCTTCCACGGGCATGTGTCACGCGACACGCTGTTGCAAAAACTTAGCATCGCTCGGGCAGCCGTCTTTCCCTCGTATGCCGAGGCGTTTGCGTTAGCGCCATTGGAATCCATGGCTTTCGGCTGTCCGACCATCTATTCCACTCGTGGCAGTGGGAGGGAACTGATCAACGATGGTGAAGATGGCCTGCTTGTTGATCCCGGTCGGCCCGAGGACATTGCATCCGCAATCATCAAGCTACTGAGAGATGACGAACTTGCCGCGCGAATTGGCATAGCGGGTCGACGTCGAGTCATGGAACGCTTTACCGTCGAACAGGTATTAAAACAGAACGAAGCTTTTGTTCATGACTGCATCGAGCAGTTTCAAAGCCGGGCGGGACGCAGCGGTAAGCCGAGCAGCAAAATGGGCCGCAGCAGAATCGTTCGTCACAATCATGCCACAACTGCGTAGCAGTGGCAGGGTATCGCCCCAGGACACGTCATGTCTGACCCGACTTTCCCCGCGGTTCGTTTTCATGATTGTTGTTTTCAGATATCTCGTAGGCCAGGACAAGGAGAGTGTCCGGCTTAGCCCGGAAATTGCATCCGGAGATTCGTTTGCCCCTATAGCGCGAAAGCCTTAGTTCCGCTATGTATTGG
>JBFJVZ010000297.1:0-10150 GCA_041623895.1 Pirellulaceae bacterium | reverse complement strand
TATTTCTGTGGGTCGCTTTCCTGGGGTTACACCCAACTTCGCTGTCGCTCGTTGGTTCACCCCAGGCTTTACGCTGCCACCGCTCCGCGGTTCTTCTTGATAGCAGTTTCTAAGCCGGACGCTCTCCTTGTCCTGGCGGCTGATTGCCAGGACAAGTCCTGGCCTACGAGATATCTGAAAATGCGAGCCAGATAGCTGCGATGTCGACCGAGTGTGTCTTGTTACCGTAGGATAACCGACCAACTTTCAAATTGGTTTGCCCGTGACTTACCTAAAACGACGTCCCATGGTCATCTTTGGCTGGATCACTCTTGCGATTGCCGCGTGCATTTTGCTGTTCGTCGTGTCGCTGATTGACGACTGGGGACGCGATTGGACGCAGAATCATGCCAAACTTGATCCCGCTAATCGAGATGCCGAGCTGCATCCGTTGATGCTGTCAGCAACACCGGCGCAAGTCGCTGATCATGTCGCGACGTGGGTAGCTGCTGACTCACGTTGGCACGTGGAAAAGGTCGAAGACCACGGCGACCGGGTCGATATTCATTTGACGCGAAGCACCGATCTGATGCGTTTTACGGACGACATCCGCGTCAAAATCACCGCCACCGAGGGCGGCTGCCGTGTGGACGCGGAGAGTCAATCGCGCGTCGGCAAAGGAGACCTGGGACAAAACCCGCGGAACTTAAAAGAACTGATTCGCTCATTGACCGATTGGCGGCAAGTTTAGTGAGGGACCGGCCGCCGCCTTTTCGTCAGTCTTTTCCTCGAACAGTTCATCTCGCTTGACGCTCAGCTTGGTGTAGGTGTCTTCGGGAATCACGTAGTACCAATCAGCGAATCTGGCGTTCAATTCGCGAACTCGATTCCGGGCAGCTTCGATCTTATCTTTTCTTTCGTCCAGCTTGCGCTGATTCTCTTTGGTGATCTTCTCTTGTTCGGCTTCCAAGAGCTCCTGCTTTTCTTCGTCGGTCATTTGTTCCTCTTCGGGAGTATCCGCAGCAGGCTCTTTCGGTGTTGACGCTTCGCTGGCTTCGCTGGTTTGGTCAGCGGGCTGGTCGTCGGTTTTGGCCTCTTCATCGGCCTTTTCAGAAGTTTGTTTGGGCTGCTCGGAATCTTTCTTGGCTGGTTCGTCGGCTGGTTGCTGCGGTGTGTCTTTTGAGTCGCTCTCCGCAGCTGCTTCGCCGACAGCTTCTTCGCTACCCGCTGCTTTGGCCGAAGCTTCTTCTGGTTGCTGCTGGCCGGCATCCTGGGGATCCTGGCCTTGGCCGGATCCAGTTGCCTGGCCGCTGCCGCTGACCTCGGTCTGACCGGGCTGTGCAGCTTCGGCTTCATCGGCGTCTGGTGCTTCGTCGGTGCCGGATTCGGCTGCTTCCTGTTTGGGCGGATCCGATTTTTGATCGGCATCTTCGGCTGGTTTTTCGGCGTCCCCAGAATCGCTGGGTTCGGCTTTCTCAGCAGCCGCATCGTTTTTCTCAGCAGCAGCATCCTTGTCTTCGCTGGCGGGTGAGTCCTGGTCAGTCTTCTTGGCGGGCGCTTCGGAGTCCGTAGCGTCAGCTTTCTTGTCGTCAGCTTTCTTGTCGTCCGCTTCCTTGTCCTCGCCAGGCTCCTCCACCGGATCTACTTTGGGTTCTTCCGTGGTATCGGTTTTCTTACCGAAACCTTCGAGCTCTTCGATCGATTGGGGGATCGGCTTCAAATCAGGGGCGGGGAACTTTTGCTCATCCACGCGAGCGGTGACCAACAAATAGCGATTGACGCCGCCGGACGTCGGTTTCTTTTCCTCTTCTTGGCCGTTTTCCTCCGACGATTCTTCGTCCGAGAGTCCGGAGATGTTGCCGAACCGCAAAACATATTGCACGCCGTCATTGAGGCCGACGATCATTTCACCGTTGGCGGACAAGATTTCCGTCTCGCCGTTCAGGGTCAGCGGGATAAAGCCATGACTGAACAACGACTGCTTTGCCTTTGGATCGGAAGTAAGATCTTTGTCCGCTTTTAGATTGGCACTCATCCCCTCGGGTTTGCGGACCACGTTGGCAATTTTGACATCGTCCAGCGCATTCTTGACTTCATTCAGTTTGGTGCTGTTAAGTTTTTGATCTTCAGCAACTTCGACGGTTTTGGGAGCGGCAAAGGGGTCCTCGGGATCGTATTCCTTCAACGCTTCAAGCTTCCATTCGGATCCATCCAAGGCAAGATTGGCGTCGTAGTTACGGTTCCAGTCGACCTGTCCGCTGAGCGGATTTACCGTCGCGCTGTAGTCTTTGATTTCCAGTTCCTTGATATCGATACTGCTCAGGTTTAGCAAATCTTCTTCGATCCAATCCTGGAATTTCGTGGTCAGCGGTGTGTCATCCAGCGCGACCACGTAGACAGGATCTTGATTGGGAATGCGGACATACAATTGTCCTTGTTGGTCCTTGACGGGATCACCGATGATCAGCGACGCCAAAGTCTTCTGTTCATCGTCCTTGAAGGTCACCAGGCGGCCGACGCCTTCGTCGCCGACATTCAAATCTTCAAGATTCGGCTCGACGACGCCAAAGTCCTGGTGGTCGCTGGGTTCGGCAAAAACCGTATCCAAAATCCGCAGATCCACCAGTGAATTAGCAGCATTCTTCATTTGCTGCACGGCATCAGCCGGGTAGCCGTCTCGTGAGGGGATCGTCCATGCGCCGGACTCGCGATCCTTGCGGACCTCAAATGTTTCCAGCGTGCCCTGTCCTTCATCGAAGGTAACGATCTTCATACTGGCCGCCGTCAGCGGGTCTTTAAACTTATCGAACAGCGCCGTGTTGATGCGTTCGGTGCTATCGGACTGATTGGACGTGGGTGGCCAGGAAACCAAAGCACCGACGCCCAGCATGATTGCGGCGGCGATCCAGAAGATGCCTGTTTTTTTTCCTTCGTTCACAGCTGTATTCTCGCTTATTTCAAACGTGCTTTGCTGATATTTTCTCGTTCGCGCAAACGCCGCGAAGCAAACACAATCACGCCAATGATTAACGGCGGGATGCATGGCAGGGCAACGGCTGCTGCCTTGACTCGATTTTGGATCGCAGTGACTTCCTGATTCGCTTCGCGTTGGATCTCGCGCACACTGCCTTCCCTTTCGCGGGCGGTCTTGGCACGCTTGACATCCAATGCTCGCTGAAGTCCTTCTTGTTTGGTTTGGAATTCGATTGTTTTGGCTCGAATCACGTTGTTAGGAATTTTTCCGTCAGCGCTTTTCTTCTTCAGTTCCTCTAATTCCTCGCGCAGCGACTTGAGCGCCTGGTCCATTTCTTCCTGGGCATCGCGAATCTGTTCGTCGTACTCAGTCTGAAATTGCTTGCTTCGCCGTCGAACCGCGGTGCTGGCGTCCTCTTTGACGGCGTCAATCATCCGCAAGCTTGCAAAGATCGGTTCATGCTTGCGAACATCAATGAAATCGCTTTCGCCGGCCAGCCAATCGATGGTGTTCAACAAGAACGTGACATTCTGGAATTGGAAGCGGAATTCGGCTGCCTGATTGGGGTCAGCGCGGATCTGCAAGAAGACCGGCAACATCAAGTCGGTGTCGGCGACATAGACAACTTTAATGCCGGAATCGGCCTCCGCTGTTGCGGCTGCGGATTCGCCCTCCGTCTTCGCTTGGTCGTCAGTCGCGGCAGTCTTGGATGCCGTGGATTCGCCTTCGATCGCATAAGCCAGTGCCAGGCCTGGACGCAAACCTTGGCTTTCGGTGGCAATGTTGCTTTGGCCGCGCAAAATCAGCTCGACCTTATCGGTGCCGATCGTGCCGCTCAGGCCTCCCGTCTTCAGTAGTGGCGTGTGCTTGAGTGTTGGCTCCGGTTTCGCTTCGATCGCGCCGGTAAACAGGGTCAGCACTTCTCGCAATCCTGATGTGATCGGATTATCAGGGCTGAGTGCTTGGATGTCTTCCATCCCCGGCGCATCCTGGTCAACGAAAACCCACATCTCGTTGACGTTCATCTCCAGGTTTGGATACGGGTTGTACTGTTGCCAGACAACGTCGGGGTTGTAATAGCCTTGCATGCCCGGTTTGCCCGGCGACTGCAATTCCAAGACATCCCACAGATTACGGATATCGCCTTTGGGTTGCGGCTGGCCTCCGCCACCGAACATCCCCATCGGTGACTGTTTCGGATAGCCGGTGCCCGGCATGTCTTGGCGGGCAAACGGAAAGGGATCTTCGAAGATTGCCGTGGGCACGCCCGACTTGACCGCGCCGACCAATCGCTCGAATTGGTCGGGAGCCAGTGAAGACGGTTGAACGGCCACCAAAGCGTCGTACATGCCGCGTACAACCGGTGCGCTCAGGTCAACCTGTTCCACTTCGTACTGCTTTTCCAATTCATCGATAATCGGATGTTTTTCGATCCGATTCATTGACATGCCCTGCATCGTCACCCCGCCCATCATGTGAGCATCGGTGGCCACGATGCCAATTCGCTTGCGTGATCCGCGGGCCACGGTGTTGATGGATCGCACCAGTTCGTATTCAACCGGGATGCCATACTCGAAAATTGGCACGGTCACTTTTTCCAGCCCGGCACGAAACGCGGCGCCCAGGATCAACTGTTTCTGCTGAAACGATCCTTTCTCGCGAACCATACGGGTGACCGGTTCGATTCGAAATCGTTCCGCCGCCAAAGCAGCGTCTTCGCTAAAGAGTTCAATTCCGTCGTACAAGTTGACTTCGATCGAGCGATTCTTCTTGGATGCTTCGCTGCGAAATTCCTTCAACAAATTGATCAGCTCGTATCGCGTTTTTGCATACTGTTCCGGAATCTCCGAGCTAATGAAGGCATCGATCACGATGGGCCGTTCAGAATCCAGTTCCCGAATCAGTTTTTTGGTCGCTGGCGCCAGCGAACTGACCTTGCCTTCCGTCGCGTCGTAACGAACAGCGTCCCAGGAGCGAAATAACATCACCGCGCCTGCGGTGAAAATGCCCAGTGCCAGAGTGCGAGCCAGATAGTGCCAGGCCATCGTGTTACCGTCTTTGCCTCCCGTCCAGTGACGCCGGCCGATCAAGACCATGCAGACGTACAACGCGACGGCCCCCACCAGCACGAAGTAGATCACCGATGAAGAACTGATGACACCGCGACCGAAATCGTCGAAGGGGCGGGCGATCCCGCAGCTTGTCAGGTACTGGGCGATTCGTTCCGAAGGACTAATCGAATCGGCCAGCGAGGCGAACGCCAGCGGAGCGTTGAACAGTGCACCCAGGATAAAGCCAACGGTCAGGTTGCCGGTCAGGAAAGACGCCACCATGCCGATGGCAATCATTGTCAAGCCCACAAACCAGTAGCCCAGGTAGGTGGTAAAAATCAGCCCGGTATCGAGTTCCCCTTCGGTCAGAATCGCCAGAGTCAGAAATGTGCTGAGCTGGCTGAACAGCAGTGAAGCCGTAAAGATCGACGAAGCCGCCATGTATTTGCCGATCACAATGTCGAAGTCATCCGCCGGCAATGTCAACAACAATTCATCCGTGCCCTGCCGTTTTTCTTCCGCCCAAATGCTCATCGTGATTGCCGGTATGAAGACCAGCATGATCAACGGATACCAGTAATTCAGCTGGTCCAGGGTCGCCAAGTTTTGATTGAAGAACTCATACGGCCAAAACGCTGCCAGCGAAGTCAAGAACACAAAGATGCACAGAAACACGTAGCCGGTAGGATTGCTGAAGTAACCGACAAAGTTGCGTTTCATCACGGCGAATGCGGCACGCTTGGTTCCGGCAAGCAATCCAACAAGTGCCAGCAGCAGGCACAGAAAGATCGCATCCAGAACAAACAGATTCAGCAGCGCGAAGACGACGTTATTGACCGTCATGGTGATATGGTTCTGTTTTCGGAAATGGAAAGAGAGGGGAATACGACAAAAATCGATAGATCAGCAAATGATTAGACATCCTGAGTGAGCGCGAAAAACGCATCATCCAAGTCATCGTTGCCATGCTTGCGAAGCCCTGCGACATCGCCGTCATAGACCAGCCGACCCTCGTTGATCAGCACGACTCGACTCGCCATCGCCTCGACTTCTTGCAAGATGTGTGTGCTAAGCAGAATGGTTTTGGTTTCCGCCAAGCGACGCATCGTTTTGCGGACGCCACGAATCTGGTTTGGATCCAGGCCGGCGGTGGGTTCGTCCATGATCAGTACATCGGGATCGTGCAAAAGCGCCTGGCTCATCCCCACACGCTGCTTGAAACCCTTGGATAACTTGCTGATTGGCTTGTACATCACCGTCGACAGGTCGCAGATTTCCACGACCGCCGCGATCCGTTCTTTCTTTTTCTCCGGGGTCAGCCCGCGGGCATCGGCAAAGAAGCTCAACATCGAGTCGGGGGTCATTTCGGGATAGAGGGGACCGTTTTCCGGCAGATAACCAAGCCGCCGGCTGCCTTCGATCCGATCCTCCATCATGTTGTGACCAGCAATGCATCCATAGCCTTCGCTGGGGGCAATGTAGCCGGTCAACATTTTCATGGTCGTGCTCTTGCCGGCACCATTGGGACCGAGAAAAGCAACCAATTCGCCCTCGCGAACCGAAAACGTGACATCTCGCGCGGCGGCAAAAGGACCATAGAACTTGCTGAGCCCGACCGCTTCGATCATCGGGCGTCTGTTTTCGTCGGATTTCATTCGTGATCCGTCGTTGGAGTGTCGATCGACATGCTGAGGCAGGAAAGGATGATGGCTGTACGAACGTACGGCAAGCCGCCGCGTCAGCGGATCTTAGACTACGGTTACGCCGGTTGATTGTGAAGGGTTCGAGCGGCGGTCAAAACTCGCAACTGTTGGCCGCGGGGCCGGCGCGGGGGGCAGAGCGGGCTGCCGATGGCTTACTTCAGCCCTTCACGGCTGATAATGACTTCCGCTCCGGGCGTCAATTGACGTAGTTTTCGAGCGGCCTCGGCTTTCTCCATCGTGCCTTTCTGCACTCGTTGCAGGATATTTGCTGTCTTGCGTTTGCGAGTGCGGCGGCGGCGGATTTCTCGAACACGTTCTCTACCAGCTGTCATTTTTGTTTCTCCGGTGTTCTGTTCAGATCAATGGCTAAGGGGCGGTGTAAGTTGGTGCTGAGCTAGGGCTGTTCGGGGAGGGCGAGGCGGGGGATGACGGGTATCTATGTTTTTCTGCTTTGCGGCTCGGCCGGAGCCCGCTTTCCCGGCAGGTCGGGTTAGTGTGGCATCAACTCTTTTTCTTGGCGACGCCTTTCTTCTTGGCAGTCTTCTTTTTTGCCGTCTTTTTCTTTTTCGCGGTCTTCTTTTTTGCCGTCTTCTTTTTGGCGGCTTTCTTCTTGGTCGGTCCTTTGGCAGCTCGTTCGGCCAGCAGATCGAGGGCCGCCTCGAAAGTCAGCTCTTTGGGATCCGTACCACGTTTGAGCGACGCGTTGGTTTCGCCGTCGGTCACGTAGGGCCCATAACGGCCGTCCAGCACTTTGACTTCGTTCTCCGTGACGGGCGATTTGTTTTCAAAAACCTTGAGCGGTTCTTTGGGCGCGGCACGTCCACGCGTCTTGGGTTGTTTTAACAGTTCGATCGCTTTCTCCAGCGTCACGTCCAGCGGCGAGAGCCCGGCGGGCAACGATCGTGTTTCCTTTTCGCATTTGACGTAGGGACCGTAGCGGCCGTCAAAAGCCTGGATTGGTTGTCCATTATCGGGGAATTCCCCCAGTGTTCGCGGCAATTCCAGAAGTTTGCACGCCATTTCCAAGGTCAGGTCTTCGACCGACATGCCTTTCAGCAGCGACTGGTTTCGTTTTTCGTCGTCGTCGTTTTCACCCAGCTGAATGTATGGTCCGAAGCGGCCAATTTTGACATAGATCGGTTTGTCCAGCTGGGGATGCGTGCCCAGCGGCTCATCTTCGCGATCGCTGGATTCCAGCAACTCCATGGCCTTGGCCAAATCCAGTTCGTCGGGCGGCAATCCATCGGGGATCGACGCTTTACGTTCGCCTTGCTCCAGGAAAGGGCCGTATTTGCCAACGCGGACATAAATTTCCTCGCGGTTTGGCCCTTCCTGCGGTGTTCCAATCAAGAACCTGGCCGTGGTCCGCGGATCGATTTCGTCGATCTTTTCGTCCAACATCGGCTTGAGTCCAAAGTTATGTTTGTCGTCGGACTGGTCGCCAAAATAAAACCGTTGGAGGTATTCTTCGTGGCCGGCTTCACGGCGGCTGATCGCGTCCAACAGATCTTCCATTTCCGCGGTGAATTCGTAGTCCACCAATTCCCCGAAATGTTCTTCCATCAGCCGCGTGACGCTGAAGGCACGCCATGAGGGAACGAGCGCAGAGCCTTTTTTGTAGATGTAATTGCGGCGTTCATCGGTGATCGTGCCGATGATCGAAGCGTAGGTACTGGGACGACCGATTCCTTTTTCTTCCAGCGTTCTGGTCAGCGACGCTTCGGTAAAACGGGCCGGTGGCTGCGTGGTGTGGCTCTTGGGATCCATGTCAGTGACCGACAGCGGATCGTTCTCGGCAACACTGGGCAGAATGGTTTCGCGGTTGGCTAGTTCCGCTTCCGGGTTATCACTGCCTTCCACATAGGCTCGCAAGAAACCCTCGAACAAGATGCTGGTGCCGCTGGCGGTAAAGGTGGCCCCGCCGCCTTCGATGGTGATGCTGATTCGTTGCTTTCGCGCGTCGGCCATCTGGCAGGCGATCGTTCGCTTCCAGATCAATTCGAACAAGCGGAATTGATCATGATCCAGTTCGCCTTTGACGGTGCCGGGTACACGGAATGGCGTTCCGGCTGGCCTGATCGCCTCGTGAGCCTCCTGGGCATTTTTGACTTTGTGTGCATAAACGCGGACTTCGGGGTGCAAAAAGTCGTCACCGTACTCGCTGCGAACCAGGTTTCGAGCCGCACCAATGGCTTCTTTGCTAAGCGTCGTGCTGTCGGTACGCATGTAAGTGATGTAGCCGTTTTCGTACAGCTTTTGTGCGGCGCCCATCGTCCGCTTGGCAGTGAATCCCAGCTTGCGGTTGGCCTCCTGTTGCAACGTGCTGGTGGTGAACGGAGCGCGAGGCCGTTCGGTAAACGGTTTGACTTCGACGGATGTGACCTTGAACTCGGCATTCCGCAGACGGCCGGCCAGTTCTCTGGACTGCTGCTCGTCCATTTGCAGCATCTCGGGCTTTTTCAGCTTGCCCGTTGCCGAATCGAAATCTTTGCCGCTGGGGATTTTGCGGCCGTCGACCGTCGCCAGTGTCGCTGCCAGCGATTCTCCGGCGGCGGTCTGGAAAACTGCTTCCAAGTCCCAATAGGTGGATTTGACAAAAGCAATGCGCTCGCGTTCACGTTCAACGATTAACCGCACCGCGACGCTTTGCACCCGACCGGCGCTGGTTCCGCTGCCGACTTTTCGCCACAGCAACTGCGACATGTCAAAGCCGTACAGGCGGTCAAGAATCCGGCGGGTTTCCTGGGCTCGAACCAGGCCGTCATCGATTTCGCGGGTCGAAGCCAACGCATGTTCAATCGCTTCCCGGGTGATTTCGTGAAAGACCAGGCGATGGACGGGGATTTTGGGCTTTAAAATTTCTTTCAAGTGCCAACTAATTGCTTCACCCTCGCGGTCTTCATCGGTCGCCAGGTACAGATTGTCGGCTTCCTTGAGCGCGGCGCGTAACTTGGTGACTTGCTTCTTTTTGTCCGTGGGGATGACATAGAGGGGCTCGAAGCCATGGTCGATGTTGACGCCCAAATAAGCCCACGGCTCTTTTTTATACTTTTCGGGAACGTCTTTTTTTCCCTCGGGCAGATCACGCACGTGACCAATACTCGCCTCGACCTGGTATCCCTTGCCCAGAAATTTCGAGATCGTTCTCGCTTTCGCTGGCGATTCGACGATCACCAGGCTTTTGCCCGTGCTTTTAGCCATACAAACGGAAACTCATCGAGGGAATCTGGGTGAAGTGGTTGATTTGTTTTCGCCGCTGGACGCGACGCCCCGCCCAAAATCGCCAACATCTGCGGGACGCCGGCGACATGATTGGGTGATTCTTGTACGGTGAGAGCGAAATCGGCTTGACCCTAGAAAATGGGCGGCGATACCCTTTCAGTTTCGCCTGCCGCCGATTTGCTATGCACGTTCGGTGACCGATAAACACTACCGAAGGAATG
>JBFJVZ010000296.1:0-10152 GCA_041623895.1 Pirellulaceae bacterium | reverse complement strand
GCTGGCCATGATGTTTGCGGGAATTGATGGCGGCGCTAGCGGTTTTTTGCACTCCGCCAACGAAGCGGACAAATTCTCGATGGCGAATCTGCATTGGGATCCTACCTCAGCACAAATCGCATTGTGGGTGATCATGATCGGTGCGCTCGCTCAGAATACTTCCTCTTACACTGCCGATCAGGCGGTCGTGCAGCGGTACATGACAACAGCGACCGAGAAACTGGCAGCGCGATCGATATGGACCAACGCTGTGTTTTCCATCATCGCGACATTCTTGTTTTTTGGCATCGGCACGGCGTTGTTCGCGTTTTATCAATCCAATCCCCAGCGGCTTGATCCAACGATCAACACGGACCAGGTGTTTCCTCTGTTCATCGCCAGGGAAATGCCAATCGGCTTATCGGGACTGATCGTGGCTGGCATCTTTGCGGCCGCGCAATCAACCGTATCGACCAGCATGAATTCGACAGCGACGACAATCATTACGGATTTTCTGCGTCCGCTGAATATGTGCAACAACGAGCGCAGTTATTTAAACGCCGCCCGCTTCTTCACCTTCCTGATCGGCGTGATTGGCACGCTGCTTGGTCTGATGTTCGTCGACCCTTCGATCCGATCTTTGTTCGATGAATTCCTGAAAGTCATCGGCCTGTTCATGGGTGTGCTGGGCGGATTGTTTGTGCTGGGCGCATTGACCAAGCGGGCCAACGGTTTGGGGGCTCTGACGGGCGCGTTGATTGGTGCCGCTGTGATGTTTTACCTGTGGAAATCGACTTCGATCAACGGATACTTGTACACCGCCAGCGGGATCACGACTTGTTTTGTCGTCGGCTACATCGCCAGCTTACTGCTGCCCGGTGACGAAAATGATTTGACCGGATTGACGCTGTACACGTTGGAAAAATAGCCGGCGTCGCAACGATTTTGTTCATGGACTACCTGGCGATCTACCGCGACGGCTTGCTCAGCGATACGCTGCCATTTTGGATTGATCATTGTGTTGATCGCCAACATGGTGGATTCATGATGTCAGTTGATCGTGACGGATCAGTGATCGATACCGACAAAAGTGTTTGGCAACAGGGACGATTCACCTGGCTGCTGGGGGAATTGTTCAACAACGTCGATCCGCGAAGTGAATGGCTGGAACTGGCCAGGCACGGTGCAGACTTCATCGATCGCTACTGCTTTGATCCTGCCGATGGCCGGATGTGGTTTCACCTGACGCGTGACGGACGGCCGATCCGCAAACGACGCTATGCGTTCAGCGAAAGTTTCGCCGCGATCGCCTACGGCGAATTGGCCCAAGCGACCGGAGACCCGTCGTACGCGGCCAAAGCCCGTCGAACCTTTCAAGCCTTTGTCGATCACAACTTGAATCCCCAAAACACGCCGCCAAAGTTCACCGACACGCGGCCCATGCGCGGGCTTGGCTTTCCCATGATCACGATCGTTACAGCGCAGCAGCTAAGAGAATCAATTGAACTGCCCGAGGCAAACGATTGGATTGACAGGTCGATTGCGACCATCCGTGACTTTCACGTGAAGGCAGAGATCGAGTGCGTGATGGAGACGGTCGGCGAGGATGGAGAGATCCTTGATCACTTCGATGGCCGGACGCTGAACCCGGGGCACGCCATTGAAGGCGCCTGGTTCATCATGAGCGAAGGAAAACTGCGCGGCGATGATTCATTGATCGAATTGGGTTGCCAGATGCTGGACTGGATGTGGGCCCGCGGTTGGGATCACCAGTACGGTGGATTGTTTTACTTCACCGATGTCTACCACAAACCGGTCCAAGAGTATTGGGCCGAGATGAAGTTCTGGTGGCCGCACAACGAAGCGATCATCGCCACTTTGCTGGCCCACCAGCTGACCGGCCAAGCAAAGTATGCCGATTGGCACCGCCAAGTTCACGATTGGGCCTACTCGCACTTTCCCGATGCCCAACACGGCGAGTGGTTTGGTTATCTCGATCGCAGCGGACGTGTGACGAAAAGCTTGAAAGGGAGCCTTTGGAAAGGCCCGTTTCATCTGCCGCGAATGCAACTGGTCTGCTGGCAACTGCTGAGCCGGTAATCACTATCGACCTGCTGACCGCGTAAATGCTATAGCCGAGGCTCGTTTGCCTCAGTTTACTAGCAAAGCCTCAAAGGTCGACAAGCCATGTTGGTCACTCGCCCACCGCGTTGTCTCCCTGTCAGTTTTCTTCTTGTCGCAGCGATGTTGATCTTCGTTAGCGGCTGTTCGGGAAGTAAGAACGACGACAAAGCCAGGGCTGAGAATTCAGCTCCCCCGGATCGCTACCAGACCTCTGCCGATCGGTATCCGGAAGTAATCACCGAGCAAGTAGAAATGCAGGTCGCTGCCAGCGATGGAACTCGGTCGATGGAAATGCGGACCGGCCCCCGTGCCCCGAGCACCAGCGTGCCCAGCTTGGAAACGATTCCCGAGGTGGCCGCGATGGAATCGGGGTACTCTGCGGCGGCGTCGGCAGAGGATCATCTGTCACAATTGCCAGCAGGTGCCCGGCGTAGCGAGCAGGGATTCGCGACGATTCAGGTTTTCTACGCCACTGATCGCGGCCGCGACGCACTGTCGTTATCCGACTACGAAATCACGGGGCAGCGGCAAACGTTTGTCTCGTTTTGCATCGTCGCGTTGATGTTAATCCTGTTTGCCGCGGTTAATTGGCTGCGGGGACGCACCAACATCGGAACACTATCCGCTGTGATCGGCTGCCTGGTGGCAATCGTTGCTGTCAGCCTGATGTTGGCCGGTCAAGCGAATATCGAAAAACATGGTGTCACGTACAACACTGACCGCGGCTCGCTGGTGCGTGGCGTCTGCGAAGTGACGGTACCCGACATTCACAGCCGCGGCGTCGTCGAACGGCCAAGTTTGTTGCGGTTTGAAATTCGCGAGAATCAGCAGGAACACATCGTGCTGACCAGCGCGGTTGAACTGAATCAGAACGACTTTCAGCGTCGACTTTCCGAAACCATCTCTGCTTCTCCCGACCGTGATTTGTTGGTTTTCATCCATGGCTACAACGTCGATTTTCAGTCCGCCGTCCGTCGCACAGCGCAAGTGGCCGTGGACCTGCCATTCGAAGGTGTCCCAGTTTGTTATTCTTGGCCCAGCCAAGGATCACTGTTCGGTTATGCGGTGGATGAAACCAATGCTGAATGGACAACTCCGCACCTAAAACAATTCTTATTGGAACTTGCCAGCGAAAGCGGTGCGCGGTCGATCAACGTAGTTGCCCACAGTATGGGAAACCGGCCGATGACGGCGGCGATGCAGCAAATCGGTTGGCAGTTGGATAGCCAATCCGATGTCCCGTTCGACAGAATCGTGTTGGCGGCACCCGATGTGGATGCCGACCGTTTTCGACGCGATCTCGCCCCCTCCCTGTTAAACGTAGCGCATCACGTCACGTTGTACGCCTCGTCCGATGACCAGGCATTGATCGCATCCAAACAAGTCCACGGTTACCCCAGAGCGGGAGAAAGCGGCGCCGATATCGTGGTCGTACCGGGCGTCGAGACAATTGATGTCAGCGGCATCGACCTTAGCTTGCTTGGCCACAGCTACTACGGCGACAACGAGTCGATGCTCCGGGATTTGTATGATGTGCTTCGTTTGCGTTTGCCGGCGCCCAGGCGGACGTTGCTGATACCGCGTCGGTACGGCGAACTCGTCTTCTGGCAACTCGCCCAACGATTGCCAGCGAGATCGTCCCCGTACTAGACGTTTCCTGGGGCTGCGGAATGCCCGCGAACAATCCGCAGGCTCAGATTGCTTCCTCAGTCCGGCGTTCTCCTGGTCCTGGACTGCGCCGTTACATCGCCGACTCACACCAGGACTGGCGGACACTCCAGAAACTCGGGCGGCATGCCGAACTGGTCGGAAATGAAATCATCCATCCAGCCTTTGGTTTTCTCCGACAGCAATTCTTGAATCTCTTCGATCGCGACATCGGAGATCATCACCGGCAGATAGCTCAACATCAATTCGTGTCCGAAAGCCAAGGCGACGACCTGATAGTCTTTGCACTTCGAAAGTGGTGTGCCGGTCAACACACAGTGGTCGGTCCATTTGTCGACGGTGAATTCGCCCTTCAGGTAACCGCCAACCAGCCAGGCCGCCCGTTCGTTTTGGTCGACACGTTCATCCCATAGTTGCTGTAAACGCTGCAAAGACTTTTTGGAGATCTGCTCCTGCTGGCAAACTTTGCAGCGGAAACACATGGCATACTCGACGATCGGTTCGCTACCGCGAAAGATCCGTTCGATCAGATAAGGCTCTACGGACTCCGTTTCCACCAATAGCTGTCGCTCGCACAAACAGCACCGCTGAAAGAGCCCCTCCAACTCCAGCGACTGAAAAAGCGGCGGGATTTGACAAAAGGTGAAAGCCGGTGAGACATTGGAGAATTCGTTGGAGTTCACGTCGGCGTCTCAGCTGATGATTTAGTTCGACAGCGCCAATTTTATCAGCCGCGTTAGCACCCGGTTATTGCGGCACAAACGAACAAACCGTGGGCTAACGCCCGGCGGCTGATAAGACCACACTTTACTACGACTTGGCTGGCGTCGACAGGTACGTATATCCCGCCAGCGCCTTTTCGTAAAACTCGATCGTTTGGCCGGCCTGCTGATTGTCAATGCGGCCGTCATGAATCGCTTGCTCAACCGCTTCTTGCAGTTTCTCGATCAGTTCCTTTTCGTTGTACTGCACATAGCTCAACACCTCGTTGACCGTGTCACCTTTGACAATCGATTGCACTTTCACACCACCTTCTTGCAAGTCCACGTGCACGGCGTGTGTGTCGCCGAACAAGTTGTGCAGGTCGCCCAGGATTTCTTGGTAGGCACCAACCATAAACACGGCGATCTGATAGGGCTGGTTCGCTTTCAAATCGTGCAGCATCAGCGTGCCGCCGCGTTTACCATCGCAAACGAATGAATCCATCTTGCCGTCACTGTCGCAGGTAATGTCGCCCAGCACGGCGCGTCGTGTTGGCTGCTCACCGAGCCGGTGAATGGGCATGACAGGAAACAGTTGTCCAATCGCCCAGGAGTCGGGCATCGACTGAAATAGCGAGAAATTGGCAAAGTAAATATCTGACAGCATGCGATCGAGGTGCCGAAGATCTTTCGGCACCTGATCCATCACAGCAGCCAATCGCTGAACACGATGGCAGATGGCAAAGTAAAGATCTTCGGCAGCCACACGTTGTTCCAAAGGCAAATAACCGCCGCTGAAAAGATTCATGCACAAATCGAGCGCGACTTGCGCATCGTGAAACGATTCCAGCATATTCTCGGCAGTCAGATATTTGTACGACTCCCATAAATCTTGCACCGGTTGCTCGTAGTTTTCGGGGACTTCGCCGGGTGGCGATTGCACATTGCCTTGCGCGGTGACACCCAGCGTTTCCATGACCAGAACACTGTGCTGGGCCGCGACCGCCCGTCCGCTTTCCGAGATCAGTTGCGGGTGAGGGACTTCTGCCTCATCACACACCGATTGAACGTGGAAAACCACATCGTTGGCGTACTCCTGCATCGTGTAATTCATGCTCGACTGGCTGTCGCTTAGCGAGCCGTCATAGTCGACGCCCAAGCCCCCGCCCACGTCTAAATACAGCAAACCAGCCCCGCGGCGGCGGAGGTCAACATAAATTCGCGAGGCTTCCAGAATCGCTGATTTCAATTGGCGGATGTTGCTGATCTGACTGCCGACGTGAAAGTGTAGCAACTGGAAGCAATCACCCATGTCACGCTCGTTCAGGCGATCAAGCTGCGTGAGCATTTCGGCAACGGTCAAACCAAACTTGGATCGGTAGCCGCCGCTTGCCTGCCAGCGACCGCTGCCCCGGGTGGCGAGCTTGACGCGCATGCCGATCGTTGGACGCACATCCAGAGTTGGTGCCAGACGCAGGATCAAATCCAATTCGCTGACTTTTTCCACGACCGGAATGACGGTGCGGCCAAGCCGCTGTGCCAGCAGCGCCATGCGGATGAATTCTTCGTCCTTGAACCCGTTACAAATGATCGGCATTTCCGGGTCAGTCATAGCGACGACAGCCAGCAATTCCGGCTTGCTGCCCGCTTCGACGCCGAATCCGTACTCACGGCCATGCCTGATGACTTCGTTGACGACGTCGCGTTGCTGGTTGACCTTGATCGGATAAACCAGGCGATAGCCATTCTGGTAACCCTGGTCGTTGATCGCCTTGGCAAAACAGTCGTGAATTCGCTTCAATCGATCTTGCAGGATACCGTTGAAGCGAATCAGGATCGGGAGCTGCAATCCGCGTTGGCCCAGCCGATCCACCAACTCTTTCAGGTCAATGGACTTAGAGGGATCACGGTTTGGCGAGACGAGTAGCGTGCCGTCTTCGGAGATATGAAAATAGTCATCACTCCAACGGGCAATGTCATACAAGTCGGCCGAATCAGCAATGCTCCAAGACGTCCTGAAATCAGTAATGCTCATGTCGATTTACAACGGAGGTATCCGTTTCCGGTGGGGCCAATGGAGCAAGGTAACGGACTGTCGTCCGATCTACACGGCGACACCAAGCCACCGCGAGAGAAAATTAGACAGAATCTCGGTTTGCTTGGCGAGATACAGTGCGGTGCCTTGGCGGATCTGCCTGTCCGTCTGCACGAATCGCCCCGGCTGTCGGTGCATTTTCGATGCGGCCAAGAAAATGTCGACCGTCCGCGGGTTTGCTTCGAGGTGACATTGGAACCCGAAGACGCGATCCTCGAGAACAAACCCTTGATGTTCGCAACCTTCGGAGCGAATGATGTGCCGCGCCCCGTCGGGGATGCCAAACGTATCTTGATGCCAATGAAAGGCCACAAACTGTTCCGGAAAGACATCGGCAATCGCGAAATCGCGGTCGACACGTTCGACCAGATGCCAACCGACTTCGGGGTTTTGGTTACGACGCACGGGTGCGCCAAGCGCCGAAGCAACAATCTGTGACCCCAGGCAGATTCCCAGCACGCGGCGGCCCGCAGCGACGTATTTTCGGACCAACTCTCGCTCGGGCTCGATCCAGGCTGGCAGGTTGCGAGCCGCTAACGACGCCGCCCCGCCAAATATCATCAACACATCAGCGTCGGCCGTCATCGGCACGGCGTCGCCGGACTCTACGCGGATCACTCGCAATGAATGCCCGAGCTGCTGGGCGATTTCACCAGCCGCCGCAGCGGTATCGCCGGCGGAGTGTTCAATGGCAACGATTTTCATTCCAGGTTCGGCCGAAACACGTCGACTTTGTCACCAAGCCCAGAGCCGGAATAGGTAATGATTTCTTTGGCCCCATCATGATCGATGTCATGCAGAATCGTGCGCGGTGAATCGACCGTCATTTGTCGCCAGGTTTCTCGCAAGCTGCCATCATCACATTTGAAAATTTGGACGACGACGTCGGACTTGGTCATCCCCGCATAACCTGCGCTTCCACGTGAGAGAACAAATTCATCGACGCCGTCACCGTCAAAATCTTCGGCATTGACACCATAGGCCAGTCGACCCGTCTCTTGACGACATAACCAAACCGCATTCGCCTGCTGGTCAAACTCACAGACAAAGATGTGGCCGCCGTTGGTACCGACCAACAATTCCCGGTACTTGTCACGATCAATGTTTGCCGTTGCCAGTCCAGGTCCGATTGCTCCTCCATCTGGCACTTTCGCTGCTCCCAGAATCTTCAGTCGCTTGTCTTCAACGCCAACCAGCCAGAGAAAACCACTGTCATTGCCGATCGCGATCTCATGCCGGCCATCGCCGACAAAATCACCGATTGCCAATCCGGATGTCGAATGGTAGCCGTGCCGGTCGGTCAGCGTCAGTTTGTCGCCGAGATTAAATTCCATCGCCGGACCGTTGCCGCGATGAAAGATATGAATCGAATCAGTGTCGACCTCCTCGCGTTTCTTGTAGTTCAGCACCGCAAGGTCCAACTTGCCGTCGCCGTCGAAATCGCCACTCTCGATTTTCGCGGGAAGCTTCGACTTGAACAGAGGTTCGCTAACCCAGATTCGCTCAAGTTTTTGATCGCCAATCCGATAGATCTCAACACGGTCGCTGCCAACCAAAAGCTCGCTTTTTTGGTCACCATCCAGGTCCAACAAGCGGACCGTGACTCGATCGACATAGGGAACATCGACGGTCAGCTTTCGCCACTGATTTCCTGAACCAAACGAAACCGAAACTCGATTGGCCTGATCGCAGACGGCAACGGCAAATGCCGAGCCAGGATGGTCGGAGACGCTGATGTCCTTAATCTCTCCCCACTCGGCGGAAAATTTTTCAACAAGATCCTTAAACGAAACCACGGTCGGCTGCTGGCCGCGGGTCGTCGCGCAAAGTACGACCAGCGCGAAGGACGCAAATTCGATGAAATTCCGCATTGGATTGCCCGTTATTGGACGGCGAAGGAAACGTCGCGCGAATGCAACTTGAATTGATCGGGCAAGCCGCGCGCATCCAAGCGAACGACCACAGTATGCTTACCCGCTTTCAGATCGGTTTTCTTTCCATCGATCGCTTGACCGTCCACCCACAGCGCAGCCTGATCGGTACCGTCAACGGAAAAAGTGACCGGCCCGTCGCTGGCGGCTTCGATGTGAGTCCGCAGGTAGACATTGACCAAAGAAATATTGGCCGGCGGTGTGGTTAACTCGGCAAGTGTCGATCCCGGGACACTGCCATTGACTCGCGCAGTCAGCGGTTGCCAGCCTTCCGTGATGGCTCCGCTCGTGATCCGGTCGGCACCCTGCTGTTCCATGCGGTGCGTGCCCGCAAAGACTTCGTAGATTCGCGCCACGCCGCCCTTGCTGGCGTCGAAGTCGCCGGGTTTGCCAAGCCTGGTCAGAAAGGTGATCAAATCGATTTGATCTTTTTGATCAAGCCGATCGATCACTCCGGTTGGCATCAGCGACTTGCCATTCTTTGTGTCGACGACCTCGGCAGCCGGAATCCGAATCAATTTGTCGGTCGCATCGCGAATCACAAATTCTTCGTCAGTACTTGAGACCTGGACACCCGTTAGCACCTGGCCTTCTTCAGTTGCGACAATTACCGAATGATAGTTCTCTTTGATTTTTGCATTCGGATCATACAGAGACTCGATGATGTAATCGACCGGAGCGCTGGCTCCCAAGCTAGTCATGTCAGGACCGACTTTGCCGCCGACACCGCCGATCGCGTGGCAGGTGACGCAGGCAAGTTCCGTCCGCCGATAAACGGTTTCACCGCGATGCGGATCACCTTGGCTGGATACCAGGCCGATCATTTCCTTGATTCTTTCCGGTGTCATCTTTTGGGCCGTGATTGACAATCCCGTGTGCGGCATCAAGGCGGCAACCAACTCGGGTTCACGACGGCCGCCTTCGCGGGCCACTCGCAGGCCGGAAAGAGCCGCTGGCTTTGACAGATTATCCGGCATGTTGGCAATGAGCGTCTGGGCTGCATCTTTTCCCGACAGCATTCCACGCCACAGGTCCAACCCTTCGTCTTCCGTTTTGATTTCGGCCAACACGGCAAAGAATGGTTGGGCCGCTTCATTCGGCCCCAAAGCAGCCAACGAGGCAACGGCAAGTTTGCGAATGGGCAAGGAATACTCCGCGCCGGTCAACTTCTTTAGCTCTGCAACCGCACCACCGCCCCCGATCGTGCGCAGCGCGTCGATCGCGGAACTGCGAATCGGCAATGCCTCCCCATTGTCACTAGCGATTTTCATTAAGTTGCCGATTTGACCGCCCAATCGCCAAATGCCAGCCAACCGGGTCGCGGCCATCTTGACCGCCGGATCGTTGGCCGCAAGCAGTTGTCCAATCCCCGCCGGGCCGCCGGCGGGACTGATTTTTCGCAGTCGCCCGGCATCATATAACGCGTCCATGGCACGAACGGTTGCCCCCGAATCGAAGCCGCCGGCCTTCACTTGATCAAACAACATCTTTAGTTCGCCCGGCCCACCCGCTGTGCCAATCAAGCCGATCCACGGACCGCTGCCGTCTTTGGGGATCCGGTTTGCCGCCAAGTGTTTCGTCAGATATTGGCTGGCCCGCGCGGGCTCAATCGCTGTCAGCACAAACTCCAGTTGCTTTGCCTTGGCCGGCGTGT
>JBFJVZ010000295.1:0-10281 GCA_041623895.1 Pirellulaceae bacterium | reverse complement strand
TGAAAGAACTCGACACTCTTTTTTCCGACTCGGGGTCGACCATCAAAATCGATATACCACGGCGCACTGACTGCCGCGCGATAGTGGTCTTCGTGCAGCGTGACCACGCGCATCATCACCCAACTGCTCTCGTCGACTTCCGTCAGCGGCATGATATCGGTTGTAACCAACGGGGGTCTTTTCAGACTCGCTGCCACCGCCGGCCAGAGGCGGAATTCGTAAGCCGGCATCGATTGCGCGGCGATAGATCTCCTCGCCCCAACGCCCAACCGTTTGGCCATCCAAGTCCCTCGTAGACCGTTGGGGAAAAGACGAAGAGTGGGCATCGTACTCACTGGGCAGTTCCCCTCGAAGTAGTGGTAGGCCTGAACAAGCCCTACGCCTTTGGATCGAGCGACCCGAAAACAAGGAAGTGTGATGGGAGGGCGAGGCGGGCGACGCAAAAGATTCAGCATCCGCGGCTCGGCAGGAGCCTCGCCCACCTCGCCCTCCCGGTTCACACGTCAAATCAAGACTGCCAGACCACCAGCTACTGCAAACTCGCGAAGCGGTCCGCCGCCTCATTCCAATCGCCCGGTGCTTGTGGCGAGTATTCCACGGTATCAAAGCTATCGCGAACCAGCTGACGGCCCTCTTCGATCGACCCCAGTTTGCCGGTCCCCAGCATCTGCATCATCAGGTTTCCAATCGCCGTGGCTTCGACGGGACCCGCAACCACGGTGCGATCACAGGCGTCCGCGGTCATTTGGCACAACAACTGGTTCTGGGATCCGCCACCGACGATGTGGATCACATCAATGCGATGTTCGACCAGAGACTCCAGCATGCCCAAGCAAACGCGATAGCGGAGTGCCAGACCTTCCAGTGCCCCACGGTACAAATTGCCGTTGCCAACCGGCGCGTCTTGTCCCGTCCGATCGGCATAAGCGACGATGGCTTGGACCATGTCGTCCGGTGCGACGAAGTCGGCGGCGTCGGGGTCGATCAGCAGAGCAAAGGGTGTTGCCTTGCCCGCCGCGTCCACCATCGACTCCCAAGATTCGTCGTCGCCGCGACGCTCCAGGGTTTTGCGAATTTGCTGAAAGATCCACAAGCCGCCAATGTTTTTCAAGAGCCGCGTACTTCCCTGCACGCCACCTTCGTTGGTGAAGTTAAGCTCGGCACACTGGGCATTGATCTTTGGCTGCGGTAATTCGCAGCCCATCAGCGACCATGTACCGGAACTGATGTAGCACCAATTGGGTTTTTCCGGAGCAAACTCGTGGGCAGGAACGGCAATCACGGCGGAGGCTGTGTCGTGGGTCGCCGGCACGATCACCGACACATTCTCTAAACCTGTCTCCGCGGCGACCGACGACTGAATCGGTCCCAGTGTGTTGCCCGGCTGAAAGCATTCTGTGAAAATCTTGCGTGGCAATCCAAAACTTGAAATCAAATCATCCCGCCAAGCCTTTGTCCGCGGGTCCAGCAACTGAGTGGTCGAGGCGTTGGTGACCTCGATGCTGCGATTGCCCGTTAACAACCAGTGAAAAAAGTCACCCATCATCAGGAACCCGTCCGCAATCGACAGCGAAGCTTCTTTCGACTGCGCTGCGGCGACCAGTTGATATAACGTACTGATCTCCATAAATTGCAGCCCCGTGGCCTCAAAAATCTGCTCGCGCGGCACGATTTCAAATGCACGGTCCATCACGCCACGCGTGCGCGCATCCCGGTAATGCCGCACCGGTCCGGCAATCTGGTCTTGCGCATCGACTAAGACGTAGTCGACACCCCAGGTGTCAACTCCTACCGAATCGACTTGTGAGTACTTGGTTGCTGCGATGCGAAGTCCGTTCTTGATCTCGCGCCACAGACTGAGCACATCCCATTGCATCGAGTCCTGGATGCGCACGGGATCATTTGCAAAGCGGTGAAGTTCGTCTAGCCTTAACTTGCCATCGGCCAATGAACCCGCGATGATTCGTCCGCTGGAGGCACCCAGATCAATGGCAAGATGGACGGGAGTGGCAGATGTCATGGAACTAAATGCATTGAGAGTTTGGTGGTGAGATAAAAAAGATTATCGCGGGCGAGGCGTCTGATACAGACGTCGGCCCGCACCATTGGTTGTTTACTTCCAAGAATCAGAGTTCGAATTTTCACGGAAGTCGCCAAGACCTCAACTGTTTCTTGCAGCTCAAACGGAAACTTGTGGCGAGCTCCGCAAACCTGAATATTCGCTTAGCAGTCGCGGTCACGAATCCGCGCTCATTTTTAGTCGCAATATGCAAGTGTTTCTTTCGTAGCGGAAGCCGGAAGACTTCGGAGCAGGCGCGGTCGTCGGAATTCTCCCGAAATCCGCGACGCCAAATCGTTCCCGTGTCGCGTTGCGGCAGGCAAGTCGCGGAGCTGGGTTGCCTAGACTTCGCCCACACCCCCCATCTAGGGAGTTGGTTCTGTGAAGCCAGCGGCACCGCCCAGCGACGCAAAAAATTTCTAACTCGGCCCCATCCAACGCCTTAGAGAGCTGTGGCCACCGCGACCGCTGGATTCTGGAAAATCTGCGGTTGACCCCTGCAATGCAGACCGTACTCTAACGCTGTTGATCATCCAGCGAACGAGATTTCTGATCTCGTGGCATCAACATCGCTCGCGATTGAATCTGTTTGCTCCCAAGTCATTGACAGCAAACAGGTTACGGCGCTTGCGTCAATCGCTACATCAACAGAGTTGGGACAACTCTGATACGTTTGAGTCTTCCGCGAGTTCGCCTCGCGTGGGGTTACGCGGTCAGCTTGCGGCCACGGGCTGACATCGTCGACGTTATTGAATTTCGATGCGTCCTCGGAGCCTCACGGGTCGGGTACACGACGTGCCCGACCGCGAACGCTCGCGAATCTATCTGCCCGCCACTCCACCATCCACATTTTGGCTTTTCCTGGGTGAGGATTCTTGTTTGATTGTATGCAGCAGTGCTTTGCCTGTTGGCAACTACAATTGGGTGGAAGAAGTGTTCCTTATTCCGACTCATTCCTAGACGTCTTCACTTGATCATCGATTGGCTTCGCAAGCGATACCACGCAAGTGTTCTGTTTGAAATTCGTCAACGGCTGCGTGACATATTCCGACCGCGCGCGTTGCGATCCTGCCGCTATTACATCCATGACTTGGTGACTCACCCGATCCAAGACGACATCTTCATGGAAATCTATTGGGTCAGCGAACCGGTTGGCCCCGGTCCCGGTGCGTCGATCTACATTGGTGACGATGAAGTCATGCGATTTGACTGCTTTGGCTCGGTCGAAGGCCACTATCACTTCAATGTTCGTCAATCCAAGTTTGTTCCGGATGGTGAATTGATTCGCATTTACTTTCCGCCCGGCACCGTTGCCGATCACATCAACAATGCAGCAATCCAGCTCAGGCGAAATTTGGTTTACGGTCGCGGAACGAATTTGGATCCAAAAGTGCGGACGGTAAAGATTGACCAGCAAGCAATTGATGAAGCGGCCGAATTGATGCAGCAAGAACTAACCAGGATCGCGCGGCTGCATGATTCATCACGGCTGCCATTGGAAGAGGCAGCCGTGTAGTGCGCGCTGCCGTTAACTGGCCTGCCCTCTGCTGAGCATGTTAGTCATAAACCTCGGCATCACGCCGATGTAGCATTTGCAGTGCTTGCACACCGTCGCTCCGCTATCGATCGCAACGCCACACCGCGGACACGGTTGTGTTTCCACGTCACCGAGATTCAATGCCGGCTCAGGAGCGCTGGGAACCTCACCCAAAATCCGCATCACGCCAGTATCAGTGACCATGAAAGGAGCGGGCGCGGTAATTGCAAACACGGCACGACATCGAGGACATTTCACCGTCTTGCCAACAAGAGTTGCCGCGCCGCGAAGCCGATGTCCGTTTGGACAGGTTAATGTGATCGTTTCTTGTAGTTTCTTGTCTTTCACAACTATACCCTCATCTAGGGAATGCCTCATACCAAGAAACGGTAGATTGGCGTTGAGTCTTTAGGGCCAATAATTAAACCCCGCAGAAAGAGGCAAGTTTCGATCGTGGCGGGAGCGCGCTTTGTCGCCAGAAATCAGTTTTTTCGCTACAGACGTGAAAGATTCAAGGTTTTGCCTCGTGTTAAGCTGTGACAGGGGATCTCGATCGTCGATTTGCCGTCGAAAAGCCAAATTGTCGCAGCCGGATGAGCCAATTGAGCACTGGACCCGAAACTCGACCCAGCCTGCTGATTCGGCTCCGCAACCCCCGGGACGATCAAGCTTGGACGGAGTTCGCAGCTCTGTACGAGCCGGTGATTTATCGGATGTCCAAGGCCCGGGGATTGCAAGACGCCGACGCGCGCGAAGTAGTTCAGGAGGTGTTGTTGTCCGTCACATCCGCGATCGAGCATTTTGACGTCGACGCGCCCGGATCATTCCGCGGCTGGCTGACCAGAATCACGCGAAATGCGACCGTCGATCACTTTCGCAGACGCGACGCAAAGATCCGCGGGATATCCAACAGGCATGCGGACCTTGATCAAATGCCGGCCGCGAATGAATTAGGTGACGAGTTTGATCGAAGTCGACGCCAACAACTCTTTCTATGGGCAGCCAGTGTGGTTCGACGCCGGACAGGCGAAGCGAATTGGATTGCGTTTTGGAATACGTCAGTCGAAGGCAAGCCGGTCCAGGAGGTTGCCACTGAGTTAGGTATCAATGAGGGAGCGGTTTATGTAGCGCGTTGTCGTATCTTAAAACGCATTCGCGATCTGGTCCGAGAGCGATTGGAAGAATAGCAGGTAAGAAAATGATTGCGGAACCGCATATTGAAGACGAAACGCTCCAAGCTCTGCTGGCCGAAACGCTTTCCAGTGACCAGGCGGAACGAATCGAATCTCATCTCTGCAAGTGTGACCAGTGTCAATCTAACTTAGAGCAATTGGCCGGCGGTCCCGATTGGTGGGACGAAACCGTCAACGTACTGACAGAGAGCACGCTTGCTCCCATCGCCTTACGATCCGAAAAGACCAATCAGATCCGTTCTTCAGAGCCTGCCTTCGATGCGTCGCTGGAGTGGATTCGACCGCTGCTGGATCCCAGCGTCTCGGACCACTTAGGCAGAATTGACCAATACCCGATCAGTGGCATCATCGGTCAGGGGGGAATGGGCGTCGTGCTGCGAGGCACGGATCCTGCACTTCATCGCCCGTTGGCAATCAAAATCCTTTCACCACATCTGGCCGGCGTCGGCGCGGCCAAGGCGCGGTTCATGCGCGAGGCTCAGGCGGCCGCCGCGATCATTCATCCGTCGATCGTGCCAATTTACAGCATCGCCACCGCCGGCCGCATGCCTTACATCGTGATGCCCTGGATTAGCGGCGGAAATCTTCAAGAAAGAATCGATCGCGAAGGTCCATTGGAGTTGATCGAAATCTTGCAGATCGCTTTGCAAATCGCAGAAGGACTGGCTGCCGCGCACCGGCATGGAGTGATTCATCGCGACATCAAACCCGCCAACATGCTGATCGAAGCAGGCAATGGTCGCGTCTTGATCAGTGACTTTGGTCTGGCGCGCGCTTTGGATGATGCAACGCTGACGATGAGCGGCATGATCGCCGGCACGCCGCAGTTCATGAGCCCCGAGCAAGCTCGCGGGGACGTTGTCGACGCACGCAGCGATTTATTCAGTTTGGGATCCCTGATGTACGCAATGGCAACCGGGCGACCGCCGTTTCGCGCCGAAAGCCCCCTGGCCGTCTTGCGCAAGATTTCTGACTCGAGGCCCCGGCCTTGCTACGAGATCAACGAACGCATGCCGGCATGGCTTGATCGCATTATTGCTCGCCTGATGCAGGTGGATCGCAATAAGCGGATTCAAACTGCGGATCAAGCCGTCCAAATCTTTACAGAATCGCTGGGCCACGCTCGGAATCCGGCCGCAACCCCGCTGCCGAAATCGATTCGTAGCAGTTGCTTCGGGAAAAAATGGGCCGTTGCGGTGGTGATGGCTCCTGTTTTGACTTGCCTTGCACTACTGGCATGGCCCAATGGCAATTCAGCTGAATCAACAAAGACGTCACCAGTCGCGACGGGTAGTACAACGTCGCCGGTAACAACTCAGACAACTGAAACGGCTGACGATCAACTTTTGCAGTGGCGCGGAGAATCGCTGGAAGCCGAACTGCGATCGATCAACGCTGAACTCGATCGAATTAATCGATCGCTGGCCGAACCGGTCCAGTCGGCTGATGACGGTATTTTGATCCCCAGACTTGGTGAAGCTATTTCCTTGGAGAACACGCGATGAGTGAAACGAAAACGGAATCGACCCGCATGGGAAAGGCAAAGCAGTTTTCACTTTTTGCGGTTTCACTGGTCATCATCGTATCGACCGTCGCGGTCGTTTTCGGACAGCAAATATCTCAAGACGATCCGGTAGCCCATCCGCCCTTAAGCCTGACGACCGGTACCTTGGTTCCCGTGCGAACATCGTTCGTCGACCCGCAGACGGGAGAAAGAAGCGTCCGCATCATTTATTACCCTCAGACTTCCCTTTCGCCGCACGAAGCAAAGAGCCGTGGACTGGTATCGAGAATCCATCAGCTTCGCGATGACTCAAACAAGGAAGAACGCGAAACTCTACTGGCGGAATTGGAACAGAGCTTGAGTGCTGAATTTGCCGAGCGTCATGAGCAACAAACCAAGGAGATCGAAGCGCTGAAAAAACGACTAGACAGCGCCAGAGCGATGCTGGATCAGCGAGCCGAATTGAAAGACAAAATCATCGCCCGCCGGCTGAACGAGTTGCTGGGAGAGCCGGATGCGCTGGACTGGAACCCGGCAACGACGCCCACGACACAGCCGACAGTGCTGGGGAATCAACAACCGCGGCCCATCTACCATCGCGCTGTTCCCTCCACGTCTTCCCAATTTGATCCGCCGGATTTTAGACAGGACCCGCCTGCCAGCGCGCCCGCCGGCATCCCCGCATATTCGGATTCTCAGCAAACCTGGCCTCTGAAATATCGCACCGGGCCCATTACGGATGCGATACCGGCCACCGCGCCCTCGACAACGTATAAACCTGACGATCGAACTCCAAACATGATCAGAATGGATGCGCTTCGTGGCGATGTGTTTGGAATCGCAAGAAGACTGATTACCGCCCGCCTGGCGGCGAAAGCCGCAAAAGAAGAATCTGAACGATTGAGCGTTCTTGCCAAAAAAGGAGCGGTCACTCCCTACGAATTGAAGACCGTTCTAGCAAAGTCAAACCAGGCAAGTGCGGAGGCGGCGCTTGCCCAAGCTGAAATGGACGCCTTTGAGGAGCGGCTCAAGCGAGAATCTGAATTCGCATTGTCCAGTTTGAAACGATATCAGTCGCTTCAGAGTCAAGCCGAAGCTCGTTACCAGGCAGGCACGGCAATGATGGACTCCGTTTTACAAGCGGAAGCCGCGGTCGCCGCCACCAAGAGGGCGTTGGCAGACATCGAGGATTCAAAACGCCAACTGGCCAAGGCTTTGGAGCTAATCGAAGGCAACGAAGTAGCGGGCGAAGATGATGATGGCACAGTTGACGAGCAGAAAGCGTCGGCACATGAAAACGAACCTCCCCGGTCTCCTGCAGGCCCTCCTCGGTCTTGAGCAGGGGACGACAAGACCGACGAATAAGGTCCAACGGACTCCGGTGCGCATGACGCTCCGACTTTGCGGTTCGCCGCGGCGATGGCTGAACCTGCGCGGTTGTTTCCGGAATACGTGAAATCCCAAGCCGAATCGGTCGATGATTCGCTCAGTCGCACCTCTCGCAAGATGGACAAAGCCATTCAGCTGATGCCACCCGCGAAATTGAGAGAGTTATTGGAAAGAAATGCGCAGCGGCAAGATTTCAGTCAACAGCAAATGATTGCCACTCCACCGCAGATGTCGGACGTGCCGCAAATTCAGGCCGCGCAACTGGAAGACCTGCTGATTCAACCCCAAAAATTCCCCACAACGATCAGCCGGTAAGCGAGCCGCAAGTCCTGCGTAAAAACTGGGTATGGCTGTTTTGAACTCAGTCGTGGTGACTCGCGGTCGCTACTTGCGGCAAAGGTTAATTTCTCCCTGGCTTCGGCGGAGTTTTCATCGCCATTGGATCCAGAATCGTATGCACGTCCCAATCGAACTGGGTGCTGTTATCGATGCGGCGATAGATAAAGATCCGTGCAAGGGCGCAATCCGGATCGACGTACACCACCTGGACCTCGAAGGGATCGATCAAGTTTGTTTGTAGGCCAAGCTTTGCCGAACACCCAGGGCCAAACGCGGAGAAGGGAAGATGTGAATACCGTGCAGTGCGATTGGTGCGTCCTTCGGGATCAAACGGAATTGCCTCAGCCGTGATCGTTCCTGAAAGCTGACCCGTTGACGTAGCCTCTCGAAAACACTTTGGCGGCGCCCCCGCGACTTGCCGGCTTACCCAGGTCATCAAAATAGAAGTCATCGCTTCTTCGGCTTGGTCGGAAGTTGAGTATCCAAGCTCATCAACTTCGTGGTCCGACTGAAAAGCCAAGTGTAGATGCGGCAAGACTTCGACGGGCCCAATCTTGCCCAGCGCGCTGGCAGCAATGCCCCGCAACTGGCAGTCGGGATCGTTTTTCATTCGGTCCAGCAAGGCTGGGATCGCGCGGTCATCTCCATGGTCGTGAAGACAGGAACAGACCACGAAGCGCACCGTCGGCGATGCGTCATCGATCCACTGGAGAAGTGTACCCGTGGCCTCGGCACCGTATAGCTGGATCAATCCAACAATTGCCTGGCAACGCTCTTCTTCATCCCCGGCTTGCAGACGTTCTTGGAATAGGGCGATAACGTCGGCTTGTTCGCTTGCCAGGAGTTCACGGCGAGCACTGGCATAGACATCCGGGTTCGAATGCGATTGTGTTCTCGCTTCCAGAAATGCCTGCACCTGTTGTTGGCTGGCCAACCTTACCTCTGAACATTTTCAAGAATGTTGTCTTGTGCCTATCGGAACGCAGATATCGTAACGAAATCACGTTCTTGGTGCGCACGATCGCCAGCTACTTTACAAGCCACCGCGTATGCAGCTGGCTCAACCGCGATCTCCGTCTCTGGGGCCACTTCGTTCACCTTCGTCTTCGCGCGGACCTGGGCGAACACCATCGCCTTCGCCGTCGCGCGGTCGATCGCGGCGGGATTGTTCCAAAGCCTGTTTGCTGCCGATGCTCCGCCACCAGATGAACTCGGCTGGTGTGAACTTCCCATCGCCACTCGGTTCAGCGTCGTTGAAATATTTGGTTCCAATTGCGCGACGGGCGTCGTTAAGACTGTTTGTCATCGCCAGCCACTCTTCGAGCGACACGATTCCGTCGCCGTTCTTGTCGTAGGCCATAAAAACACGACCCTCTTTGGTCTTTTGCCAGTTGTTCGGAAGCCGAAACTCGCCCTCACGTATCGTCGCCACATCACCGTCACGCCGGAACAAGTTGCTTTCACGCCGACCGCCGTCGCCGTCACGCGGGCCCGATCCAGATGCAATAGCATACCCGCCGCGATCGCCGGCCGCCTGATTAGCCAGTTCGTCGCAGCAACATTCTCGCCCGAACGGAAGTCGATTCGACAGCCACCCGAGTCGCTGCGGCGTAACCCAGCAACGATATTCAAACCGAAATCATTGCGTTTGAATGCTTTTCTCGGCTGATGCTCCGACAAATGCATCGATGTCTCGCACCACATCCGGGATCAACATTCGCAAACGCTTGACGGCCGCTTCCACTCCCTGAATGTCACGCTCAATCGCCGCCCGCTCCGCTTCTGCAGACCACTCGACCATTTCACCTGCAGCCAGGATTCGCGATGAACTCTTGATGGTATGTGCGGCTCGTTGGGCCGTAGAAAGATCCTGCTGCAAAACGGACTGCTCCAGCATGTCAAGCAACTCCGGGAACTCCTTGGCAGCTGCCATTGCAACATCGTTCAAAATATCGGCTTCACCAGCTACCAGCTCCAGTGCCTGCTGCCAATCGATATGGGCGGAAGGTGATTCGATGGACTGGCTTTTGATTTCCTCGGCGGGTCGATTGTTGACGGAAAAATACTCGCGAAGGACGGCGTACAAGTCGTGTTTGCGGAACGGCTTGGCGACATAGCTGTCCATGCCGACCTGGATGCAGCGTTCCCGATCGCCTTTCATGGCGTGGGCGGTCATGGCCACAATGGGAATGTGCGAACTGGTTGCCCTTTCAAGCTCGCGAATACGACGCGTGGCTTCGATCCCGTCCATCACCGGCAT
>JBFJVZ010000294.1:0-10292 GCA_041623895.1 Pirellulaceae bacterium | reverse complement strand
GCCGCGCCGGGCGATTTAAAGGCAACACTCTGGCCATTCAGCCGCAGTGATCCGGCGTCGGGCGATTCGATTCCGGCCAGAATTTTCATCAACGTGCTCTTGCCTGCGCCGTTCTCGCCGATCACCGCCAACGTCTCGCCCGGCATGACGTGCATCGAGACTTCGCTGAGCGCCAACACGCCCGGAAAGCGTTTGGTGATTTTGTCGATTTCCAATCGCGGCTGTTCGGCTGATGCAGGGGCTTGATTCATCTTATGCTTGCGAAGCTATCGCGAATGAAACGGTCGTTCGGGTCGAGTCAGGAATCCGTGCTTTACCGATCGTAAACCTGGTCGTACTCGCGATCCAGACCCGGTAGTGTTCGGCTCAGCGGGAGCTTCGCCCTGCGAAGGCGAAATACTCATGATCAACAGCACATCATTTGAAACGATCTCACCTGGAATGATCGACACAGTTGTCAGGAAGATCGCTCAAGGTGTCGGCCAAAGATCTTGAGGGTGACTTTACCTGATAAATCACCGCTCAGGTTGTCGATTAAAGAAACCGGATGATTCTACAGACTGTGCGGCGCCGCACCGCGTTTGGCAAGGACGGCCCCTCTCCCGGAGAAACTAACTTGACAATCTCAACTCCCCAATCCTCACGGACCAGCGGTGCTGCGAATCGGCGCCAAGTGGGGGAAACACCGGAAGCCGAAGCGGCATTTCGCCTGATGAGCGAGACGGCTCACGACATTCGCTCGCCACTAACGACAATCCGTGAGTCGATACGCCTGGTTCATGATGGAGATTTGGGCACGATCAACGACGGCCAGAAAGAATGCCTGGCAGCTGCCATTGACCAGTGCAACTGTCTGGACCAGATGGTCGGCGAGATGGTTCAGGTGGAACGACTGAGGACCGGTTTGCCTCGAGCGCGGCGAAGCTGGGTGAGCCTGACGTCGATTCGGCAGGCGATCAGCGAAACGTTGCGGCCGTGGGCGCTGCCACGCGATATTCGCATCTTGTGGGATGGCGCAGACAACCCCAATGTTAATGTGTTTGCGGATGCATCGATGATTCGCAGGCTGGTCGTCAATCTGGTCGCCAACGCGATTCGCGTCACAGCCGAGGGCGAATCGGTGTTGATTCGCGTTCAGAGCGTCCGCGACGGCGAGGCGATGCAGTGGACGGTGGTTGACCAGGGTCCGGGGATCAGCGAGGCGGACTTACAGGAAATCTCCAAGCGACAAGTTTCCTTGGGCGGTGGCGAAGGACTTGGTTTGACGATCTGCCGGCAACTGTCGGCACTTCACTTCTCCCCGTTGCAAATTGAATCACGCGTCGGCACGGGAACTGCCGTCAGCTTTGAAACAGCAGCAGGAGGCCCCAGCAGCGTTGCCGAATGTTGGTCACGATGGAGACTTCAATGGCGCAATCCGCTTCGCCGACCAATGCCAAACGACGCTGCGGCTGCGGAGGATCGCAAAGTCCGTCTTGCCCGCCGCATTCGCATTGATAACCCAACTTCGATTGTTATTCTTGGCAGCGAAGGAACGCAGCCCCGTTTTGAAGACCGAATCGCTGCCGGTTGCGTCAGCCTGGGTGCGGCCATGGCCCGGCAAGCCGCTGATACTTTTGACAAGCTGCTGCAAACGCGATCACGAATGTTCGACTTTGTGTACCGCATCGATACGCGGCACTGGATCTGGGTTTTTGATGCCAACATTGGCGAAGCCGAACATCGTCTTGAGGAGATCGATTCGATTGCGCGGGTACAAATCGACAACCTTCGCGTTTCCTGGTCCGACCCCCAGATGATTCCGCTTGACCAGCGGCGCACCGCGGCACGGCTGAGCGATTTGCTGGTCCGCCAATCGCTGGCGGCTGCCAAGACTCGATCCGGCGATCACAACCAAGTGCGTTTGGGAACGGCTCCGATCGCCAGTTCGCCTGTGGCCGCCAACCGGCTGGATGAGGAACTGCACCGGCTGACGGAAAGATTGGGAATCCAATCAGCCCAGATTCAACAGCAAGCAGCGCGGCTACGGCCGACTCGCTAGCTTGGACCGCGACTATTATTTACTTGGTTGCCTGAAAGCGCCGTAGCGGATTCTTATCGCCGGATTCGCCAGAATTCGGGATCTCCCTCGGCACGACCGAAGTCTGGCGACTCCGGCTACGCAAGAAAGCTGCTACGACTTGACAGCGCCACTGCAGCAACATCAGGGCCTGAGGATTTCGTTTCCTTTCTGCATCCCCTCCGTTGGCTGCTGGTACAGTTTCGGCAAGCTGTTAGGCATTCGTCTCCCGCTGCCGGGAATCTTTTGCGGCGGGAAATCTTCGGCGCGAACAGCTGATCCCAGCGGCGTGGTCAGGGTATCGTCGATCGTCCTCAGGTAGGCCTGAAGTTTCCAGGCAGGAATGATCGTCAAACCGAGTTCGGTGGCTTTCGCACGGACATTGCCCATCGCTGCAACTCGCCGAGCAGCGGCTTCGTCGCTGGCGTCACCGCTGACTTCGGGATCCTCGCCGATCACCAAGAAACGGATTGTCGCATCCAGAGTGCCTTCGATGGCCCCTTCGGCGGAGATTCTTGCCGTGACTTCGGCGCCGGCAGCTTTGATCATGCCAGCCAGCGCATCGTTATCGGGTCGTTTGTCGCCGTCGATATCGATATCGCCAGCCAGGGCAATTTTGACGCGACGGCCGGGCGCCCAGAACGGGGAGTAGATCAAATCGCCTTCGATGATCGGCGTCTCCAGAGCGGGACGAGCAACCACGCGTGCTTCGGCCAGGTGATCGCCTCGCAGCTTGGTGACTTGGATCGTCGCTTTTACTTTTGCATCCTGCAACCGCGTCTCATCGCGATCAATCACGCCAAACGTTACACCAGGGCGCAGCGCGTCGGCCGAGCCAAGATTGATCGTGACAACTTCTCCGCTGAACATCACATGCCGAACCTCGCCCTGCGTCGTTTCAAACTTGGGGTTCCTGAGTACATTTAATTGCTGGCGCTGCGTCTCAATCGTATTTTTCAGCTGCTCAGCCTTGAGTGACAGTTGATTCTTTTCCACGGTCGCTTTCTTCTGGTAGCCCGTGTAATCGCGAGACATTTTGGTCAAACTATCACGCGTTTCTTCCTGCTGCTGGTTGATTCGATTGCGGTCTTCGGTGAATTTCTGCTGTTCGCTTTCAAGAGTCTTTTGCAGCTCGTCACGACGCTGTATTGCCATATCTTCGGCGGCGCGGGCGTTGGCAACGTCCGAGTCAGCTTGAACACGAATCTGTTTTGCTTCGTCGCGAGCTTGACCGTATTGTTCGTTTCGCGACCGAATCGCATTTACCAGGTAGGTGGGGACTCTGGGGTAATTTCGCTCGAAGGGTTCGACGTCGGTACCCAAGTAAGCCATATCTTGCACGAACTGGGCAGCGATCGCATCAAGCTTCGGATCACCGGTATTGCTGTTGGCCAGGCTGTTAAATTGCTCCTCGGTCATTTGCCCTTGCCCCAGCATCGCTTCCATCAGAAACACGCGTTCCTCCAGCGATCGGATTTCCTCTTGGGCATTGGTCAAGCTTTGTTTTGCCTGGCTCGCCGTACCGGCCTGTTCGTCGCCCCAACGCCAAAAGAAGAAGTTCAGCGCCAGCGAGAGCACGAGGAAGATGAGAGAAGCAATCAAACTGCCGCGAATGACTGAATCGTCGCGTGCCACCATGGTTTCGCTCGGGGGTGGAAGTGCAGAAAAAGGGGAAAAGCCAGTTGCCCGACAAAGCCTGTGAACTCTGGGTTAGCAGTTTGAACCAATCAATGCCTCAAACAAGCCGAAATCCAGCTCTTTCTAGGTTATTCGGGCCCCGACAACATTCTACCGCCCGTCGCTCGGATTCATCCCCTTCGGCACGCCAATTCTCCGACTTTTTCAGATTGTTCGCGTCTTGACGGCGACGGGGACCGGTTTTCCGCTGCCGGACCACTCTGACATCTCGATCGAAGGCGTCAGCCGGCAGGCTGGCTGAACAGGAATTCCGCTTTGGCGGCTCCCGTGGCTGCCGGAAAGTAGGCGAAAACCGAGCGAATACGGCAATTGAGTCCGCTGCGAATCGAAACTTTTTTTTGACCTGATGGTTAGAATAGAGACGGCCGCAACTTGCGACTCCAAGGCCAAATTGTGGTGCCAAGCAAAACATCCAGCCGACTTCCAACCAACTCATCCAAATCCATGCGTAACCGACGTTCAAAATCCCATCGTTGCCGTCCTCACCGGTCCCGAGGAGGCTTCACCTTATTGGAACTGCTTCTCGTCCTGGCGATCCTGGTCGTGCTGGGCGGAATCGTGGTCGTGAATGTTGCCGGCACTTCCGCAGCTGCCAACGCCGATGCCACACAGGCTCAGCTGAAAATGCTCAAGAGCAACATTGCGATGTACCAGATCCGCATGAATAGTTTGCCGGAAACGCTGGAAGCGCTTCGGGATGGGCCCAGTGACGCAGCCAAAAAATCGAAGTGGGTCGCCCCCATCATCACGGAAATCCCCACAGATGCCTGGGGCAAAGAGTTGGTCTACACCGTCAACGGCAACACCTTCGAGATCCGCAGCGGTGGGATCGATGGGCAAATGAACACCGACGATGACATTGTTGTCGAAGGTTAAGTTGTTTGCTTCTCCCAGCACGCTGCGGTGACGACACGCGGCGTGCTTGCGCGGAGGCAACTTTGCGCCGGGTCGACTGCGGGGTTTGTCACATGCCACTGGGGAGGGCACATTTCCAGTTCGCGTCTGCCTTCACGTGAGTGATCCGTTGCAATCCTTCAAACTCTCTGGCCAGCCACAACAACGCTCCCGCGTCAACGGGACCAGCGGTTTCACACTTTTGGAATTGCTGTTGTCGATTGCGATTCTGTCAGCGCTGGCCGCAGTCGTGATCCCACAAGTTGGTTGGGTGTTGGGTGATCGCAGACTGGTGGCTGCTGCTGACCAGCTGCGAGTCGAAATGACACGTCTTCGCGTCAAAGCGATGCGCGAGGGCCGCGTGATGATGATGGAAGGGATGGTCGAAGGCGGAAATCTGCGAATTCGACCGTTCTACTCGTTGGCTGATTCGATGGAAGCATTTGATCAAACGGGCAGCCAGTCCGCGCTGCTTTCAGGAGCTCAGCAGGCGAGCGTCGCTGTGGTCGCGCCGAACGAGTCAGCCGAACAGACCATCGAGTTGCCCGAAGATGTCATGATTGAATCGGTGGGCGTTGTCTCATCCGCACGATCACTCGAAATCGAACAGGTGAATCTAAGCAACCAAAGTCAAGGCTGGAGCCAGGCGGTGCTGTTCTATCCCGACGGCACGACGAGTACGGCGGTCATCGTTTTGAAACACCAGACTCATGGACGCTTGGGCGTCAAGCTGCGCGGGATCACCGGCGACGTGACCATCGACCAACTGGAGGGATCGCAGTGAAGTTTCCGAAGAAAGATCGCCGCTGGCGGCGGGGATTCTCGCTGCTGGAAATCCTGTTGGCACTGGCCATCCTGGGCGGATCACTGGCGGTGCTGGGCCAGATCGCGCAGACCGGTGCCGATGCGGCGCGGGAAGCCCGAGCGATGTCGCTGGCCAGAATTCTGTGTCAGGCAAAACTTTCTGAAGTTTTGCTCAACGCAACCTTGGGGCAAACGCCCACCACGATCATTGATGCCGCCGCAGAGCCTTTCGATTCTCAAGCGACCGCCGATTTCGTTTATTCGATCGAAGTCGTTCCCGCTCCTTTGGATGGTCTGCTGGCGATTCGCGTGTCGGTGCAAGTCGCCGACCCCGATGGAGGCACAGCGCTTGCCACTTATCAGCTGACGCGATGGATGATCGACCCAGCCTTGGGCCTGGAGCAACTTGAGGCGGAAGAGGAAGCGTTGAAAGCAGAAATGGCTGGCACGGGAGAAGAGGCATGAGGCGGAATCGCAGTTTCAGGCGGAGCTCGCGGACTCGCGCAGCGTTCACGTTGTTGGAAATCTTTCTAACCGTTTCGATGTCGGTCGTGTTGATGGGCTTGATCGGCGCGGCAATCCAGTTCTACGCCCGCGACATGGACGTCAGTGACATGGACATCAGGCAAACTCAGCTTGCCGCCGCGATCATCCAGATGATCGAAGACGACTTGAGGGGCACCGTTCACAACGAACCGGTCGATATGTCAGGCTTGGCTGAGTTACTGAGTACCGTGGCGGCAAATACCGGCGGTAGTGCTGGAAGTGCCGGTGGTGAAGAAGACCTGTCCGCCGCCGGAATCACCAACGACATGGACGCCGCACTTGCGGATGAGGAACTGCTGGAGCAGCCCGATCTGACCACCGGCGTCGCGATTTTGCAAAGTCCGGGACTGATCGGTAACCAATATCAGATCCAAATCGACGTTAGCCGGCTGCCGCGTTTAGAAGAGTACGTGGTGATGCTGGATGCGGACGTTACGGATATCCAGGACGTGCCCAGTGATATGAAGACGGTCACCTACTACGTGCAACCGGCCGGATCGATTGGTGTTGCAGACGAACTCACATCCGCGATCGATCCAACCGCTACATCATCTGGCGGACTTGTCCGGCGTTCGCTTGATCGTGCTGCTACCAACTACGCCGCCAACATGGGCAGTCTGACCACCTTGGCGCAAACCGGTGATGTACTTGCCCCTGAAGTGCTGGGCATCGAATTTCGGTATTGGGATGGAATCACCTGGGATTTGGAGTGGAGCAGCGATGAGTACGGTGAATTGCCGCTGGCGGTACAAGTGCAACTGACGATGAGCAACCCGATTGCGATTTCCGCAGGACTTTCGCCGGACGACGAAAACGCCGTTCGCGTCTTTACACACATCATCCGGTTGCCGATGGCAAAGCCGATCGAGCTAGAGAGCGAAAGTGACGAGCTTTCGGAGGCCGGGATATGAGCCAACGCACGGAAATCAAGATGACACGGCGGGGCGGCTTTTTCCTCATCCTGGTGCTGATCGTAATCGTGATCGCTTCGTTGTCGGTCTATTCATTCACCGGCTTGATGGTCGCCTACGACGATGCGGCTTACTTGAGCGGTGATATCGTGCAGGCGCGTGTCGCTGTCGAATCGGGTGCCGAAGCGGTGCGGTTGATTCTCTCGCAGCCGCCGGATTCGCGAGTCGACTTGGGTGGAATCTACAACAATCAGGGTTTATTCCAGGCCGTCACCGTCTCCACCGGCATCGACGGTGCGACGTTCTGTAACTATTCGATTCTCGCGCCGGACCTGGATGAATTGGGGATGTACGGAGGTTTGCGATTCGGATTGCAGGACGAATCGGCAAGATTGAACATCAACGCCCTGACTGTCATCGAAGAGAATTGGGCGGGCTTATCTCCGCTGGTCGCCCTCACCGGCGCAGCTGCCGAAACAGGAACAGAAGCTGAAGCCGTCTCCGACAACATCGCTGTGTTATTACTGCTTGGTTTGCCGGGCATGACCGAAGAGGCGGCCAACGCGATCATGGATTGGCTGGATGAAGATGACGACGCCCGCACCAACAGCTACGAGCGCGACTACTACAGCGGCCTACCGACTCCCTATGAACCGACCAATGGTCCGATCCAGAGCGTCGAGGAACTGTTGTTGGTGGCAGGGGTCACACCAACGCTACTGTTCGGAGCCGACGCAAATCGCAATGGGTTATTGGATGCCGATGAACAGCAACGATTCAACGTATCGATTGACACACCCGGGGCACTTGGCTGGGCAGCGTATCTGACCGTACATAGCGCCGAAGCGAACAAACGCAACGACGGCGGTCTGCGTATCAATGTCAACCAGGACGATTTGGAATTACTGGCCGAGCAACTCGCTGACTTGGGCAACGAGGATTACTCAAGTTTTATTCTCGCTTATCGCATCGCCGGTCAATCGACTGCTGCCAATGTGGCGGCGGCCGTCAGTGGTGCAGAAGTCACGACCAACAACAACAACCCGCAAGTTTCCGGCGTCTGGTCGGCCGATCTATTGGAACAATTCGACCTCAGCGGCGGCGGCGGCACGAAGCTAAACCAGGTCTTGGATCTGATCGACGCCACCGTCACCGTCGGCCAAGGCGATCAGGCGCAATCCTACGTGTCACCGTTTTCGGGTGATTTGATCTCGATGGCGCTGTACCTGCCTCTGTTGATGGATTCGCTGACCACGCAAGAGGTTGACATGATGCCCGGCCGGATCAATTTGAACCAATGCCCTGCCGAACTGCTGTATGGAATGGGATTGCTGACGGAAGAACAGGTGGAAGCGATTTTGGAAGATCGCGAGACAGAAACGGACGACCCGAACCGTCAATTCGAAACCTGGCCGCTGGTCGAAGGCATTGTCACCATCGATCAAATGCGACAGCTGATGCCACTGCTGTGTGGCGGCGGCGACATATTTCGCGGCCAAATCGTTGGATACTTCGAAAACTCTCCGGCCTCCCACCGGAGTGAAGTGATCATCGACGCCACGACGGTCAATCCAAAAATCGTCTCCTGGCGAGATCTGAGCCATCTCGGTCGCGGCTTTGACCTGTCGGTGCTGGGGATTCGTTCCACACTGGATTTGGTAACGGGTCCTTAAACAAATTCGATCGCTTCGGCACAACACTGTTTGATTAAGATGGAACCATGGTAAGAAAAATTGCAATCGATTGGGACGAGTCGGAACTACGACTCGTCGCCGCACAGTGCTCCGGCACCAACGTCAAAGTTACCGAAGCAGCTTTGATTGGCATCCAAGATGGTGACGTCATGGAGACGCTCCGCCGCGCGATATCCGAGCGTGGTTTGGAGCGGACCGACACCTTGGTCGCGATCGGACGCGGCAAAGCGGAACTGCGTGAATTACAGCTGCCACCAGTTCCCGATGACGAACTACCTGACATGGTCCGTTATCAGGCCATTCGCAGCTTTGCTTCCGCTGGCGACAGTGCCACCGTTGATTTCTTGGTGACCGGTCAAAGTGCCGCTGGAACTTCGATGATTGCTGCGGCGGTGGGCCCGGCGAAGCTGAGCGAGATCCACGAGATTTGCGAAGCTTCGGATTTGCAGGTTAAGCGAATCTCGCTGCGCCCCTTGGCCGCTGCCGCGCTGTTCCTGGCTCAAAAGAAACTTCCTTCGACCATCGGTGAGACGGTCCTGATCGATCTGCTGTCCGATGACGCAGAAATTGTTGTCGCCCGCAACGGCAAAGTTGTTTTCGTCCGCACGGTTCGCTTGCCCAGTAGCTCCGTCGGTCGACCAGCGGCACTGGCCGGCGAATTACGGCGAAGTCTTGTCGCCTGTGGTGCCGGCAGTGCTCCCGATCGCGTCGTTCTGTGGGGCCTGGCGTCGATGCACGAAGACGACGTGGAAAAAATCGCCGAGGCATCCGGTAGCCCCGTTGACGTGGTTAACCCCTTTGACCTGGTGGAACTTGACCGCAAGGCAAGAGCTGCTTTGCCCCAGCACGTGGGCCGCCTGGCGCCCTTGGTTGGACTGTTAGCCAGCGATGAGTTCGGTGGCGATCGGTTGATCGACTTTTTGAACCCGCGCAAACGTGTGGAAGAGAAACCCAACCCGCTAACAAAACCGTTGCTGATCGGCATCCCAGTGGCCGCGGCTTTGTTGTTGGCGTTCCTCGGTTACCGGCAACTCAGCAATCTGGACAAGCAAATCGCGGAACTGGAAAAAACAAACAAGGCCATGGAACAACCAGTCAAGCTGGCCACTAGCTCTCGTGAACGCACCGAGCGTGTCGACCTCTTCCTGGACGGTGGTGTGAATTGGCTGAACGAGCTGCGGCAACTTGCCCAGTCCATGCCGCCTGCCGAAACAATGATCGTGAAATCGGTGAGCGGCTCGGTTGAGCAACGAGCCGGCGGGGGGACGTTGCAAATCACTGGTGCCGTCACCGATCCCTCCGTGATTGACGAATTCGAGGAATCGGTTCGTGACCAGCAACATCGTGTCGTTGGCGATGGGGCGAAGAAGGACGAAAAGTCCAATGATTCCTACCGCTGGGGATTCGACGAGAAGATTACCGTCGATGCGACCACGATTCGCAACCTCCGCTACACGGCGCTAGCAGAATTGTCCTCCCTTGAATCGTCAGGTGAATCAGCCATCCTGGGCCAAGACGTACCAGAGGCTGTCAGCGCGTCCACGACCGAGACCGTCGAATCAGAGCCGTCAGAAATCGCCGAATCGCCCTCCGATCAACCAGCTCCCGATCAACCAGCTCCCGATCAACCAGCTCCCGATCAACCAGCTCCCGATCAACCAGCTCCCGATCAACCAGCTCCCGATC
>JBFJVZ010000293.1:0-10326 GCA_041623895.1 Pirellulaceae bacterium | reverse complement strand
GATATCCTTGGTCGCTTCGTTGGGGTTGAAGGTGGCGGTTCCGATCGTCGTGGTGTAGTCCTGGCCGGCGATGGCCGTTTGATCAAACGTCTGGTAATCAATCGTGGCTGTAGCCGACAAATCGCCCGACCGCGCTATCTGCACGACTGCGAAACCGGACGATTCATTGACGAAGATCGTGGAGTCGACAATCGCAAACGAAGGATCCGGCGGATCGACCGATGGTGTCTCCAGATCCATCGACCATGACAAGATACGATGGGCGTTGGGGCGATCGTAGTTGGCTGACGTGAAGCCGGCGTAGAACTGGTCACCGACGTAAGCATCCAAGGCGACGGTGGTTTGCAGCGCCGCCGTCGTAGGCTTGGTCGGAGTCTGCGATAAGTAGACACTCAGCACGTTGCTGCTGCCGTCGTAGTCGATCCAAGCATGGTAAACACCGCCTGCGTTCAAATTGAACGGTGCTTGAACCCGCGTGATCGGATTGCGGATGTCGCCGCCGACCACCACGCCAACTTCGTCGTTGTACTGGTCCCAGGGGTTCTGCCAGGTATCCAGTTTCACTGCCAAACTGTTGGCAATCCCGTCGTAACCAAGATTGGCACCGCCACGACCCAAGGCGGAGGCGCCGGCAGCTGCGTTCTGAAGCACGAACACGAGTCCGTCTGCACCGCCGGGACCGAAACCATCGGTCATCTCAAAAGAAAAAGTCGTCTGGAAGGATGTATCTTCGTTGATGGCGATCGGCGTGTCGTAGAACACCGAACCCGTTTGGTACTGTGCAGCGCTGGTGACTTGCAGCTTATCGCCGGCAATCGAGGCACCACCGTTGGTGACCAGACCCGTGGCATTGTCAAAATCGGCGTAGTTCGGCAACGACCGTTCGTTGTCCAGAATCGTGATCGTGGCCGTACTGGGTGTTCCCAGATCAGCACCGCTGGGGTTGCTGATGGTCAGCGTCAAGGTTTCTGTCGATTCCGTCTCCTCATCATCTGTGATCGAAATCAGGATGTCTTTGCTTGCTTCGTTGGGGTTAAACGTCAGCGTGTTGCTGGCCCCGGTGTAGTCCAGACCAGCGGTGGCGCTTTGATCAGACGTCTGGTAATCGATCGTAGCCGTTCCGGACAGATCCCCGGACCGCGACACTTGCACCACGGCAACGCCGGCCGCTTCATTGACGCTAACCGTGGCATCAACGATCGCAAAGGAAGGATCCGGCGGATCGGTCGAGGGCGTCTCCAAATCCATCGACCACGACAAGATCCGATGGGCGTTGGGCCGGTTGTAATTCGAGGAAGTGAAGCCGGCGTACAGCTGATCACCGACATTAGCATCCAGCGCGACGGTGGCTTGCAGTGTCGCCGTGGCGGGTTTGGTGGAGGTCTGCGATAGATAGACGCTGAGCGTGTCGCTGCTGCCGTCGTAGTCGATCCAAGCGTGATACACACCGCCCGCATTCAAGTTGAACGGTGCCTGGACCTGCACGATCGGATCGCGAACATCGCCGCCGGCGACGACACCGACTTCGTCGTTGTATTGGTCCCAGGGGTTCTGCCAGGTATCCAGCTTGACCGCCAGACTCTGTCGAATTCCGTCATAACCAAGATTGCCGCCGCCGCGGCCCAGCGCCGAGGGTCCGGCAGCCGAGTTTTGCAATACGAACACGAGTCCGTCCGCGCCACCGGCGCCGTAGCCGTCTGTCATCTCGAACGAAAATGCTGTTTGGAAGGACGTGTTACCATCCACAGCGATCGGCGTGTCATAAAAGACCGAACCCGTTTGATACTGCGCATCACTGGTCAGCTGCAACTTGTCACCAAGAATCGATGCATCACCGTTGGTGACCAGACCCGACGCATTTTGAAAATCGGCATAGTTCAGCAGTGGGAGTGCATGTTGATAAGACGCCAACACCGTGCCTTGGAATGCCAGACCTGCTTCGATGCGTCCGATCGTACGTTCCAGCTGCCAATCCGCATCCGCAAGTACACCGCCGCTTCGATTGATGGACGCGGCAATATCCGCACCGGTGATTTCGGCAAGTGTTGCCATCAATGCCTGTCCCTGGCTGCCCGCGCCAACACTGCACCCATAAATCAAAATGTCAGCATCAGGGCGTAGTGCACGTGACCAGGCGGCAACATGCTGGGCGTTGGCACGCACGGTCGATTCGTCGATGATCGTCCCGGCTAATTGAATTCTTCCCGACTCGCCGTGACTGACGATGTGGACTGACTGCACGTGCTGTCGCTTTGCCAGCGTCTTACTGATCTGAACGATGGGGTCTTGCCCGCGGCCAAGCAAAACGACTTCAGCGTCGTCGACTGACGCAGCCAATAAATCGGACTCTTCCACATCAGCATCGATAAACACGATGCGGTCAACCGATTGCCGCGATGTGATCTCCGCATCGGCAACCGCAGAACCGGTTTCTGCCGTGTTTTCCGCGCCCACGTCGGCTGCCGCACCCGCGTCGGCGGCCAGCATCAACCTGGCTTCTAAAGCCGACAGCGTCCAAGGTCGCGGGCGTTTGCGACGAGAGCGAGAGGAAGAACGAATATGCATTGGTAGCAATACCCTGAGAATCGGTATCTTTGGAAAAATCGGGTGAATCCTCCCCGCTTTGCCAGCTAAAAATGTAACGGCGCAAACCGGAAAACTCATCGATCCAGACAAATTGCTATCGGTGAAATGTCAAGCGATTTGTCGATTGAATTGCCCCTTCAGCCCGACTGGCGTGCCAGTCGCGCGGGCGGCGGCCGTCGGCAGCCTACGACCATCCCTGGAACGGTGTTGCGGTGGTCTCGTAAAAACGGCTACCAGAGTCCGTTGTATCCCCTCGTTCTTCCTGGCGCTGGCAGGGACAGCCAAGCATGTATGACTATCTAATCGTGGGATGTGGATTCTTTGGCTCGGTCTTCGCCAGACAAATGACCGACGCTGGCGCAAGATGTTTGATCGTAGAGAAACGAAGCCACATCGCCGGGAATTGCTACACCGAAGACGTTGGCGGCATTCACGTCCACAAGTACGGACCGCACATTTTTCACACCAACGATCAATCCATTTGGCAGTATGTCAACCGCTTCGCGGAATTCAGCCGCTTCACTTATCGACCCAAAGTCAACTTTCGCGGCAAGTTCTATTCGTTCCCAATCAATCTGATGACGCTTTACCAGCTTTGGGGTGTGCGTACTCCCGATGAGGCGCAGCAACGGCTGCAAGCTGAACGCATCAGGATCGACCACCCGACAAACCTTGAGGAGTGGGCTTTGTCGATGGTGGGCCGCCAGATCTACGAGACTTTCATTTACGGCTACACTCGCAAGCAATGGGGTCGCGATCCCAAGGAGTTGCCGACATCGATCATTCGTCGAATTCCGATTCGCTTGACATGGAATGACGATTACTTCAACGATCGTTTTTGCGGTATTCCCATCGGCGGTTACACGCGACTATTCAAAAACTTGCTCAACGGCATTCCGGTCGAAACAGAAGCCGACTTCATTGCCGACCGTGAGCATCTGGAAAAACAAGCGCGCAAGGTTGTTTACACCGGTCCGCTTGATCGTTTGTTTGATTACGAATTGGGCGCCAACGATTGGCGCGGCCTTCGGTTTGATAGCCAAGTCATCAATGTGCCGGACTACCAAGGCATCGCCGCCATCAACCATACCGAATTCGAGGTCCCGTATACGCGTTCGGTGGAACACAAACATTTTGATCCGGTGAAAACGAATCACACTGTGGTGACAAAAGAGTTTCCTGCTAACTGGTCTGTTGGTGATGAAATGTATTACCCGGTCAATAACGACACCAACGAACAATTACAGCAAAAGTATGCGCAAATGCTTCCCTCGAATTACTTGATCGGCGGTCGATTGGCGACCTACCGTTACTACGACATGCATCAGGTGATCGCATCTGCCATTCATACCGCCAAACAAGAGATTGGCATCAAGACGGGCCAGGTATTGCCGGACGGCCAGAACATTGCGGTTCGCCGCGCCGCTTGATCGCGGGGAAACACATTTTTACAGAGGCTCCCGAGAAAGTGGCTGTGTTTCATTCCTGGCGACACAGTCGGCGAAACTCGCTGCTCTGATTTTGAGCGGTTCCGTTCCCTCGCTGCGTTCCAGCGGGCTCGCCCGCCACGCTCTCGCCGCTGGCCGCTGGCAGCGATCATCTCTGATCCCCGGCGAGGGGGCGAAAGTTGGCCATTTCGTTGGCTTGCGGGTCAATACGCACCTGCATTGGCCTCGACGATTGAGGGGATTTGCTGCTACATTGCTACGCTTCGCCAAGGTCGCTTCCTTCCGTTTTTTAGCCTCGCTGCCCAGCTGTCCCCGTGATCCTGATTCTTGAAAGCCGTGCCTCGGACGCACAAATTGATCACGTGCTGGAGCGTGTGGAGGCGATGGGGCTGAAGCATCACCTTAGCCGCGGGTCCTTTCGCACCATCGTCGGCATCATCGGCGACGAAGAAAAGTTGCGTGAAGAACCGCTCCGGGCGATCCCCGGTGTGGCCAAAGTCATCCCCGTACTGCCACCCTTTAAACTCGCTTCGATCGAAGCGCACCCGGAACCGAGCGTGATCAATGTCTCGGGGGTGAAAGTCGGCGGTGGTCATCTGGGCATGATCGCCGGACCATGCAGCGTGGAAGACCGCGATCGCATGTTCCGCATCGCCGAACATGTTCGCGACACGGGAGCCAACCTGTTTCGTGGCGGCGCCTTCAAGCCCCGCACCAGCCCCTATGCGTTTCAGGGATTGGGTGAAGCAGGATTAAAAATACTTCGTGAAGTCGGTGATGCCTTTGGCATGCCGGTTGTCACCGAAGTGACCGATCCACGGCTGGTCGAGCTGACTGCCGAGCACGCCGATATGCTGCAAGTCGGTGCACGAAACATGCAGAACTTTGTGCTCTTGACCGAAGTCGGCAAGTCACATCGTCCTGTGCTGCTGAAACGCGGCATGAGCGCGACTATCAGTGATTTGATGATGTGTGCCGAATACATTCTTTCACAAGGTAACCCCAACGTGATCCTCTGCGAACGCGGGATCAGAGGTTTTGATCCAGCCACGCGAAACGTATTCGATGTGGCTGCCGTGCCTGTCGTTCACGGTTTGAGTCACTTGCCGATTATCGTCGATCCATCGCACGCGACCGGTCGTCCCGACTTGATTCCTTCCTGTGCCTTGGCTGGTTTGGCAGCCGGCGCCGATGGTGTCCATGTCGAGGTGCACGACTGTCCCGAAGAAGCGAAAAGTGACGGCGCGCAGGCACTGCTGCCCGATCAGTACCGCGAGTTGTTCGGTCAAATGATGCAATTGGCCAAAGTCCTGAACAAAACCATTTCACCGATACCGGAGAACACCGCTTGAGCCGTCGAACCCTGATTGCTGGTAACTGGAAAATGAACACACGCGCCGAATCGGCCGCCGCGCTCGCCGCTGGCGTGGTCGATGCGGTGGGCGAAAACCTGGACACCGAAGTCGCGTTGTGCCCGCCCTTAGTTTATCTGGCTGTCGTCGCCGATGCTGTCGCCGGCACACCCGTCGAACTGGGCGCCCAGAATCTTTATCCTGCCGACGACGGTGCCTTCACGGGCGAAGTCAACGCGGCGATGCTGACCGATGTTGGTTGTCGATTCGCGATCCTCGGCCACAGCGAACGCCGTGCGTTGATGGGCGAGACCGACCAGCAGGTCAGCGAAAAACTGCACGCTGCTCTGGCCGGTAATTTGATCCCCATCGTTTGTGTGGGGGAAACGCTGCAAGATCGCGAAGCGGGCAACACCGAAAAGGTGGTGGAAACACAGCTTCGCGGTTCACTCAAGGGTTTGGACGAAGTTCGAGCGGCGGGAATTGTGATCGCCTACGAACCCGTCTGGGCCATTGGTACCGGCAAAACGGCCACGCCCGAGCAAGCCGAAGAAGTCCACGCGTTCATTCGCAAACTGCTGGGTGAATTGTTCACCGACGACGTGGCCGCTCAAATCCGCATCCAGTACGGGGGCAGCGTCAAGCCGGGCAATGCCAAGGAATTGCTGGGGCAACCGAATATCGATGGAGCCCTGGTCGGCGGGGCAAGCCTTAAAGTGGATGACTTTGTTGCGATCATCAACGCCGCATGATCGCAGGCCGGCTGGTCCCAAGTCGGCATAGATTTTTGAAAAAGAACCGATAGCCGCCGACTTGGGACAACTCGGCCCACATCAATAGCGATAGACAATTCAATGAACACACTCATTTTCGCATCTCTTGCTGGCACCCTGCTGGGCTGGTTAATGGGATTTCTGTCGGTCTTCCTGATCTTGTTGGTGTTGGTTCAACGGGGACGAGGCGGCGGCTTGACCGGAGCCCTGGGTGGACCTGGTGGACAGAGCGCCTTTGGCAGCAAAGCCGGTGACACCTTCACCGTGATCACGATCGTGGTCGCGTCAATCTGGGGATTTACCTGTGCCTTCACGATGTGGCTGCTGGGAACCCATGCACCCTCCACCGCGATGCCCACGACCGTCAAGGCCGGTCCCGGCGACGAGATTGAAGAGAGTGAAGCCACCGGCATTGTGATCCCCAAACCGACGGGAACATCAGGCGGCTCGGGACTGAGCGGGCTGAGCGACCCCGGCAGCACGACCACTCCAGGCGAAACTCCATCGGTAGAGCTCGTACCCAAGGAGTCCAGCGAGAACGCGTCTGAGGAGTCCACGGATAAAGCATCCGGCGAGGGCAGTCAGCAGCCGGCGGCCGGTGAGTCAACTTCTGACAGTGATGCAGGGACGACGGCTGAGCCGGAATCAGCTGAGTCGAAATCAAACGAACAGCAGTTGTCGCCAGACGAAAAATCACCGTCACCGGATCAGAGTAGTGAGAGCTCACCGCCCGATCAAGAAGCGGCGGATGGCAAGTCCGCTTCAGCCACTGACGCCGGTGAAAACTAAGCGACCTGCATGAGTAAATCCTCAGCCCATGGCGTGCGCAGCATGACCGGTCAAGGTCATGCCAGCCAGCAAGGTGATGTCGGAACGGTGTCGGTCGAAGTCCGCACCGTCAACAACCGTGGATTCAAGTGTGTGCTTCGCACCAGCGATCCACTGACGACCATGGAAAGCCGCATCGAGTCGCTGATCAGAAAATTGATTCGCCGCGGAAGCATCTATATGACGGTCTCGTGGCATCGACCAGCCAACAAAGATTTGCCGCGAATCGATGCCGACGTCTTGCAAGCCTACTACCGGCAACTCGAACAAACGCAGCGAGCGATCGGCGGCAATGCCTCGATCGACCTGTCGGCGCTGATGATGTTACCCGGCGTGATCGTTGCCGACCGAGAAAAACAAGACAACGACGGCCCGCTGTGGGAACTGGTGGAAAAAACGATTCTGCAAACGATCGACAACCTGAATGAAATGCGGGCCGCCGAAGGCGCCAACATGTCGGTGACACTCCGCGCCGAATGCGACCAGATTCGTGAGCGTGTCGGCAATATCGCCAAACTGGCACCGAGAACAATTGACGCTTATCGCTCCCGGTTGGAATCCAAGATCCAGAGGGCGCTGGCCGAGAATGACCTGAAGGTCGATTCCGTCGACTTGTTGCGCGAGGTGCAGATTTACGCAGATCGCGCTGACATCAATGAAGAAATCACACGACTGGTAAGCCACCTGGATATGTTTCTTGACGCGCTGGGCGGATCGGCCGCATCGGGGGACGGGCCGGAACCGGCTGGCCGAAAACTCGATTTCATCATTCAGGAAATGTTCCGCGAAACCAACACGATCGGCAGCAAGTCCGCCGATGCGGAAATCTCGGGGCAAGTCGTCGAAATCAAATGTGCCATTGAGCGGATGCGTGAACTGGTCCAAAATCTCGAATAGCGGGTGTGGCCGTGGACAAGCCAATTGTCGGACGATTGATCATCATTTCGGGCCCCAGCGGTGCCGGAAAATCGACGGTGGTTGGCAAATTGCTGCAAGATTGCTCGCTCCCGCTGCAGCTGAGCGTCTCTGCGACAACCCGCTCGCCACGAACGGGAGAAGTCGACGGAAAAGATTACCAATTCATCTCAGATGCCGAATTCGCCCGGCTCAGGGAAGAGGGCGCCTTTTTGGAATGTAAGGAGGTTTTCGGCCAGGGTCATTGGTACGGAACCCTCCGCGAGCAGGTCGTCTCTGGCCTAAATGCGGGCAAGTGGGTAGTTTTGGAGATAGATGTGCAGGGAGCGACGGCGATTCTTGAGCAAAAAGAATTCGCTCCAGTTACTTTATTCATCCACCCCGGCAGCATGGATGAGCTGGAAAAACGGCTCCGAGCCCGAGGTTCCGAGACAGAATCAGAGATCACACGCCGACTGGAAACCGCGGGCGAGGAAATGCGGTTTCTGCATCACTACCAATACGAAATCATTAACGGCACGGTCGAAAACGCCGTTGCCGAGATTTGCCAAATCTTGAACGACAAAAAGGAAAACCATCAATGCTCGAAGAACTAAAAGAAGAAGAAATCGTCAACAAAGTGGGCGGTCGATTCAAGCTTAGCACCTTGATCCAAAAACGGCTGGTGCAGCTCAATCAAGGTAGCCGCGCACTGGTCAACGCTGACACGCATGACAAGATGACGATCGTGCTGAAGGAAATCGTCGAGGACAAAATTGTCTTGAACATGGATAGTGAAGTCGAAGTCGTCGCGCAGTTGGACTTGGACGCTACCGTGGCCGCCGCCGAAGGTCCCGACCTGGAGGCCGCCGATCTGTAAGAGGGCTAGCGTCTTGCACTTGGGAGGGCGAGGCTCCCGCCAAGCCCTCCTTTCGCGCTGCCTACAACATCCCCATGAGTGAATCCGATGAGCGAACCAGGGCGAGCAATTTTGCTTGCCGTGGGCGGCGGGATTGCCGCCTACAAATCTGCCGTGCTGTGTAGCCGTCTGGTCCAAGCCGGCCACAATGTTCGCACCGCCATGACGAACTCGGCAAGCCAGTTCATCGGTGCGGCTACCTTCGCAGCACTTTCCGGACGACCAGTTGCCACTGGTATGTTTGACACCGCCTATCCACTGGGAACGCACATTGAAGTGGCCCGTGACTTGGATTTGCTGATCGTGGCTCCGGCAACGGCCAACCTGTTGGCCAAATTCGCCGGCGGCATCGCCGACGACCTCGTCAGCACGTTGTACTTGCAAGTGGAATGTCCTGTCTTGTTGGCTCCGGCGATGAGTTCGGCGATGTGGAGCAAACCGGCCGTGCAAAGAAACCTTGATCGGCTCCGCGAGGATGGTTGCCAAGTAATCGGTCCCGATAGCGGTTGGCTCAGCTGTCGCCTCAGCGGTGACGGCCGCATGAGTGAACCGGAGGCAATCTTGCAAGCAGCAGAATCGATGCTGGCCGCTGCCGATTAAACCAGTCGGTCGCCTAATCGCTTCGCCGTGCGGATGTCCGCCCCATCTTCCAACATGTGCGTCGCGAAACTGTGGCGCAACCTATCCGCACACTGCCCACCAACTCGGGACGGCGAAGATCGTTTATCGTTTTCACCGTTCTTTCAGCGCTGGGTCTCTGTGTTGAGGTCCTCGAAGCGGGGTGAGACACCCGCTGTTTTGGTTCGTCTTGAACGTACTTCATCCGATCCGCGCGAAGAGCCAGAGCCGCAGATCGTTGTTCCTTGCTGGATGCTCGATGAAGCAGCTTGTGCCCGTGTTGAGATTCACAACACAGCGCTGGTCCAAGTGCAGGCTCTTGTGCAGCTCAGGCGTCTGATCGACGAGCTTGCCGCGACTTCCGGCCAGCCCCCTCCTGATTCGCGTTCCAGCAACGCGAACTGAGACCGCCGTGCGAAAGGAAATCCAGCTCAACCAGCTCACCGCAATGCTGCCAGCCAAACAACAGAGGCTTGACTTTGTCAAATCGAAACTTTGGGAACGCGAAATCCTACCACGCTCATCATCGTCATCCCGATGACGACAAACCGTGGCCTCCAAAGCCCCTGATTTGCCCCAATTCAGCACCGCATCCGAACTCAACACCCCGGAGATGCCGTCACATTTTAGCGCGGAATCGTAAGCAAATAATTGACCACAAACTACCCGGAAGATAAAAATATCTCCCAGGAAGGAATAAGTCCCAAAACGGGGAGTACGCCCGGCAATATCCGGGAGAATCAATACGTTCTGGCGTGTAAGAAATCGTACTCGTACTCAGGCGCAGCCGGTATTCGTACTCGGAATGGGGCACAAATGAGAGAACCGATCTTCGACCACGATCGACTCGACGTTTATCGATTGTCGATTGACTATGTCGCTCAATCGTTCGCCGTTGCCAAACAACT
>JBFJVZ010000292.1:0-10398 GCA_041623895.1 Pirellulaceae bacterium | reverse complement strand
TCGCTACCACCCAACCACCAAAAAAAGCTGGACGACGGGCGACACCCTCCGGGCATGAGGGGTTCGGTGTCGTATTGATGGCGCAATGTCGTTAATTTCCCCAGCCAACTGGCACCAATCGACCAAAAGCTGGGCGCGCCCGATTGTCCACAGCAAAAAGCCTTGGTGAGTCGATACGTGTATCAACCCGAAGCCACCGCAGAACGAGGAGCCCGTCTTGAATCCAAGAGATCAAGTCCAGAAAGCTGCCGAGATTGTTTGTGACTTGTTGGATCAAGGGCCCCCAACGCTCGGCATTGACTTGGACGGCTGTGTCGATGAATCACCCACGTTCTTTGGGATTCTTACCGCCGCGTGGCCAGGTGAAGTCATCGTGATTACCTATCGGAGCGATCGAGAGAAGGCGATCGCCGACCTGGAGAGGTACTCAATTCGATTCACCGACGTCGTGTTGGTCGACAGCTTCGATGCGAAGGCGGACGTGATCCGCCAGCGCCGAGTTGACGTCTATGTGGACGATCAACCTGAGATGCTGAAGAACATTCCAGCCAATGTCCGTGTGATGCTGTTTCGCAATGAAGGGAACTTTGACTTTGAAGATCGAAAATGGATGTTCAGTGATCAGACAGGAAAGATGGTTTGAGTATGCTGGATGTGTTAGCGGCATTCAACCAGCCAAAAATCGTATCATGTTTGGCACGATTAATCGCAGTCAGTCGGAGGGTCAGGTTGCTTGCGTGGGTGCGACCGGGGTGGTAGCTTACTCGATCCGTTTGTTCTGTTTGATGCGTGCGAAAAAAGAGAAATTATGAGCCAACAACCCAAAGTCAAAGGGGTCGTCGATATCGTGTTCCTGATCGATGTGTCCGGTAGTATGGAACCGTGCATCGATGCACTGAAAACAAACATCGAGACATTTGTCGAAAGCCTGACAAGTAAGGACGCGAATGGCACGCAACTGGTTCACGACTGGCGTGCCTCGGCAATGGGATATCGCGATATTCACGCGGATGGATCCCAATGGTTCCAAAGCAATCAATTTGTCGGTTCGGTGGACGAGTTGCGAAGTCAATTATCGCGACTTGAAGCAGCGGGAGGCGGCGACGAACCTGAATCGCTTTTGGAAGCGATTTACAAAGTGACGACGATGCCGGCGACGGAAAAAGGGGCTCAAGGTCTGGAAGACCACTGGCGTTATCGAAGCGATGCAATGCGAGCCATCGTCGTTTTCTCGGACGCGTCATTCCCTCGCGAGTTGGCCGAGCCTGCCGGTGCCACGATCGAAGATGTGATGCACAAGCTGATGGAAAACCGTGTCGTGTTGACTGTCTTTGCACCCGAGATGGAGTGTTACGAAGAACTCTCGCTGGTCAACAAAGCCAAATACCACGCAGTGACGGGCGGCTCGAACCCTCAAGAATCCTTGGCGATGTTCACCAGCGATCAGGCGAAGTTCCAGGAAACGCTGTTGCAACTTGGCAAAACATTGTCCGCGACGGTGGCTGCCACCCCGCTGTAGCTGCGTGTGTCTGCCCATTCTGATGTAGAAACTCCCATGTCCACACGCGGTGTTGTCGATCTACTACTTTGCCTCGATGCATCCAAGTCGATGCAACCATGTTTTGATGGTGTGCGTCAGCATCTAAGTGATTTTGTTTCTGGCTTGAGTGCTGGCGGACAGCAACAGCAGTCGCTGGACTTGCGAGTCGATTATCTGGCCCATAGCTGCGGTCAGGAGGGAGCGTTTCGCGCCGAGTCGCTTCGCTATCGTGGGGGTATCGAGCTGGTTCGCGCCATTTATTCCAACCACGCGTCCGCTACACAGCAGAGTAGCTCGAGTTTTTTCACCACGAACATGAGTGAAATTGAGCGTGGATTGTCTGGGATCCAAGTCGTAGGCGACGAGGCCCCGCTTGTCGCTCTTGATCTTGCCTTAGATTTCCCGTGGCGTCCTCGAAACAAGTGCCATCGCGTCTTGGTGATGATGACCGACGAACCGTTCGAGAGCGGTACCGGAATGAACTACGCCGCAGCAAGTCTGGATGGACAGCGCGGGAAACTCTCCGAGATTATCGACAAGTGTCATGCTCTTGGCGTGATGTTGTTTCTGGTGGCACCGGATTCGGATCTTTACAGTCAACTTTCGCTGGTCAACAAGTGCCAGTACAAGTCGGTCGACGATTCGGGGGATGGATTGCGCACGGTCGATTTTGGGGAAATCTTGAGCCAGATTGGAAAGTCGGTCTCAGTCGCTAGCTTGCAGTCGGTCGGTGACGGGGACATTAAACGCGCCCTATTCAGCCAGGACGAATGGATCGAATCATCAGACCCGCTGCGAGGAGCTTAGCATGCCGCGAGAAGTAGACGTTGGTGAACGCGTCGGCAAGTACTTGATTCTCGATAAGCTGAATTCCGGGGGCATGGCAACCGCGTATAAAGCGCGCGACTCACGCGGTGATACGGTCTTTCTAAAGCAATATCACTCGCCAACCTTCATTATGCCGTGGTACCGCGGTTACATGGCGTATCAAGAGAAGATGAAACGGCGCATTGCAGAGTCGCCCTTTCGTAATTTCTCATATCGAATGATCGAGTATTTCGAATTCAATGCGCGGCCCAAGTGCTATTTTCAGGCAATCGAGTTTGTTGATGCGAGCCAATCACTGGAGAACAGGTTGCGACACGCCGCAGACCGCACGAAACCGCTCACCTGGTCACAGCGTTTGACTATGGCCAAAGTGACCATGGGGGCGATCAAAATGTTGCATCAAGCGAAGATCGTGCACTCTGATTTGAAGCCGGCCAACATCATCCTCATCGACAATCCCGATTCACGGATGGGCTACACTTTGAAGGTAATCGACCTGGACTTTTCTCTGTTGTCTGACCAGAAAGCGCCGTGGCATGATCAGCCTGACCAGGGATACTTTGGAACTCCGGGATACATTTCACCAGAACATTTCAGTGGCGATGTTCCTCAGCATGCATCGGACGTGTTCACCTGCGGAATCATCCTTTATCAATTACTTTCCGAGCAAGGACATCCCTACCTGGATGGCGAGTCGTACGTGAGCGACGTACAGGCGCATCGGGCGCCCCCGCCCGATCTGCTCGGCGATACCGGCGACGATCGGCTGCAGGATCTGATGCATCGATCACTCTCGCCGAAGATGGCCGATCGCCCCACGGCAAAGGAACTCCACGAAGAACTGATTCGAGATACGGGCCGGCCAGCTGATGATGCTGAGCATCCGGCGCCCTCAAAACCTGCTCCGGCCCCGTCGGCGCCCGACCGAAAATCCACCTCAGCGCGGCTTGTACTGCAGTCGGAATCTGGCACGGAAGCGAGCTTCGGAGTCGACTCCGAACTGGGAGCGCGGGTAGCGAGTCAGTTTGGTTCGGATGCTCGGTTTTTCAGCGAACCACAGTTTCGCTTGGAAAAGAAAGGTGACTCTTGGTTTGTTGTCCCCGCAAATACCGCGACCAATCAAACGATGTTGAATGGAAAAGCGATCGAAACGCGGCAGCCATTAAATGCCGGTGACGTTTTGGCCGTCGGCAATGAATCCACGGGGATCACGAAGCTGCCTTTAACCGTTAGTTTTGAATAGGATCAAAATGTCCTGGTCTTGTCCAGATTGTGGTTTCGAATCGAACGAAGACACCGTGATTCAATGCGTGGCATGCGGAAAGACACGCATGCCACGAACCGTTGTCTTGGCGGGTGAATCCGCATACAAGCTATCGATGAACATCTCCACAACCTGTAGTCAGGCGCTTTTGAAAGATGTCGGTGGTGAAGATTCACGATACGCATCGTCACCACAATTCGAGATCGTCCGAGATGACACGGAAGGTTGCTGGTGGATACGGCATGACGAGTCGGCGACGAATCCGACGTGCGTCAACGGCGAGCCCGTGACCGAGCCACACCGGCTTGATACAGGCGACGTTATCTCAATCGGACCGGAAAAAATGAAGCTTTGCGTCACGCTGGAGTACTAGAAATGGAGTCCCCAGCAATCGACTTGAAACAGAATTTAACACCGGAAGAAGAGTCTGCCTTCGTTGAGCTTGGTCTTGCCCAGGGCGATTGGGTGGCGCTTTTACCCGTGCCATTCCTTGGTGCAGCATGGGAAGACCACTTTCTGAGCGAAGATGAACGACGGCTTGTCAGGTTGTTCATCGAACAGATCCAATCCGATTGGTTGCAGAATGAATCCCAACCTGGAAGCGAAGATGCTCGTCATGCCCGCAGATCGTTTTACGGGGATCTGCTGTGGGAGGGTGATTCTCAGCCAGAGGCGATGAAAAAGCTCGACTTGGCTTTCGATTTATTGGCATGGTTTCTCGCGCACCGTTGTACGTTCGACGAACGGCAACAATTGCTCGAGCGGTTTAGGCAGGCGGATCTAAGACGTGTGATTCCTCGTGACTACATGCAGGATGCGATCCGGGATCTACGTAGAAAAACAGATAAGTACTTGGCCTGCGATCACTTCTCGGTGGATGCTCAAGAAGTGGTGATGCCAGAACCATCAGTGCGAGATCTAGCTCTTATTGGGGACGCGACCTGGCAAGCGATGCTGATGACACCGCTTGCGCAGTTGGTCTTTGACGCACAGGGTCCGGACAACCGACTTCGTTACCGGATGGAAGATCAAATACGGTGGTGCCTTCAGCGCCCTCGCAGTCGACTCCGCGTACTGGCCGATGAATTTGACTGGGTGACGTTATTTCACTTTTTGGTCAATAGCCGGCAGGACTCGGCAAGGGAACGATTTGATGCATGCAGGCTGACCCTTGTGGAAGGCTTGGCAAAGCTTTCACTAGACGTACGTGACGAGGTAATCGACGAATTGCGCGAGATCGCGTCGACATTGCGCAGACATCGACTGTGGCGTTACTTTGAGAACGAGCAAATCGATGCCGTCTTTGTGCCGTTGCCAGCTTTGATCGATGCTGTGCGTTTACGGCACGCCGGGCGAATCGCTAAAAGCCAGCGATCGCAACCTGGAGAGACAGCGGCACTATCAACTGACGACGATACGAATAATGTCGAAGACGAACCGTTGGTCGCCGAAAGCAAGGAGGATCTGTCCCCAACCGCCGCAGAATCCACCAAGGTAGTTCAGCAGGCTGGGGTAGCCGATAAAATCGAAGAGACAACCGATGCACCGACTCCGGAGGAGTTGGTCGTCCATCAAGTCGCACCCGACGGGATGGTTGATTGGCAGCAGTGTTTGGAAGCGGCAGCCATACCGAACGTCGACGAAATGAAAGTCGCAGTCGAGCAGCCTCTGCTGTTTTCGGAACATCGAAACGATGGCGAGTCGATTGTGGTCGTTCCGGCCGAGCGACAGCTTCCCCAAAGTCTTTGGTTCATTGGGGATGTGCATTGCGACTTGCTTTCGTTAGCCAACACATGGCGTTTCATCGAGCAAATTTCAGCATCCGAGGGGACGCAGCCCCATGCTGTTTTTTTAGGTGACTTTTTGGATCGTGGAGAACGCGGCATTGAAACGCTTGCGTTTTTGTTCCGCTTGCTGGCGAAACATCCGGGGCAAATCGCCGTAGTCCCCGGGAACCACGATGAATTTGTCTGGAACGAGCAAGCGCAGCGGTTCGAGATCGGGGTCGAGCCCGCGGAAACCATCATTGAATTGAACGAAATTGCGACATCAGCCACAGATCAAAGTCGGCAGATTGTCGAGATGGCAAAACAAGCATCCGCGTTCTTCGCTGCTTTGCCGCGAGCAATCTTTCTGCCGGATGGGTCAATGTTAGCGCACGGTGGTTTTCCTCACGCCGATTTGTTGGATTCGCTTCAATCTCGTGCTGACCTCAGCAGTCCACAGTGCGTGCAGGACTTTGTTTGGTTGCGTGCTGTGAATGCCCGCCGCAAGTTGCCATCACGTTTCTCGCGAGGAAGCGAGTACGGGCGCGAGAATTTTCAAGACTTTTGTGTCGTCGCCGATGAGCGATTGGGGATTCCCGTCCGGCGACTGATTCGTGGTCACGACCACATACGTGATCGCTATCAAGCCTTCACCGATTGGCCGAATCCAGTCCTGACAATTAATGCGATGGGACGCAACATCGGCGAGTGGGGCGTTCCGCCATTTCCGTCACCGTGCGTCGCCCGACACCGACTGAATCAACTGCCCGAAGTCTATCAGCTTCAATTCGATGAATCAGAGTTTCAGCGAGCGTATCCACCCAAGGTTTCCACCGAGGAAGAATGACACAATTCGCCGTGTCGTAGGAAAAAGCACCTGATTTGATTCATTCACAGGAATCGAATTGAGGTCCGAAATGATTCGAGAACAATGATCCGATTCTCATGTGATAAATGCTCCACAAAAATTAAAGCCAAAAACTCTGTGGCCGGACAGAAGCTCGCCTGTCCAAAATGCAGTTCCTATGTGTCGGTTCCCTTTCCAGGTAAGGAGTTTTTACGGAGCAAGTGCCTGGAGTGCGGCACGGAACACGACCTGAACCATTCAGAACCTTGCATGGCCTGCGGCGCGCCTCGCGCGTCGTTTAAAAGTTGGTGCTCAGCTCATCGCTGCATCATCAAGAGAGGTGTCTGTCCAGCGTGCCTTAAAAGATTTAACAGTCCACCCAAAGCACCTTCTGAATCCGATGACGAACTGGATTTCGGCTCTGACTCCACTTCTGAACCAACGCCACGTGAATTACGCAAAGCGGTTGTCAACTCGCGATTTCCACTATGGTTTGGGATCATTGCACTCATAACGCTTGTCTATTGCCCCGTTGTCGCGTTCTTTGCTGGCCTGATGGAAATTGGATTTGCAGCAAATTGCGATCAAGAAACTCCGCGTGAATTGCAAGTCGGCAAGATCCGCAGAAGAATCGTATTTGGTTACATTGCCGGCACAGCAGTCGCCGTCCTCGACGTACTACGAACGTTGATATTCGTAATCTGGTATATCTTTTTCTGAAAACACGACGCCATTGGGAGCGACGTCATCTCATATGCCAGACGATATAATCAGTAACCCTTCTTTTGGCGACGAATCAAGACACTTGATCTGATTCTCGAATGGTCAATTCTCAATGGAGCGAAGAAGCGATGTCAAACTGCACATGTGGTGGCCAGGCTAAACAGTGCACCAAGTGTGGTGCATTCCTGTGCGGAAGTAGTAATCAAGGCGGCACATGCCCGAAAGGTACACCTTGCCCAAGGGCAGGGCGCTGCCCACGTTGCGGCGGAAGCGTCAAGAATACGCGAAAGTAATACTGTCAACCTTACGCAACGTTGGACCGATGCCGAGTTTGCGTCGTGCGTCGGATGGAAAGGCGCTAGATCATGGCGTTTGCCGCGCCCGAGTTTCAGGCGGCGAACCTTTGTGCCACCGACATGCCAATCGTTTTCATTTGGGGGGTCAGCGAAAGGCGTTTGACCTGCCCTAAAGCCATATCGCCAAGTCAACGCTACGCCGCAGCGGTTGGACCATCTCTGAAAGAGGCTGTAGCGTCAAGCAGGTTTGTCCTGGTTTTTTACGTGGTCAGCGCATTCGTTTAGCGGTCACAGGCCAAGCTGTGATGATGTTCGGTTGATCAAGCTTGTGCGTCTCGAAGGATTGATTGCGGTTCTTTCTCGGGTTCGATCGCAATCGTTCTTTTGATTTTACCGATTGCACCCAACACATCTCTTCGTGGATCCTGCTCCTGCATCTGAGGAGTCACCCGACCCTTTCGGCCGCATTCTCCACACTTTTTCTCGTCTTCTTGTGGCAGAGACTCAGCTGCGTTTGACGGAACTTGGGAGAGTCTTTGGAGCACTGTCGCATGCGCACCTGTCATCCAGACGAGCCCGCGCTCTGCGTCGTACCCTCAGTGGGGCATCTCGAGCTTGACATTTGCGATAGGTATAAACGGAAATCGCAACCGTTGCGACCATTGACAACAGGATCAGAATCTGCAGGAGAGACGTAAATGTGAAAACGCTCAGCAAAATCGAGAGGACAAGCACGACGAAAGCGAGTTGGAGAATCTTCGTCCATGCGGCCGCACTGGATGTCGCTCGCTCCATCCATTCTTGTTCGATCGGAACTGAGAGTTTGACTGGCCTTCCATACCATCTCTTTGCAAACCAGACTCCGATAAGGCCGCACATTGCAAACGACGTCATCCAAATTTTTTGGGAAATCGCCCGATCTTCCAAAACCCAGACCGAATCCGCGGTTATCCCAGTCTTTACGCAAATATTTTCAAAGTGGTGGTTTGCGGTATCCACAACCATTCTGTTGCCGTCCCGGTACACGCCATTGGCGACAATTCCAGTTTCGGACTCCTCACCGGCTGATGGTGGTGAATAGGGATTCAACTCGGTTGATCCATCGGACGTGGTATTGGAGTCGTTCATGAATTGCGAGGAAGAGCCAGTTTTGCTGACGAACGCATAACGTTTCCAATCATCCGGCGGCGACCAGAGATTGTCCATTTGAAAACGCCCGACATCGCCGCTCGGGTGCAGTGGTTATCCGCCACGATGCGGTCAGGTGGCGTCGTCAAGTTTGAGTTTCGCGACAAGCGAGACAATATCGCCCGTTTCAGCAATGGAGCCGTCGGTTTCCACGAAGCCGTACGTATTGATTCGCGGGTCGAAAACGATTGTATGCGAGAGCTTGTAGACAACCCACCACCGTTCATCAAGTTGCTTTGGCAGCGGCAATGCGGCGGCACGAAGATCGCGTTTTGTTTTAGATTCAGGAAGTTTGCGGCGTTCTTTGTCGATCGCGGAGCGGACATCCGGCGGCCAGATGTAGAAGGCGTACGTTTCGGGAGAGATTCCGAGCGATTCCGCCACTCGCTGCGACTCCGAGACGTCTGGGATGAACCGTTCGACGTCAGTGATAGGTGCGTCGACAAACGAGTGTGAGTAACCGCAGTCACAAAGATGCGTGTAGGTGAATGTGGCATCAGCCGCATTGATTGCCATATCCTTTAGCTCGACGTCGCGTATTGCAGAGCAATCCGGGCATTGAATCGGTGCCGTGTGTCCCATTGAATCTTCGGATCAACGTTTAGAAGTCGATGGATTTCAGTCGGATAACCACCGGCATCACCGGGGCCCGTGAGTTGAGCATCCATTCGTAAGACCGAACCAACGGGCCTCCGTGTGAATGCGATGGTTATGCGGCACTCTGTTTTCGATGCGAGCACGAATTGAGGTGTTGTTCACGGCTCTTCTTCCCAAATCGAATCGTCCGTCGCCCACTTTGATAATATCGAAGCACGGCGACGCAGCAACTCGCCAAGTTCGCGGCGTTTATTGGGATCGTTCATGTGGCCGATCTGAATCGTTGGATGAGATTGACCTTGGATCATGCACTCCGATACGTCTACCCAGCGTTTAGCAAATGCCGAGGCAGCGGTTCGAGCGTCCGATATGTCAGCGTCGATGATGTAGTCTGTAGGCAAGTCACCAGACACAATCCAGATTCGGTCACGATCAGCGTCTGGTGCTAGTGTCCAAATTGAGACGTAAGGCGCAAGACACCACATGATCGCAGGTTCATCTTTGACTGAAACGGATTCCAGTTCCAAATAGCGGGCAATGTTTTCTTCTTGCTCGTCGAGCCACTCCATTTCCACCTCAGGATCGGAATAATCTGGCTTTGGATCATTCATGTGTTTCAGTATCCGTTATCAGCTTTGCGGTTGGTCGCATATCGATCACCGAGGACCGGGAGTTGAGCATCCATTTTTGAAAACGATCCACCGGTCCTTCGGTGCGAGTAGACCGAGGTCTTTCGGATTTTAGGATAGGGTTTGTGTTCCCTGTTTGCCACTCGTTTCCGATTCTGTGGTGTCACAAGATTCTATCCATGGCCAATTGACCCTCGGCCCCTCCCAGAACCGGACGTGCGCCGCTAACGCATCCGGCTCCCCACCAACACCGACGCACCGAAGTGCGCTGCGAATCCCACGGGAGTGACCGATTGTCCGGCTCTGTGTCCGGAAGGGCTCCCATCAGTCCGCGTATTGGCTCGGACGCCTTCCCTGCACCGGCATTACCCGGCTTCGATCCACTCAATTGGGCCTGCAAAACTCGATACTGGGCCTGTGGCTAGCAGTTACCCAGGCGGGATTCACACCCGCTCATCTTCAAACCATTTCCAGTCCGCAACGTTCATGCCATTGTTCTGACTGTCTTTGTTCGTGCTCGTACTCGTACTCAGCATCGCGGTACTCGTACTCGTCAGCAGAATTGTACTCTTCGCTCGTCTCGGATACGACGCCAGCGCGTCCGATCAATCGCGTCAACATCGATACGATGCGCCGCAGCATCCGCTTTAATTCGCCGTGTGATTCGTCGTCGATCCCGTCGGTTGCGGCAAGTACGTCCTGGATCGAAGCACATTCCAG
>JBFJVZ010000291.1:0-10398 GCA_041623895.1 Pirellulaceae bacterium | reverse complement strand
GACGATGCGAATGATCTTGGCACAGCCAAACTTTAAATCAGCCTGCTGGGACTGTAATCCGTCAATGACATCAGGAAGCAAGTCCCGATCTTTGATGACCTTGTCGGCAAGATCGGCCTTATCGACATCTTTGCGGATGATTAGCGGAGCGAGGTTTTTCTTTCGCATCGGAACATATCACCTTGAGAATCATCAAGATAACGTCGTCACCAATGCGGTCAAGATTTTGTTATTCCAATCAGCCCGTCATTGAAGTTGCTAACGCATGATCCAGGCGGTGGCCAAGAGAATCAGCGCGATCAGATCGCTTGCGCGAAAGCGGTCACTGGTGGCTGTTCGTCGCAGATAATCCAACAGGCTGCCGGTGGGACAGCCGAAACGGCAATAACCCATCGGGATGAAAGCCGCCAGCAACAGGCTTGCCATTGCCAATGCGATGGAACTCCAACCGGCCATGCGGAACAGATAGGCGTGGAACGGTTCCCACGCGGAGAGATCGATGCTGGGAACGATGATCAAAGCCAGGTAAGCGGCAACCAGCGTGATCCCGGGGATGCAACGTAACAACTTTGTTAATCGTCGCGATGGATGCCGATGGCGGCGTGAATGTGCCGATGGCTTGATCAATTGCTGAATCGCTCCGTGCGGACATAAGTGATTGCAGTACGGGTTCCCCTTGCTGATCGGCGGGGCAACGATCGCGACGATCGCGATCGCGAACAGCCCCGGTGCCAATCGCCAGGCGATCCCTTCGGCCGACCAGCCGGCGATCAATGCCAGCGAGACAAGATTGCCGGCCCACAATCCAATCACGATCACCATCGTCAGCAACCAAGTTTTGCGAAACGATCGGTGGTGGTACCAACGGATGCGGCTGGCAACAGCGGCCAGCAGCAGGATCGTGATCGTGGCAAAGTCGGCAAACGTCCAACGCATGCCGGCAAGCGGACCGGAGCCGGTGTGAACGACGGTCTCGGCTTTGATGCTGACTTCCGCCTGCCTGGCTGCTGCGACGATCGTGTCGGCGACGGCCAGACTCGTCATCGTCGCGCCCGAGACTCCCTCCACGCCTGCAGCTGCCGGGTCGAAGGCAACGAGTTCCGACAGCAATTTGCCCTCGAATATCGCCCAAAAACCGGACTCGACTCGCACATAGTCCACGTAGGGTTCGTTGTCGTACGATCTTCGCAGCCGGATTTTCTCTGCCGTGTCTCCGGACAAACGCATCAACATTTCGGTTGGACCTTGGTAACCGGATATGTCATCGATCAATGGTCCGGTCCGCAATACGCGGCCGAGGAATTCTCCTTCGCTGCCTTTCACGATCGAGACGGTGCCCCGATCCTCGACATACCGGGCGCCAGGAAACCAAACCTGCAGTTCCTCAGCCGTGATCGGATCGGGAAAGACCAACGAGGGACGATCGCCACCAATCCGTCTCAAGACTCCTTCGACCAATGCCAAACTGGTAAGTGTCGCACCGGAGACCGCGTCGATTCTTGTCTGCCTGTCGGGGCCGCCCCAAGGCCAACCTTTGAACTGCTCGAAAAAACTTTCGTCCGCCAACACGGCGTCGACATGTTCTGCAGTGTCTCCGCTATCGAGCAGTCGCACGGAGGCGATATTCAACTCGGGATCGAAGACGATGATCGATTCGGTCGGCCCGCGATAACCAACAACATCTTTGGCAATCGGCAACGTGCGGGCGAGCGTTGCGATCCGCTCGCCACTTTCGTCGCGGACGGACCACATCCCCGCGGCATCTTGCTGGCCGTCGACGGACCTCGCCGCAGGCAACATCTGTTGGACGCGGTCCAGACTTGGTGCGGTGGTACCGTCTGAAACTGGTTTTGTCGGAGAAGGAATCGCCAACAGCAGCGCCATCACCAGAGCCACGCGGAGGCAGTGCACCAGTAGCGCCAAACGCGGCCGTCTGGTTCGCGGTCGACTCATTGGCCCACGTCGTCGAATTCTCCGAATTCGATTTCATCAAAGCGGCATTTGATTGCGAGTTCGTTTGTCACCGTAATCCGTGGTTATCCTCCTGCTAAAATCGAACTCGGAGAGTTTGACGACGATGGTCTGCCTGCTGCAATCGAACTCGGAAAGTTCGACGACGATGGTCTACTTGCGGCAAACGAACTCGCAGAGTGCGACGACTATTTCACTTTCAACAATCGCACCGCATCCACGTGTACGTTTCCGTCCGCGCCCTCGGTGTCGATCACCACGGTAACTTGCTCGCCTGCGGCCAGCGTTACTTCGTCGACCGTAATGATGTCATCGGGAGACTTGTCGCGTTGATTGACTCGATGGGTTCTCGTGTCGCCGCCCACGTTGACGGTAACCGAGCTCTTGGTCGATCGATTTTCGTGTGACTGGCTGAAGATTTGAACTTTGTATTTTCCAGGCTCTTTGACTTGCAAAGAGAACGTTGCTTTGGCGCCGGTCTTCGGACCCGCATACAGATAGCTGTAGCCAACGTAGTTCTTTAATCCCGTGCCGCTTTGCCAACCGCCTTGCAGCTTGGCCTGTTTATCGTCGACAACGATTCCGTCCAACTTCGTCGGATCCATTCCACTTGGTGGTCCATGGGGGCCGGCCAGCGGCAAGGCGTCATCGGGAATGATGATCTGTGACGAAGGTGTGCTGCGCCTTGCCTTGCCGGGCAATTTTAACAGGTCCAACAGTTCGTCCAGATGTTTCTTGTAGACATCTCGCGGCATGCAGCCATTCAAGTAACAGACCGATGCGGCCTTACCGACCACTTCGCCCATCATCCCGCAGGTTTTCATGACTCGGACGGTGCCCAGCGCTTCATGGGTGACGCTGATACAGCGGCCAGCCATGAACAGGTTGTCGATGTTGCGGCTGTAAAAACATCGATACGGCACGGGATAACCGTACGAACGATCAACACCTTTGCCGTGAACCGCTTTGGAGATGAACGGATTGTCGCCATACTTCTTGGCGTACTGTTCCTTGGGATAGTGCAAATCGATCGACCAGGTACTGGGCACACAACCATCCGGAAAGTCACGTTTGGAGACGATGTCTTCCTCGGTCAGCACGACATCGCCCATCAATCGGCGACTTTCACGCGGCCCGCCAACAAAAGCGATCCACGTCAGGATCGCGTTTTGATGTTGCTCGGCACCGTCTCGATTCTTCATCGCATTGAAGGCACCGTAGACCGCGCGAAGATTCCAATCTCGAATGGCTTCCGCTTCATCGATTGGATTCTTGTCAAAGCCACTTTCCCAAAACCACTGGCCGTGATGATCACGGGGATAGGGAAAGTCCGCCATCGTCAAATCCAGGGCCCAGGGGGTCTCGGGAAACGAGGTTGGTTTGTCAAGCTCGTCCCAGGCCCACATGTTGCTCATCCCCATGCGGCCAACGGGAGTCATATCACGGTCGGCATCGGCCCAAGTCCCCACCCAGCCGTGTCCGGTACAGTCGGCAAACAAAGTGCCAAAGAAGCGCACCTCGGCGCCCGTCCGTGTATCAAGTGCATCAACCGATTTGATTTTTGATCCATCCATTTGCACTGCGTGGGCGTGATGATTCAAGAACAGATCGATGTTTGGTTCAGCGCGAACAATCTTTTCTTTCAGCTCGTCGCCGAATTCTTCGTAGCGTCCCGGTGACTTGGTGGCTCTGTCGGCGAACTCCTCGACGATTTCACCGATGCGAGGGAACTTACCGCGGCGAATGTTGCCCTTCGCCCAAACCCGGACTTCGCTGGATCCATTGCCGCCCAGCACGGGCCGGTCTTGAACCAAGGCTACTCGGCAGCCCATCCGCGCAGCCGACAGCGAGGCTCCCATGCCGGCGTACCCGCCACCGATGACGACCAGGTCATACGGTCCTTGCTCGACCGGTTCCTTGGCCAAACCGAGTTGCTCGCGTCGCCAATCCGAAAGTACGTCGTCCACCGGCGGCGGCTGCTCGCTCAAATCGGTGGTGAAATAGATGCAATCGCACCGTCCATCAAAGCCGGTCAGATCGTGCAGCGCAATGGTACGTTCGCCTTTTTGTAACTCAACCGTACCCCCGTCATGCCACGACCACTTGGAGCCTTTGGTGCCAAAGGTTTCAGTCAGGGGATCACCGTCGATGATGATTTGGAACTTGCCCGGTGATGGCTTCGCCCCCCAACGGGCAACCCAATCGATGGTACGAACCCAAACGCGGTACTCACCCGACTCAGGAATCCGAACTTGCGTCTTCGCATCGTCGACGGGGCGTCCCAGACCGTGGGCCAGCAGATAAGGCGAACCCATTTGCTGGATGAACTGGGTATCGAGTTTCCACCCGCCCCGCTCAGCAAAGCTCTCGGCTTCGACGAACAGTTCGGCTGCCCATATGCGGGAACCGCTGGTGAGCATCAGCGTCAAGAAGAATACAAAAATGCTTGCTTGAGAGCGCATCATGTCTGATCCAAAAAAAGACGACGTTCGGTAATGGTATCCCTTTTGATTGTAACCCGAGCGCGGGAAGCTGTATCGCCCCAGTGGAGATCAGCGTCTCCGCTCAGTTCACCTGGTCGGGCTTTCGACCCCTGCAGATACCACCCGTCGATAGCCGGCAGCATTCAGTCGGCCGCGACCGCTGCGGCAAGCTGCTCATAGGTTCGCTGCTTGTCAACTTTGGAGCCACGATTATCCAAGGCAATCTGATACAAGTGCTGTCCGCAGGCTGTCGGATATTCGCCGGTCACGCAAGCACGACACAGTTTCTCGTCAGAAATACCGATTGCTCTGGCAATCGCTTCCACGGGCAGGTAGCGAAGTGAATCGGCACCCAGATCATCGGCCAGTTTCTGCTGGGCCTCGTCCGTCAACTTGCCTTCGATACCGAAGTATTTGGGGGCAATCAACTGATCGATGGTGCTCATGTCGATGCCGTAGAAGCAGGGAGCCACGATCGGCGGGCAGGCGACTCGGACGTGAATCTCCTTGGCGCCGCCAACGGTGCGAATGCGATCCAACAGTACGTTCATGGTGGTACTGCGAACAATCGAATCTTCGACCAGGATCACGCATTTGCCTTCCAGAACTTCTCGAAGCGGCGTGTATTTGATCGCTGCCTTAGCCTTCCGCGCCCGACCACCTTCGATGAATGTTCGCCCGGCATAGCGATTTCGAATCAAACCTTCGCGCGAAGGGATGGAAAGTTCATAAGCCATCGCGTCAGCAGCTGCTTTGCTGGTGTCGGGCACAGGAACAACGATCGTGTCTTCACTATCCAGCGGCACCCGATTTATTTCGCGTTCCGCCCGTGCCAGTTCTTCGCCCAACCGAGTCCTGCTGATGTAAACGCTGCGATCGTCCAGCGTACTGGCAACGTTGGCAAAATAGATCCACTCAAAGAAGCAATGCTTGGGTGTCCGCTCTTCGGCGAATCGTTCCAATCGCACACCCTGTTCCGAGTCGACGATGATCGCGCAGCCCGGCGGAAGAGATTTGATCTGTTCATTCTCAAATCCCAAGTTCAACAAGGCAACGCTTTCACTGGCCGCGGCGAACAGCGGGCCTTCGTGAACGTAACACATCGGCTTGATGCCCAGCGGATCGCGAGCCACGATCATTTCGCCCTCGGCCGTCAACAGGGCCAATGAATAGGCCCCGTCAAAACCGGAGGTCGTTTCGCGCAGCACGTCGATCCACTCAATCCGACCGGGGGCCTTGCTGAGCACACGGCCAAACTCGTGCAGAATGATTTCCGTGTCGGTGTCCAGCGATAAATGATGGTCGCCATCGGCCAGCAAACGCTCTTTCAGCAATCCGTAATTCGATAATTGACCATTGAAGCCAAAACTGAACCATTTACGTTTGTGGATGTGTCGCCGCACGAACGGCTGAGCGTAATCGCGATCGTCTTGGCCGCAGGTAGCGTAACGAACGTGGCCAATCGCTGCACAGCCGGCCAAGTGCCGCATCAGTGATTCGACCTTAGCACGATGGTTGAGCCGGAAAACTTCCGTGACCGTGCCGACGTCCTTACGCGTGGTCAGCAGCGCCGGCTGGTCCGGGTTGTAGGTAGTCATCCCGGCGGCCAACTGGCCACGATTTTGGATGTCAAGCATCATCCGTGGCAACAACCGAGAAACCTGTCGGGGGCCTTCCTTGGGACACACGGGGCTGCGTCCGCGCCCGGAAAGATGATAAATGGCTGCCACACCGCACTCGTGGTGTAATTCGCTCATGTCGAGAGTGCCGTCCTGTGGAATGAACTTTGGCGAAGGAATGAATGCCCGGCTGTGCAGTAGTTGCCGAGCCGGGCTTTGCCGAGCCTCCAGCGCCGGGCTTTGCCGAGCCTCCCGAGTTGGGCCTTGCCGAGGCTCCAGCACGGGGGACTACTCGTTTTTGTACCTCGGCCTTCCAAGGTCGTCGATTCCCCATAACAATCCGACACTCCCGAGAGCACAAGAGTGCCGAAATCGATTACCAAACTATTATCTCCCCTACGACCGTGGCTGATCCAACCGCTGCCGAACTTCGCCGCACGGCAATCGACCATGCTGACAGCGTGGTCGTCAAAGTCGGCACGCGTGTGCTGACCACCCGGGCTGGGAAATTGGATCACCGTCGAGTGGACAATTTGGCAGCTGGACTGTGCAGGATCGCCGATGCGGGACGTCAAACCGTCGTCGTCAGCAGCGGTGCCGTGGCAGCAGGCCTGGGCAAGCTAGGCCTCTCGACACGCCCCACAGGACTGGCCCAACTGCAAGCCGTCGCGGCCATCGGCCAAACCGGTTTGATCCAAGCCTACGAGGCTGCGATCGCAAAATCAGGCCGTCATGCCGCACAAGTCTTACTCACGCTAGCCGAATTGCAGCATCGTGATTCTTACCTGAATGTGCGAAACGCCCTTATCCAGATTCACGAATTCGGTGCGATCGCGGTCGTTAACGAAAACGACTGTGTGGCGGTCGACGAATTGATGACCGCATTCGGAGACAACGATCGTATGGCGGCCCACGTCGCCGGACTGCTAAGCCATGCGCTGCTGATCATTCTGTCGGATGTCGATGGGCTGTACGATGGACCGCCCGATGATCCCGCCAGCAAGCGAATCGATTTGGTCCGCACGCTTGATGAAGATGTCTTTGCTCTCGCCCAAGACCACCGCGGCGGTCTCAGCAAAGGCGGCATGGCCAGCAAACTGACCGCCGCGCGAATTGCCACTTCCCACGGACATCCGACCATCATCGGGCCAGGTCACGAGGACGACATTCTGGATCGCATCATGGCCGGAGACGATGTGGGAACGCTGTTTCCACCGCCCGAAAAATCGATTCGCGGCCGCCGCCGTTGGATCGGTACGGCCGCGCGCGTGGAAGGAAGCCTTCATTTGGATGCCGGCGCCGCCACAGCTGTCCGTGAAAAAGGCCGCAGCCTGCTGGCGATTGGCATCACGGCTGTGATTGGGAATTTTGAGAGCGGGTCCGTTGTCGCCTTGCGCGATCCCGAGGGCAACGAAATCGCTCGTGGGCTGTGTAATTACCCCGCCGCCGAAGTCAGAAAAATCATCGGCAAACCAAGCGACCAAGTCAGCGAAATTCTCGGTCATCGACCTTACGAGAGTGTCGTCCACCGCGACAACCTGGTCCTCAATCGAGATTGAACTCACATCGAAATGCGCTCGAATTCCACTACTACATCGCCCAACTATTCAGACTTGACAGAACACCAGTTCGTCATCGGATCACTCAGGCAGACCACCATGAACGACAGTGAAATCCCCGAAGCTCGTGTCTACACTCATCAGGATTGTTCCACCGAAACGATCGTCGGCGGAGAAGCTTTTCAGACGATTTCCGATCCTCTCTCCGACATGCAACGCACGTGGTGCGAATCGTGCATGGATTATTTTCCATTGTCCGAATTTGCCTGGTCGGATACCGGCGAAAAGATTACGGATTACTACGCCCGCCACAGTGCCGGTGCCAGCGGTCTACAACGATTCCTGTGCTCCCGGGTGTTTCTGCTGATCTCAGCCGCATTCGGATTATTCGCAGGCATTGTGGTTGCCGTGATCGGATTTCGCGACGAGCGTTGGACGATTCTATTGCTGATGATCTTCACCTTTGCGGTGATCGGCGTGATTCTTTTTGGCTCGCTGAAAGAATTCGTACTCGGACCATTCATCGTGCGTCGCGTCTGCGGTGTGCACGATACGCGAATGCTGAAGTGAACGTTGGGAAAAGGGGTCGAACCCCAAAAGCTGGAACGGCCCTTCGGGTGCTTTGCACTTTTGGGCTCCGACCTGCGACCCTTTTTCCCGACATCGCTACATCGTTGTTGAAAATGCTCTAGGCCAGCGAACCCATCCACAGCGCGGCGCTGCCAATGATCGCCAGCGTGATCGCTTCGACAACCAGCGGCAGCACCGACGTTACCTCGCTGATTTCCGGCGAAAACGCTTCGCGATTTCGCTGCACCAAAACGTGGTAGACAAAACCGCCAAGCATCGTGATCTGAAATATGTGAATGCACATACAAATCATGCCCAACCGCGCACCATGACCCCAAGCTTGCTCTTTGGCCCAGACCCTGGCCGGTCGCTCAGGATCATAGACGATATCGATTTTCTTCCGATTATTCTCAACCGCAGCCAACAGGATCTTCTTCCAGTTCGGCATTTCGTCATCGCCGAATTGAGAAAACTCCAGACGGCCGGGATGCGAATTACCGGCCAAGTCCGGGAACTCAAAGTCGATAACGTAGTACCTCTTCGGCTGGGCAAGCTGCACGACACGTGTGGACGTTTTCGTTACCGTTGCCACGGCCGCGGTCGAACCCAGCCACGAACGACGCTCACTTTCCAATCCGTAAACGGTTACCGCGATATCGAAGCTGATCGCGACCATGATGGCGATCGTTGCCCGTTTCACCGCACGCGTGTAATCAGACGCCTCGTCAGGTGGCTTGCGAATCGTCCAAACAACCACTGCCAGCAAGGCCGCCAGGTCACCGGTCCATAACAACCATCGATGCCAGCGATCAAAACGCGGCAGCTCTGCCGTGATCGCTGGCCAGCAACCAAACAGACCGTAGGCAAACACGGCCAAAGTCACCAAGCCCGTGGTCCTGCGATGGTTCGCCATCCATCTCAGTATTTTCCAATCGCCTTCTTCCATGATCCAAGTCTAGCGGCGGTTGACGGTGCGAGCGAAAATTGCCACTGGATTCTTTTTCGTTCGTCACCACCATACGACAACTGCGTCGCAGTGGCAGCGTCTAGCCAGGGGCCAGGATTGCTCGTCTGAGCGAGCATTCCGCAGCCCCAGGAATCGGCATCTGAACGCGAATTTCCCCGCGGCTAGACGCTGCCACAACTCCGTGGTTCTTCTTTGTGATTGTTGCTCAGCGGTTCCTAAGCCGGACACTCTCCAAGTTCTGGCCTACCGAGACTACCTCCAGCTAGGCTTTGTCTCAAAACTCAAAAAATAGTCGTGAACACGTAGCTGGATTCGCCAGAATTCAGGTTTTCCAAGACGCGGACCGAAGTCTGGCGACTCCGGCTACGACTTTTGAGACAAAGCCTAGTAACGCGAAACTACTTTTTTGTCACCACGGCTTTCTTTCGCTGGGGATAGAGCTCCCGGCACAACTCGCATTGGGTTCCATCGCAGCCTCGCGCCGTGCAGTACTCGCGGCCGTAAAAGATGATCTGCAGGTGCAGATCGTTCCACGACGATTGCGGAAACAGTTTCTTGAGATCTTTCTCGGTTTGCTCGACGTTCTTGCCACTGCTCAGTCCCCATCGCTGTGCCAGGCGATGGATATGCGTGTCGACGGGAAAGGCAGCAATCCCGAACGCTTGTGCCATCACCACGCTGGCCGTTTTGTGACCGACACCGGGCAAAGCCTCCAATTCCTCGAAAGTCTTTGGCACCTTCCCACCGTGCTTCTCGATCAGCATCGCGGACAACTTGGCGAGACTCTTGGCCTTTTGCGTGGACAGCCCAAGTGGACGAATGATCTCCAGGATGCGTTTCTCTCCCAGATCTCTCATCGCTTGCGGCGTGGCTGCCAGGCGAAACAATTCCGGCGTGATTTCGTTGACTTTCTTGTCCGTGCATTGGGCGCTCAGCAAAACGGCGACCAACAATGTGAAATCGTCTCGGTGATCCAGCGGAATCGGCGGGTCGGGATACAGCTGGGCCAATCGCTTGCGGACAACATCGGCCCGTTCCTGCTTCTTCACGTTTGAATTATCCTCAAGGCTGTGTTCATGAGCTTAGTATTACACACCACGCGATCAGGTTACGCGTTGTCAATGCCCGCGATTCATCGTCGCATTATTGAATCCGCACTGTTGTGTTGCGCCATTGCTGTTCCGGCAACCGCGGCGGACTGGGTTCTGCTGTCCGAACGGGCACATCAT
>JBFJVZ010000290.1:0-10401 GCA_041623895.1 Pirellulaceae bacterium | reverse complement strand
GACACAGAACCTGTTCTACCCAGCTATCCCCAACTGTTTGCTGTCGGTTGACGGTTTCGGCCCCGCACCGGCCTTGTCATCTTCGGGCCAATCGCGAACACTTACGCTGAAGTCGGATGATCAGTGCGGCCTTTTCCCGGCGATGGCGTGCATTCGATTTGGTCTACGTTAACGCTCCCGATAGAAAGTCATTGTATGAACCTCCCGTTGGCTCAGCAGATTGCCAGCAGCCACTCGTATCAGAGCTATCAGCGTCAACGACAATTGACGCTCGGCGACTTGCTGCTGGAGAACCGAATTGTTTTTCTTCAGGGTGAGATTCACTACGGCAACGCCAATGAGTTGGTGATGAAACTGCTGTATTTGCAGAGTGAGAATCGCCGCAAAGATATTCATTTTTACATCAATTCGCCCGGCGGCAGCGTGACGGCAACTTTAGCCATCTATGACACCATGCAGATTTTGACGTGTCCGATCGCTACCTACTGCGTGGGCGAAGCTTGCAGCGGTGCGGCCGTCTTGTTGGTGGGCGGCACCAAGGGAAAACGATATTGTCTGCCCAACAGCCGCGTGATGATGCACCAACCGATGGGTGGCGTGGGCGGACAGATCAGCGATATCGAAATCCAAGCGGCCGAAATGTTCCGCTACCGGGATGTGCTGAACGAGATTCTCAGCCAGCATTCCGGACAACCGGTCGAAAAAATCGCCAATGATACCGATCGAGATTTCTTTCTCTCGGCAAATGATGCCAAAGAATACGGTTTGGTCGACGACATTCTGACCAAGCCGCCGGTTGAAGACGAGGACGATGACTAACGCGGTCCGTCCACTTTCCGATTCAATTCCATCCAGCAGATACCTTCCACAATGCCACTGATTCCATACGTTGTCGAAAAGACCGGTCGCGAAGAACGCACCTACGACATCTACAGCCGGTTGCTGAAAGACCGCATCATTTTTCTCGGTCAACAGGTTGACGATCAGATATCCAATTCTTTGGTCGCTCAGATGCTGTTTCTGCAGTCGGATGACCCCAAGGCCGACATTCATTTGTACATCAACAGCCCCGGCGGCAGCATTACCGCTGGTATGGCGATTTATGACACCATGCAATTCGTGTCCTGTGACGTCGCGACCTATTGCATTGGTCAGGCGGCGTCGATGGGGGCGGTGTTATTAACCGCCGGCGCCAAGGGAAAGCGGTTTTCTCTGCCCAACGCACGGATCATGATTCACCAGCCGCTGGCCGGCATGCAGGGTACCGCGCGGGAAGTGGAAATTCACGTCGAAGAACTGCGTCGAATCAAGAAGAAAATGAACGAGATCATGATCGAACACACCGGTCATTCCTTGGAAAAGATTGAGGAAGACACCGACCGCGACCGCTTCATGTCAGCCGAAGAGGCCCGTGAATACGGTTTGATCGACAAAGTGGTCAAGCAATCCGGCGAAGCCGAAGGATGATCGACCTTCGTTGCCTCAATCATCCGAATCGACTTGGCAGAGAAAGCCAGCGAGTGCGAACCCGCGACGCCGCTTAGCGCGTCTTGCAAGCAAAGCTGCCGACAAATGTTTGTCAGCGCCCGGCACGCCGAAGTCGCGGAATCAGCGGGGACAACCATCTTATAATGGTGGCCGCTGCCAGGCCCCCTTCGTCTAGTGGCCCAGGACACCGGATTCTCAGTCCGGAGACAGCAGTTCGACTCTGCTAGGGGGTACTCTGTAGGTCCTGCTGGCATCTCGTCTCGTCGTTGCAGGATCATGGCGACTTCGACGGCGACTTCGACTCGATGCGGTCGCGTATCGCCTGGATCGCGGCGATTAACTCGGCCTGCAGTTCTGGTTCGCCTGCGAACTCCAGCGGAATGCGCTTCTCGGCCTGATTCACAATCTGGATGGGGGTGATGTTCTTGCCGGGTCTACTCGGCTACGAGCGTTAAAAGATGCTGGTCCCGAGTGAGTCGCCGAGCAGGTGGCAAAAAAGAGCAACCGTTTGGCCGTGACATCCGCCAACTTGAATACCCCCAGAGCTCTGTTTTTCAACGCCCATCAAGCGGGCCAGGTGTCGGCGATCCGATAGCCTTCGGGCCAGGGGTCGTTTGGGTCGAGCATCAGTTGATGTGTTCTCAAGCTAGCTGACTGGCGCGAACCGATCCGGCTTCTATTTGACAGCGATTGGGATCGGGACGGCGCTGTCTTTGCGCAAACGCAGAACGAGCGAAAAGGGGTCAGACCCACGCCAATCGTCAGCGCAACATTTGTCCGCGCACGTCCGAGCCTGGGCTGACAGCAATGCGGCCCCGATCCCGATTGGCTTGGTGCTTGCTCCGAGCGCATCATGCATGCGCAGCGAAATGGCTGGATCGTGAAGATGGTCGCGCAAAGACGCAGAGAAAAAAGGAACGACAACGCAATTCGATTCAGCGCAGCCCACAATGAATGAAATGCACATCGCAGTTTCACCGGTTGGCCTCCTGCGCTTTTTTAAACATGTCCAGGTGAGGCCAGCGGAAGCCGGGCTTTTTGTACGGCTTCGTCTGGTACTCTTTTTGTTCGGCGAGGAAGGCCGCAATGTTTTCCCGATCGGCAAAAGGATCTTTGATCTGATGTTGAAAGTCGCGCATGGCCTTGAGCAACTGCTGCTTGATCTCCCTGTGCTCGGCGCTATCGGCCAGGTCCTGCCATTCGTGCGGGTCTTCCTGAAGATCGAATAACTCGTACTGCGGCGGATGAAGAAAACTCGCCACATACTGGCCTTCGGGCAACTTGCTATTTCGGTAACGGGAAGCAGCGAGGCGATTGAGCGCCCGATCCGGGTTGTAGATCAGCTTGTAGCGCTCGTTACGAATACCGAATTGGACGTACAACAGATTCGGGCACGAGCCGGTGGTAAACGTGTGGATGTACTGCCGAGGCGGGGCTTTGCCTGAGTCGATGTCTTGAAGCGGAAATCCCGGCAGATCGTCAGGAATCTGCAACCCGGCTGCTTGCATCATGGTCGGCAGAATATCAATCGTCGAAACCATTCGGCTTTCGACCTTTCGCTTGGGAAAGACGTTCGAATAGTTGACGATCATGGGAATTCGCGTGCCGTTTTCGTAAATGCTGCCCTTTCCGCGTGGGAAGTCCGCACCATGGTCGCTGATGTAAACGATCAGCGTGTTATCGGCGACTCCCATCTGGTCAAGGTCCTTTAGCACCATGCCGATGCCTTCATCGAGCCGGTTGATACAGTTGAGATAATCTCGCAGTTCCTCACGCAGATGCGGCGTGTCGGAACCGATCCACGGGTACGGCGCGATGGGGTCTTTGACCTGCTCGGTGGGAAATCCGTGCTTGGATCGTCCAATGAATTTACGATGCGCGTCGGCGTAATTGATGATCAGCAGAAACGGCTGCGCCCGCTCGGCGGCCTGCTTGATGACGACGCGAGCCTCTGCGGCGTACTTTTGGATGCTGGTGGTCTTGCCGAAGTTAGCGTCCCGAATTGCGCGGTGGTCGACGTAATCCTCGACCAGCCGCTCGGGATTGATATGCGTCTTGCCGAGGAAACCGGTGTAGTAACCCGCCGCTTGAAAGTAAGCCGGGATGGTTTTGAAGTCGCGATACATCGCGAACCGATGCGTCGCCAGGCCGATGTGGCCGTTCTGACGTGTGTACAGTCCAGTCAGAAACGCCGCTCTTGAGGGGCTGCAAACCGAGTACGGCACATAAGCTCGTGTGTAACGAACGCCGCCGGCGGCCAGCGCGTCCAGGTGCGGAGTGTGGACTCGCCGCTCGCCGTAACAGCCCAGGTGGTCGCTGTTGTCTTCCGAAACAATGAACAAAATGTTGGGTCGCCTGGCTCTCCAAGCCGAGTCTTCACCGCCCGCCATCCTGGTTCGGAGCGATGTGCTGCTTTCCGTCGTGAATGGCGAAGCCGGCAACCCGGATCCGCCCACCAGATTGACCGGCGGATTCGGAAAAGGCAGCCACGCGTAACGCACCTGAGTCGGATTGGCCACGCGCGGACTGGAAACCGCGATCGTGTTTTTGCCCAGGACCTTTGCACTGGCGGGATGAAAGACGCCGTCCTTTCCACAAATCTCGAAATGGCGCAGCGGATTTCCGTCCGATGACTTGAGACCGTCGCCGACTTGTTGGAAGGAGACGACCAACGAGTCTGCTTCGCGCTCAGTGCCATCAAGCAGTGGTCCGCTGTACGTTGCGTAAGACTTCAATCCGTAAGTGTTTCCCAGAATCCAGCTCGCCAGCCGCTCGCCAACCGTTTTTTTCAATGGTGGATGGACGTTGCCGGCAAGGCCGGTGTCGATGGTGATCGCCATGCCGACGTTGTTGATTTCGTCGAGCACTCGGCGCTGCCCGTCGCGGAACAGCGGCCATGCTGGCCGATTCATCGCCGGAAGTTGCACAAAGAGAAAAGGAAAGTCGTCCTGTCCCCATCGCTTTCGCCACTGATTGATCAGCAAAGGAAACAACCGACCGTGCTGGTGGGCGCGCGCGTGCGTCTCGGCATTCGATTCGCCCTGATACCAAATCGCGCCTCGAATCGCGTAGGGGACGATCGGCTCGACTCCGGCCGACCACATGAAGCCGGGCTTGAAGGAGTGGTTGGGACCGAGATCGTCGCCGGGAATCTCGTCGCCAGCCTGAATGGCTCGCAGCAGGTTTTGCTGGCCGCGCGTACGGCAGAACTCACCAAGTTGCGGATTGTCCAGCCAATTGCCGACAACCAGTCCTTTCAGTTGTTGGTCGGCGGCGAGAGCCTGACGCGGAATCCATGCTTCGGTCGGCGTGCCGCCAACTGCTGAGCAGATCAGGCCGATAGGGACTTTAAGTTCCTGCTGCAAATGCCGACCGAAGTACCATGCGACGGCGGAGAATTCCTGAGCTGACTCAGCCGACGCCGTTTGCCACTCGCCCTCACAAAATGTCTCCGGTGTGAGACGGGCAAGATGCTCCGCTGTGTAGCTGCCGGCACTGCCGCGTGCTCCGCCTGACAAATGGAGCAGCCGCAACGTCGCGTTTTTCTCCGCGAAAGATGTGCTGTCTTGACTGTGCGAAAGTTGACTGAGTTCTTCGTTGCCGTGCGTCGACTTCCGCAGCATCCATTCCATGTTGGACTGTCCAGCGCATACCCAAACCTCGCCGATCACAACATCGCGGTATTCAACTCGCTCGCCGAGCGACTGGATCAGCATGGTTGTTGGTTTGGCACTGGCCATGCACGGCTTCAGCCGCGCCTGCCACCGGCCCCCATCATCCGCGGTGACGGATTGTGTTTGATTCCCCAGCGTGACCGTTACTTTGGCGCCGGCTTTGGTGTGTCCCCACACGGGAATCTCGGCATCAGCCTGCAACACCATGTGATCGCCAAACACACGCGGCACCCGCAACGACCGTAGGTTGGGACGACTGTCGCGACCATGCGACGCTTCTGGACGGGACAATGGTCCCATCCTCCCTGTAATGTCGCTGAGCGGAATTCGCTGGAACGTCATCTGGGCCTGACTACCTTCGTAGAGGATGCCGACGGTCTTCTCGTCGATCATCGTCATGCAGGAATAGCCTGCGCTATTGCCTTCATCAAGCAGCAAGCGATGCGATTTTGGCCAGGTCAGGCCGCGATCGGATGTCGCCTTAATCGTGATGCGACGGCGACCTTGCGTACTGTCGGGGTTTGAAAACAACAGCCAGCCGCCGACGTCCTTACCGACTTCGCGATCGACATCGATCAGGCTAGCCATGCAGCTGCCAGGTTCGATCAACGCCCGCTCCGACGTCGTATGTTTCTGCCAAGTCTTGCCCATGTCGCGCGAGGTCATCACGACGCGCACGGGCTTGCGGTTGTAGCGGCAATTCAGCATCAGCACGCCCGGCTGGATCTCGACCACCTGTGACTCGGTTGTATCGTCGCATGCGCCCGTGCCGACATGCCACGTTTTGCCATGGTCTTTCGAGAAGATAATCGTCGAGTGTGGCAGTCGTTTGTTTTCCGGGGAATCCTGATACTGCGCCGCGAACACGAGTGTGCCGTCGTGCATCGTGATCCCTTTGCCGGGGCCCTGCAGGATGAAGCACCACTCCGGTCGTTTGACCTGCCTGGTAATGTTGATCGGCTCGGACCACGTGACACCGTCGTCGTCGCTGCGGACCAGCATCAACTGGCCTGTCTCTTCCGGCTTCAAGCCCGGTCCGGAACCTCGCCACGATCGGTCGCCGTGACTCCAGGTTGCCGCCACCCAGATCGTGCTGGTGTTCTTATCAACCAGAACGGCTGGATCGCCGATGCCGTCGTAACGCCAGTTGGGGTCATCGCCCATGTCCATGATGACTTTCATAGGCTGCCACGTTCGTCCGCCGTCGATCGAACGCGACATGCCAACGTCGATGTCGCCCGGCAAGTCACCACCGCTGCGCCGCCGCACGTCGTAGACGCCGATCAGAGTACCCTGATTGGTCGTTGCCAGACCGGGAATGCGATAAGTGTGAACGCCATCGTCGCTTCCTTGGCGAACCGCAACACCCAATCGCTGCATTGATGGCGACGCTTCCAGCTGAAACGTTTGTCCATTGGAGAACGTGACCTGTTTGATCGCGGCACCGACTTGGTGGTCGATGTTGGCGTCTTTTTTCAATCGACAATTAACCCAGACGATATTTTCGCCTTCGCTCAACTCAAGTGGGGAAAGCTTCCAGATCGCCGACGGCAAGGCCAGAGTCGCAGGCATCGCAAGCTGATCGCTTTCTCCACGCTCGCGGCGAGCAAGCTGCAGTGACTCAATGTTTGCCAGGCCTTCGATCGCAGCTCGCATTTCCGTCAACGAGATCGGGTTCAGACTGCCTGTTGTCTCGATCTTCAGCTTTACCAGCGGACTGCGAGTCGTACCAATAAGTGCCGGCAGCGTGAACGGCACGGCTTCGACGCTGCTGATCGTCTGCGGTCGATCCGGCGCGATGCGGATGTCGTCGATTAAGACACCCGTGCTGGGCGGACTGGTGACGGTGAATCGCAGTTGTTCGATACTGTCGTCACGGAGCGGGATTTTGACATGATTCAGGAACGAGCGGCCGACGCGGACACTCTGGTCGCCGTTGAAAACCTCCTGCCAGCCGTTTTCCACGCGCTTGTCGATGCGAAACGAGAATGGTTGGCGGGAAGTCCAGCGTTCAGCCCAGAAAGTCAAAACGCCCCGCGAGTCCACCGTGTCCGCCAATTGCAGAATCACACTCGTTTGCTTTCCACCGGCGAGCTGCAGGCAGTGCTTGCCTGTTTTGGCATGTTTGTCGTCAACAATCGTTTGTCCGGCGTCGGCTGTCCATGTGCCCAGCTCGGTTTCAAGTTTCTCAAAGGGTCCGGGCTGCGGTTTCTCAAAGCCCACGCTCGTGACATTTTCTGTTTTGGCGAGATTGAGAGCAAACCCAGTTGCCAATTCGGTCGAGAGCTGTTCGACAGTTTTTGAAGCTTTGCTCGCGATGTTGTTTTTCTCGACCAGCCCGTCGGCGTAGTCATACAACTCGGTCGCGCGGACTTCGCCAGTCTCTCGGTGGATCCACTGCGTCAGACGATGCGTCGCCGTCCGCATCGAATAGCCCATCAGGCCACCGTCACGCGGATACTGACTCAGTGCCGCGGTCTTGGTGACTTGAGCGGGATCGTTCAGGATGGGAACAAAGCTCGTACCTTCAATCTGCTTCGTGATCGGCAAGCCGGCCAGTTCGGACAGCGTGGGATAAAGATCGACCAGTTCGACCAACGACGAACTCGGCTTGCCCGCATCTTTCATTACTGGCGTCCGCACAATCAACGGCACGCGGGTGTCGAGTTCAAAGTTGGTCGTCTTTCCCCACAAACCTTGCTCGCCGAGGTGATACCCGTGATCGCCCCACAACACGACGATCGTGTTATCACTGAGCCTCGATCTTTCCAGTTCAGCCAGCACGCGGCCGACTTGCACGTCGATGTAACTGATGCAGCCGAAGTAAGCCTGACGTACGCGGCGCTGATTCGCCTCGGGAATTGCACCGCGCTTTGGCTGGTCGGTGTAACGGCGTAGTTCACTAGAACTGTGGCCCGCAAAACGTGGGGCATCAGTCGGGAAATCGGTATGCGTCGGCAGCGCGACGTCTTGATAAAGATCGAAGTACTTTTTCGGAGCGATGTACGGCGAGTGTGGCTTGATGAAACCGACCGCCAAAAAGAAGGGCTTTGCGCTGTCCTTCAACCTGCGAAGCGCTGACACCGCGGCGCTGGCGACCTTACCGTCGTAAAGCGTATTGTCCGGCACATCGGGTGCTTCTGTCGCTGGCCCGAATAGCAGCTTCTTCGTCCAATCATCCGAACCGAGGTGCTTTGCCTTGTATAACGTCTCGTAGACCGACTTCGCGGCTGCGATACCTTCCTCGGTGTAGTAGTAGCGTGGCCCGAAGCGAATCGCCGGCACCGACCAGCTTTGCGGATCACCCATCGTGTCCCACTTCGTGATGCTGGCCCCATCGGGAAACACACCGTGATAGATCTTCCCGATCGCCGCGGCGTGATATCCGTACTGTTTAAAATGCTGCGGCAGCGTTACGACGTCCGGATGACTCTCGCGAAAGTGCGAATGATTCCCAGTGACCCCGATTGAATGCGGCCGCATACCCGTCATCAGGCTCGTCCGCGACGGATTGCAAACCGCTTGTTGGCAATAGGCCCGCTGAAACAGGCGCCCGCTGGCCGCCAGTGCGTCGATGTTCGGACTGTGAATATGCGAGTCGCCATAACAACCCAATTCGGGCCGCAGATCGTCGATCGCGATAAACAGCACGTTGGGAAGGGGTGATTTGTCAGAGGCGGCATCCAGAGGCTGAAAACCGGAAGCTGCGATGGCACAACAAATCGCGATTGGCAGGCAGGAAAGTTTGATTGGAAAGGGGGGCTCCGTTGAAGATGTCATGCACAACTCTTGAATTGAAACGCGCGGTGCTGCGGTGTTCATACTACCCAAATGTCGCTTGGGCAGCATAAAACCTACGCGTGATCATCGGATTTCGTGCCAAGAAACAAGATTGGATTGAATCTGCCAGTCCCGCTCATCGCAACTTGGCTTTGCCGCCCTTTGCAATCTGCAGGTCAAGCGAGTCGACCACAAGCAAAACTCCGCCCGCTTCATCGGTATCGGTGTCGCGCGTCAGAAGAAACATTAGTGTCACTTGGCACACTGGTTTGGCCGCATGAGTCTGCAATGTGAACTTATCGCGGTCCTCGAAATCATTGTACTGAGCTTCCCTCGCCAAATTCTTCTTTCGATTTTCCTTTTAACGTAATGGAAAAACGGATCTCAACAGTTTTTCGATAGCATATTAGCGCCGCGGAATTCACCAGGACTGACGCGCGAATGCCACGACCTACCTTTGCTGGCATAGAAGCGGGCAAAGTTGGTCCGGGGTCACTTGGCTTGCCCCAGTTCACTTGCCGCGCCGAGGCTGAGTTTCCTATACGGATGCTCACCTGGAGTTCAGCCGGGATTTGTTGACTAGGAAATCCCGTGTTCTCGCCAGATGATCCGTTTTTGGTGTACCGAAAGTAAACGGCACCACAAAATTTTAAGAAAAAGGAATTTCTTACATGCGTCGATTTGAATTTTATTTGTTGATCGCGATTGCTTGTATTCCAGCCGCGGTCAAAGCGCAACAACCGATCGCAGTAACAAATCAATCGCCAATCCCGGTCGCGGCTACGCTTGAGTCAGAGGACACGGTACCGGCAGCAGAACTTGACGAAGCGCTGCGAGAATTGGAGGCGGCCCATGCCCAGAATTATCAAACCTTGGCTGGCTTAGCTGCGGAAGTTCCCGAGGCGGCACGACCAGCGATCCAGCGTGCAATGGAGAATTCGCAGCGGGGTTGGCAGCGAGCGCGGGATAACCGGCAACGCGCTCAAGCGAAACGGCAAGCAAAGATGCAAGCAAAGATGCAACGAGAAAAAGGTGGTAAACCCGCCTGGGCGGGGCAGGGCGGACGTCAGGGTTACCGACCGACACAAATGCAGGGCGGCGGCGGTCGACCTGAACAAACCGGCCAAGCCGATAGTCGCCCATCGTTCGGACAAGGTCAAAGTAGAACGAGCCAGTTTGGACAACAACCACGAACTGCCAACAGTTTCCAGCAACAGAGCCGCGAAAGTGTCCAGCAATTCAGCGGCCAGGGTGGTAGCCAAAAGCTACGTGGCCAAAGCGGTTCACGTGGAAAAAGTCGCCGCTAGCGTGGCGCAGGATCGCAAATCGATTGCTCGTAAATAAAATAGCGGTGGCAGCATAAAGGCTGGGCGGCCCCCAAAGAACAGGTTCGCATTCATTAAGCTGCGGAGCAGCGAAAGCGTAAAGCCTGGGGTGAGCCAACGAGCGACAGCGAAGT
>JBFJVZ010000289.1:0-10404 GCA_041623895.1 Pirellulaceae bacterium | reverse complement strand
GTTCAAGACTTCGGCCGGCAACGTACCATTGGTCAGCAAATCGGCTTCTGTCAGCGGCCGCGTTCCGAAGCGGCGAATCGACAGTAGCGGGCCGTCCAGTGCCAGCGGCGGAACGATCGCATTGACACGACTGCCATCGGGCAGGCGTGCATCGACCATCGGGCTGGCCTCGTCAACACGCCGTCCGACTCGACTGACGATTCGCTGAATGATTTGCATCAGATGTTTATCGTTGTCAAAAGCGATGTCATCGATGCGTTCCAACAGTCCATGTCGTTCGACGTAAACATTGTCGTGCCCGTTGACCAGAATGTCCGAAATTGTGGGGTCCAACATTAAGGATTGCAGCGGCCCCAATCCGAAAGTCTCGTCGAGTACCTCGTTAATCAGCCGTTCGCGATCCGTATGGCTGAGTAGTTCCTTTCGCTGACCACACAACTCCTCGGCCGCTTGCCTGACTTCACTGCGCAACTGCTCTTCATTTAGCGAACCCAGTGCCGACAGGTCCATCGCTGCGATCAGCTGACGATGCAGTTCGCCCTTGATGCGACTGAAGTCCTCTACTTTGCATTCCAGCGTGTCTCGATCTATTGGTGTCCAGACCATGATTCGATGTCTCCTCAAGTAACGCCGTTCACTTCCGCCGCCAATTCGCTAATGCAGCGGGAAATCTTTGTCCGTGGCCGATCGACGACCACCGGTACTCCCGTGTTTTCCGCGCGGTTGATATCTTTTGCATCCTCCGGCAGATAAAAATCAATTTTCATATTTAGCGCCGTTTCAACCTGCGCGGGACTGATTTCGGCGGTCTGGCCATATCGATTCACAACCAGCCGAATGAGCGTCTTGGCAATTCCGCAACGTGTGAAATAGCCAACAACGCGCCGGACGTTGCGCAGGGAATGAAAGTCAAGCTGGAATACCAACAAAATCACGTCGGCCAGCTTGAGTGCTTCGATCTGTTCGCTACTGCACGACTGATCGACGTCCACCACCACATAAGGAAACTGGTCTCGTGCCATGATGATCGCCGTACGCACCGCATCACCTGTCACGTCAGGGATGTCTTCGAAATCGAGCGGTGCCGCCAATAATTCGATACCGCTGCTGTGCGAGCTAAGCAGTTGGCTGAACAAGGAAAGATCCATCCGTGGCACGTTGCGGGCAAAATCGGCAAGGCTATGATCGGGTTTCAGGTCAAGCATGGCGGCTGCGTCGCCAGCCGACAGATTCAAATCGATCAAACCACAACGGGCCGCTTTGGCGGCAAGGACGGTTGCCAGATTCACGGCCAGAGTTGTTGAGCCGCCGCCGCCAGAGGGCGAAATCACGGCGATCACCTTACCCCGCTCCACTCGCTGTGAGCGGCGCAACACCGATTCGAATTCGGCCTCGAGATCATCGACATTCACATATTCCTCGGCGCCGCAGTGATGCAGCACTCCCAAGATAATCTTGGGATCGGCCGGTCCCACAACGACCATCTTGCCACAAATATGATCGCGCAGCTTCTCGACGTTGGCCTTCGAAGGTTTTGCTGAAAGCACAACTACCACCATCTCAAAGTCGCCCCGGCAAAGCACTCCTTCCAACTCGTCGGCGTTGCTGCTGTGAGCCCACTCACATTGCCAGCCCCGACCCTGGAGCATGCCCTGAATCCGTTTCGTGATGGATGCATCCGAACTGGCGATCAATGCTCGCATCGCGAATCATCCTTTCTGCAAATCTCTAGTTGTCTAACTTTCTGGCAACGCTGTTGTTCCTGGAACCGCTGCCAGGTTTAACCAACACGACGCCGCTGTGTGTGCCACGCAAAGTGCGAATCGCCAACACGTTTGGCTTCTTCGGTCTCGCCTCTACCGCAGGCTGCGGGGCTGCCTGAGCTTTGGCAAACTCGGCCCGCGCGCTGTCCATTTCACGTTGAAACTCTTCTCCCAAGGCCAGCATTTCCGCTTTCAGCGCTTCCTCTCGTTCTGCTTGCATCTTTTCCATTTCCGCCTCCCGCTCCGCGAGCCGTTCCATCACAAGCCTCCCCACCCGCTCTTCGTCTGATTCAGTGGGCTCATCCGTTAGCGGCAGCTCACCCAGATATTGCAAATCCGCGGATGTGATCGCACCTGCAACCACGGGAGCTTCATCGCCCGGATTCCGCAACGACAACTCCAGTACTCCCTTGTTTTGCGCCAAGCTCAGCTTACTGGCCTGTTCTGGTGTTACCAGCAACGTGACCGACTTTAAACTCTTTGCGTCGACCCTGTTTTGTGTCGGCGCATCCAGGTTCTGGTCGACGGCGAGAATCTCGACACGCTGCAATAGAATCACCGTGACACCGCCGCCGACTTCGCGGCTCAGGCTGGTTCTACTGCTGACCGTTAGCAATATGTCTACGTAGTTACCGGGAAGTACGAATCCGGCAACACCGGAGGCGATCGTTGGCGTATGAATGGTGAAGGCACGCATGCCATCGGGTACCAGAGAGGCCAAACCCGCGGGAACGTCGCGTAAGGCCAGTAAGTTGTCGTTGACCGGCTGACCCTTATACAAAGGAGCCAGCGCGACGCGGCCAAGTGCCTCATCAACCGTTTTCAATGTTTCTTCCGGCACATGGTCCTTGGGCCATTGCTCGACGGTCAGCCGTTCTCGTGAAAGCATCTCACCGCGCGGCACCTCCATCGCCACCGTCACGACGTTGACAGTCTCGTCCAGATCCGGAGGCTCCAGCTGCTTGACCAATTGTCCAACCCCGACGGCGGCCGCGGCGCCAGCGGCGACAGTCAAAAAACCTATTAGTAGGGTGCGAGTACTCATGACGGACGCCTTTATGTTAAATCTGTTGCGAATACCATTTCCGGTTGACTTCTACATTCCTGTCCAAGACGCATAAAAAAACGTGATGATCACTGCCAGCGCCACCAGCACTCCAAAGGGAATCACCGTTCTGCGCGGTTGGCTATGAGTGATGCTGTGATCCGCCCAGCCTTCGGTCGCCGTCTGTTGACTCAGAGAGGCGAACTGACACCACATCATCCGCATGTCCCCAGCCAGACGCGCCACCGACCGCTTTTGCCACAGCAACATGACAATCGCACATACACCTGCCATCAGCCCGGCAGCAATGAACACATAAAAGATTGCGGGCACCCCAACCCATGCGCCGATCCCAGCCAATAATTTGACGTCACCTCCACCCATGCCGCCCATCAAGAAGGGAAGCAATACCAAACCAAAACCAATGATCAGCCCCAAGAAACTGCCAGCCAACCCGATCAGACCACCGGTCAGGCTGTGATAGATCAGCCCCGCGATCACCATCGGTATGGTCAGAACGTTGTAGACCTTAGATGTGGTGAGGTCCGTGATCGCTGCGATCATGGCGCAACACAACGTAACGATCACTGCTGTTGACGTTAATAGTTGCATCAACCGACCTCATCCAATCAACCTCACCACGGAATCCGTGGTTTTGTTGCTCAACGTGAACCAGATAGTCGGTAAACGATCATCCCTCCGTATACTTTCGCTATTCCGGACTTCTGCATCAGTTACAGGATTGTGCAGTTCCTCTCGTCTTGAGAGGAACCGACGTTGACTCTCCTACTAGCCTTGCCCTGGCGGTTGTGCTTGCAAAATTGCGGCGATTCGCTCGAACAAAGCTGCAATCTCATTGCCCAACAGGGTAATCGCAGCGATGCAAGCCAGCGCGATCAAGGCGACCAGCAGTGCGTACTCGACCAAGACCGCACCTTCTTCGTCTCGTGCGATCTTCTTGGTGATGTTGATGATCTTTTTCATCTTCTCTTCCCCCAGTTGTAGAACTTGAAAAACCCATGTGGCCGATACATGCCGTAAGTGAATTTGCAGATGCTATGCCAATCCCTGTGAAATCCAACTTTCATCAGGTGGATTGCCGTAAATAGCTTCGTGAACAGACGTTAGCTTTGACCGCTTTTTGGTCATTTCCCTGGGCATACCGTTGATATGCGTGCGGAAAGACGATTCGTGCTGTTGTGCACATTACCGCGCGAATCATATGTGCGTTGACGCACGGGAGCGTGACAGAAGAGATCGCCGAAACGGTAAAACGCCCACTCTAGCGAGTGAAATCCGCCGATCGCCTGCTAAGTCACCCGGGCGCCGACTGGCGTTATCATGGCCGCTGGCCTTCACGATCACGGCCGCTGGCCTTCACGACTTGAACCCAAAAGGACCTCTAGCGATGCGTGAAAAAAGTATGATCATCTTTGTGGTCGCCGTTCTTGCCATCGGAACGATCACTCGCGCCATCGATCGAGCGAATTCACCTCCGCTGCAAAAGTGGAAGCAGGGCGCCGGCTGGGGTTGGGTGTGGGGCTCCGCTGACGAAGTCGGCGCGCTGAACGAAATGACTGACATGAGCCGATTGGCGGCGCTGCAGTTGGCAACCTCCGGCAAGGTTTACGACTTGGGCGTGAGCTACGATCGCAATTCCTTTAAGTGGCCTGGGCACAACCCTGGTGAAATCATGACCTTTCGGTCGCCCGAAGGCGTGGCGCGACAAGGTGATTTTGCCCCGGCATCCGCAAGCACACGCGGTACGGCTTGGCATAGCTGCGCGGTCTTCATCAGCGATAACGTGGCCACACAAATCGACGGCTTGTGCCATGCAACCGAGGGAGACGATGATCATTGGTACAACGGCTTTCGAGAACAGGATTGGGGCGGCAATTGGGGACCCAGGAAGTGCGACGCGACAACGATTCCGCCGATCGTTGCCCGGGGCGTGTTGATCGACGTGGCTGGCTACAAAGGCCTTCGCGCGTTGCCGCCACACTACGGGATCACCGTCGATGACTTACAAGGCGCACTGAAAAAGCAGCAAACACAACTTCGCGGCGGCGACGTTGTCCTGATTCGCACAGGGTCGATTCAGTTTTGGGATGACCTGGCTAACCGCGAAACGTTGGCCGCGCATGATTCGGCGGGACTGCTGCTGGAGGCCGCGCAATGGCTGGTCGAGCAACAGGGGGCAATGATGATCGGTAGCGATACCAGTGGTCTGGAATATTGGCCCGACCAGAATGAGGCGGATGCACATTTGGACAAACACGGTTCGTTCATGCCGGTTCACAATTACTTACTGATCGAACAGGGAGTGCATATCGCCGAATTCCATTACCTGGAAGACCTGGCAAAAGAACGTTCGTACGAATTCTGTTACATCTGCACGACAGCAAAGATTCGGGGTACCACCGCTGGCTTTGCATTACGGCCGATCGCCATTCGGTAAAGCCGACGAGGGGCCACTGCTTGCCAGTGCCTCGTCAAGATTTGATTTGGGGCAGCGGAACTCGCCAACAGTTTCCCTTCCGTGCCTGAATCGCCGAAAGTCTTGGCGACGCCAGCAAAGGACCCTCCCCCGGCTAAAATCGCGACCGCTGCCAGCGGGAGTCGTGGTAGCTGGGCTGCGTAAATTTGCGCCGCGGCGCGGTTTAGGGGCGTGATGATTTGACCCTTCGCTGCTATCCTGTGCAGTTCTTGTAGAGCACCCACCTAACATCAGACCGGAAGAATTCCGATTTTTCGCGGGCGGAAGTCGTCCGACGTCCGCTAGGTAGAAATGCGAAATGCTCTCGTCAGCCTAAACCTCAGGAAACAGTCAATGAATTTCAGATTTTTCTCTCTTTGCGCGCTCGCCGTTTTTGCAATGTTGATCGTGCCCATCGTTACACAAGGGCAAGACGCGGCAGAAGAAAACGCCGCAGCCGCCAAAGATGATCCCATCGGTTATTTCCTGGGCGTATCCGTCGGCCAAACGATGGTGCAACAAGGATTCGAGGCGGGTGACTTCAAACCTGCCGGTCTGGCCGCTGGCGTTGCCGATGCTTTGGCGGAACGAGAGCCCGCGCTCAGCGACGAGCAACTGCAACAAGTCCGGGGACAGATCGAAGCTCTATTGCGAAAACGGCAGGAGGCGTTCGTGGCCGAAATGAAAAAGAAAGCTTTGCAGAACAAAGAAAAAAGTGCTTTATGGCTCCAGCAAAATTCCAAAAAAGAAGGCGTCGAATCTCTCGAAGGCGGCGTGCAATACAAAGTGATCAAGTCGGGCGACGGCGGGTCACCGTCGGCAGCCGATACGGTCAAGGTTCATTACACCGGCACGCTGATCACAGGAAAGATGTTTGACAGCAGTGTGGAGCGAGGCGAACCGGCACAATTCCAAGTTGGTCAAGTGATCAAGGGCTGGCAATTGGCGCTTCAAAAGATGAAGGTTGGTGACAAGTGGATGCTGTACATTCCGCCGGAACTCGCTTACGGCGAACAAGGCCGTCCCGGCAAGATTGGCCCCAATGAAGTGCTGGTCTTTGAAGTCGAATTGCTGGACATCATTTAAGTCCGGCCAGATCGTTGGATCATCGGCCACGTTTTTTGTCTTGGCGTTTCCGTGTCGCCGAACGTGGCCGATCGTGTTGCTGTGCGTTTGGTTCTTGTGATGAGTCGACTGATGGGTTGGTTGCTGCGGTTTTCGGTTGTCGTGTTGTTGATCGATGTTTCCGCCGCGGTGCAGGCGCAAAAAACCATTAATCTGGCCGACCCGCCGCCGGGTCTGGATACTTCGGTGATGCCGGTCAAGGTGGTCGAAGCGTATCCGAACCTGCGGATTGAGCGACCGATCGAAGTGACCGGCGCCGGTGACGGCAGCGGACGTCTATTCATCGCCAGCCAGTTCGGCAAGATTTACTTCATTGATCAAGCCGACACCGAGGTCAGCGAACCGGCCCTGTTCATGGACATCCAGGACGCTGTCGTTTACAAAGACCGCGAGAATGAAGAAGGCTTCTTGGGTCTGGCCTTTCATCCCAAGTTCAGCCAGAACGGCTACTTCTTCGTCTACTATACGACCACGGAACGTCCTCACGTCTCGATCCTCAGTCGCTTTCAAGTCTCGGCGGCGGACCCCAACCAGGGTGATCCCGGCAGCGAAGTCGAATTGATGCGGATTCAGCAGCCGTTTTGGAATCACAACGGCGGCACCCTTGTGTTTGGCCCGGACGGGTACTTGTACGTTGGCCTTGGCGACGGCGGTAAAGCGAACGATCCCCTGCAAAGCGGACAGGATCTGAGCAAGTTGCTCGGCTCGATCTTGCGGATTGATGTCGACAAGACAAGCGATCAGCGGGCTTACGGTATCCCCGCTGACAATCCCTTGGTGGGCAAACGCGGCGTATGGCCGGAAATCTATGCTTGGGGTGTTCGCAATATTTGGCGAATGTCTTTTGACCGGGAGACCGGATTATTGTGGGCCGCCGATGTTGGTCAAAACGACTGGGAAGAGATTAACGTGATTCAACGCGGCGGCAATTACGGCTGGAGTCTTCGCGAAGCCGCTCACAGCTTCACGCTGGGCGGCAGCAAAGGTTCCGGGCCTCGTGAAGACCTGATTGATCCGCTGGTTGAGTACCCGCATACGGATGCTTGGGGCAAATCGGTCACCGGAGGTGCGGTCTACCGCGGCAAGAAAACGCCGATCCTGAATGGCTATTATTTGTATGGCGACTACGTCAGCGGTTTTCTGTGGGCGCTGAAGTATGACCCTGACCAGAAAGTTGTCACGGAGAATCGACCGATCAAGTGGCAAAACTTGCCGGTCTTCACCTTCGGGCAAACCGACGACGGCGAAGTCTTGATGACGACCATGACCGCCGGCGGGCGGATCTATCGTTTTGAGCAGCAATAGAAGTTGCAGCCGACAATTCAGGCGGCAGCTTGAGCGTCCGCGGCAACCGGCAGGCGGATGATGAACGCGGTGCCCACGCCCAGGGAACTTTCCACGCGGATGCGACCTTGATGCGCGTCAATGATTTCCTTGCAGGCTGCCAGGCCTAGCCCCGTGCCACCTTTGCCCGATTCGTCGGGCCCCGACTTGGTCGTGTAGAACGCAGCAAAGATGTTGGGCAGCTTTTCCTGTGGAATGCCTGTTCCCGAATCACGCACAGTCAATTCAACGAAGCCCGCTTCCGTGCTGGGTGCCAGACGAATCAGAATCGTGCCGCCTTCGGGCATGGCCTGGCGAGCGTTGATCAACAGGTTCAGTAAGACACGTTGGATTTGGTTGCCGCTGACCATCGCCGCTGGGGTATTGGCGGCCAATTCCGTCTCCACCGCAATCCGGTATTTGCGCATTTCACGTTCCAGCAGAATGAGCGAGCCTTCGATGATTTGCGCCAAATCCGTCGGCTCGTGTGAATCGCTGCGGTTACGAGCCTGGGCCAGAATCGTGTTGGTGATTTTGGCGGCGCGCTCCGAGGCTAGCAATATTTTTTCGAGCGCTTTGTCGCGGCTCGCGTCATCACGATTGCGAACTCCCAGTTTCGCGTAGTTGATGATCGTCATCAGCACGTTATTGAATTCGTGCGTCGCCGTGCTGGTCAATTCACCCAAAGCCGCCATCGCCTGCATCTTGCGCAACTCGCTCTTCAGATATTGCACGTACACTTGCTGGTCGCTTTCAGGTTGCGATGCGTTTTGATGCGATTCCATACTGGGGCTCGTCTTGAATGAGGTATGACCAATCAAGGATTTGTGCGGCATTTGCGTGACCAATAGACCTATCGTCGGAGCGGCCCGATTTGCTATAGCGGCACGTCATGGTCCCTCACAGCTTGCCTCTTCCCGCGCCGTTTCACCGTGTCGGCTGGGCAAGTTGGACTGAGAAAATGGCTTTTTCCAGTTGCATCAATCCTTGAGCCCCAAGTCTGATGATGAAACACACATCCGGCGCTGCAAACATCGTCCAGCGTCTGAATCATCGAATCGAGCAAGCAAAGGTTCTTGGTTTCGAGATTCGGACCGAGTGGCTGGATGGAATGGAATCGACTTGGTGCGAGTTGGGGGGCACGAAGATTCTGTTTCTTGACCTTTCAAAAAGCGCGGTGGAGCAATTGGATCAGGTCGAGCAGGCAATCGCGTGGTCGCAGCAGCAAACGACCGAGCGCACCAGCGTCCCCTCCAGCCGCGCGGCCTGATTCGCCGCGGAATGTTAGAACCGATTTCCGATGGGGCTTTCGTTGGCGAATCGGCCCTCTCTGTTCCGGACGCGCCGTGAACGATGTCTTCGTCCCCAATCGCGGCCGTTCTCGTTCGTAGCGAAAGTCGCAAGACGTCCGAGCAGGCGAGACCTGCGGAATTCTCCCGAATTCCGCTACGCAGCATGGTTCCGCATTGCGAGGAGCGTGGGAACAAGGGTGGGAATAAATTCACAACCTATCCGTACGGGCTACATCTGGTGGGCCAAAGCGATCACAATGATGGCCGGATTGCCAATTCTCTTGTTGCCCGGGCCATCAAAGCGTGTTTTTTCAACGAATGAGTTTGCCGGCTCTTGCCACCTTTTGCCGGCGTTTGGGGACCGGCTTGCGGGCGGGCGCCGATCTGGTTCCACTGCTGCATAACGAATCCAAGTACGGTCCGGGGCGGCAGCGGGATGCGATGCAGACCTTGGCCGAAGGCGCTCGAGCAGGCGAACAGCTGAGCGCGATCATGGAGTCGCGAAGGAATTTCTTTCCACCGTTGTTGATCGCGATGACGCGTGTCGGCGAAGCGACCGGACGTTTGGAGCGGGCACTGCTAAACCTTGCCGATCATTACGATCAGCGAATCAAACTCCGCCGCGCCTTTGTGACGTCCATCGCCTGGCCGTCAATCCAACTGATCATCGGCCTGGGCGTTGTCTCGCTGTTGATCTGGCTGATGGGAATCTTGACGCCGGCGGGGGGCGGCGAGATGGCTGACTTGTTGGGCTTTGGATTACGAGGGGGCGAGGGAGTCTTGATCTTCTGGGCCTATGTGGCCTGTTTATTCGCCATCGTTGCCGCCTTGGCGTGGGGATTCTCTAACAACATCGGCGGCTCACAGAACCTGGTGCCGCTGTTCTATTTGATTCCGAAGCTTGGACCCGCGATTCAGACGATTACGTTATCTCGGTTCTCATGGACGCTCGCTCTGGCGCTCGACGCGGGACTCGATCCCATCCGCTCCATCACGCTGGCTCTTGATAGCACTGGCAGCGAGTACTATCGGGCGGGTGCGAAAGACGCGGAAACCGCGATCCGAAACGGAGCAACATTGGCCGGCGCCATGGAGGCCACATCCGTGTTCCCGGCCGAATTCATTGCCAACGTGGAAACGGCCGAGATCTCGGGGACCGATGCTGAGTCGATTGAGCGGCTGGCGCGAGACTATGACGAACGCGCAAGCCTTGCCACCAAAACCATCTCGGGGTTGGCGACCGGAATTGTCTGGCTTTCCGTGGCCGGGTTTTTGATCTTCATGATTTTCCGAATTTTGAGCGTGATTAGCGGCTTTTATTCCGACGCGCTCAGCATGTGACCGAGCGGCATGGACCTCGGAACCGCCCCCAGCACCACC
>JBFJVZ010000288.1:0-10407 GCA_041623895.1 Pirellulaceae bacterium | reverse complement strand
TAAAGAAAGCCGACGCGAATTTGTCGCGAAAACTCGCGGGTCTTGAACAGAAACTTGCCAGTACACAAGAAAAAATTGCAACCGTCGAAAACGATACGGAGCTGTTGGCTGCTGCCCAAGAGCACGGTGATATTGAAAACGCGGTCTTGCGTGAAACGGCAAAGCTGCACGAGGGTGATCCGGAAAACGTCGGTCTCTGGACGAAATTTCTTCCCTATTGCACGGACGAAGTCAATCGCGTCTATCAACGCCTGAATGTCACCTTTGACCATACATTGGGCGAGAGCTTCTACCATCCAATGTTGTCGGAGGTCGTGTCTGATTTGCAGCAACGCGGCTTGGCCAGGGAAAGTGATGGCGCGCTATGTATCTTTTTGGATGACTTTGAAGCGCCGATGATTATCAGAAAGAAAGACGGCGCGTTTCTGTATTCCACGACCGACATTGCAACGCTGAAGTATCGGTTGCACGAATTTGATCCGCACGAGATTATTTACGTTGTCGACAGCCGGCAAAGCGAACATTTTGACAAGCTTTTTGACGTCGCCAAGCTGATCGATCTGGGCAGCATCAAATTGGTGCACGTCAATTTCGGCACCGTGCTCGGCGAAGACGGTAAGCCACTGAAAACAAGAAGCGGTTCGCTAATTGGGTTGGAGGGCCTGCTGGATGATGCCGTCGCCGGGGCCCGCGCTGTCGTGTGCGACCCAGAGCGGCTAAAAATCATGGATCCGCCGATGGACAAAGCTGAGCAAAACCAGATCGCCGAGGTCGTAGGCATCGGGGCAGTCAAGTACGCAGATCTCTCGCACCATCGAACCAGTGACTACAAGTTCAATCTGACAAAGATGGTGTCAATGGACGGCAATACCGCAACATACGTTCAATATTCCTATGCGCGCACGCAAAGCATTCTCAGAAAAGCGGAGGTCAATGATGAACAGATCATCGCGCGTACCTCCAGGGACGGGATCTGCTTTTCGCATTCAGCCGAACGAGCGCTCGCGCTGTGGTTGTTGAGGTTAGAAGAGGCACTGACAGCGGTGTACCAAGACTACGCGCCCAATCATTTGATCGATTATATTTACGAAACGGCGAAAGCATACGCCGTCTTCAACGAACGTTGTCACGTCCTGAATGCTGAATCGGAAACAATTCAAACGACTCGACTGGCCTTGGTGACCCTCTCTGGAAGGGTATTAAAGCTTGGTCTGTCCTTACTAGGCATTGGCGTGACCGAAAGAATGTGACCTATTCAAGCTGGCCCCCAGGGTGCGGCAAAAAGTCTTATTACGTTATCCGCTACCTCTGTCCGTTCGTACGGATCGATTGACATGCGGCGAAAATCATCTATCGTTGACTCCCTTGATTAGTAGGTGTTTCTCAAGCTGCTCTTGGTCGCAGTCGAGGCTGCGAATTGCTGGGACATCTATTCAATGCCGTGGAAAAGGACTGTTGTGAACGATGACGCGCCGCCAGTTCTTGGCGGCAACTTGGGGCCACCGACGTTGACGGCGGTTCGATTCCGTATCACTTCAGCACTCGTTTGCACAATCGTGCAATAACAAAGGTCCCACAATCATGGCAAAGAAATCGAAAGGTCCAAACAAGTCGCAAGCGATTCGTGATTACTACAATTCCCACCCCGGTGCTAAACCAAAAGAGGTTGTTGCGGCGTTGAAGAAAAAAGGAATCGTCGTGAACGCGCAGTTCGTCAGCACCATTCGTTCGGTTTCCAAAAAGAAAGGTGGCAAGATTGGTCGTCCCGGTCGCCCCGTTGGCAGTGGAAAACGCGAAACGAATGGTTCCGGCGAGGTGTCTTTCAATTCGCTCATCAAGGTTAAGGCAATCGTCGACGAAATGGGTGGCATCGGCCGGGCACGGTCGGCTTTGACCGCCCTGGAACGACTGGTCGACTGACGTCGATCGGACTGCTCGACTGACGCGGTCCAGCGAACGCTTTAACGGGAATGCAGGACGCATTCCCGTTTTTGCTTTGCCCGTATCGATTGTCGCTGTCGATGGGCAGATCTTTCTCGCTTCGCAGCGGCTGACGGTAGCGATTAAGAAGGTTTTCGGGACTCAGGCAGTGGTCGATGGTCTGTTCGGGGCATGAGCACTTGGCTCAAGCATCCCAAAACAGTGGATCTGTGTAGAATGTCAAGGTCGCCGATCTTGGCCACGGGCCTGGATTTCCGGGTTGGACTCGCCGTTTCTTGGAACATCTGCTCTTCAATTTCAATGGATCCGCCTGCCACGCCCGACGAATTTGCCAGACGCGTCTGGGACCTCGGTCTCGCTGATCGACGATTGGTGGAGCAGGCCATGTCCGAACTGGGGGTCGGCGATCATTCGCTTGATGACGTGGTCGCTGTCATGCAGCGTCGCGGCGTGATCACGACATTGCAGACCGAAAAAGTCCTCAAGGGAGACCGGTTGGGATTCTTCTATGGCGATTACAAAGTCCTGTACTTGATTGGCGCCGGCACGTTCGCGCGCGTTTACCGTGCCTCTCGCGGCGATGAAGTATTCGCGGTGAAGGTTTTACGCAAACGCTTCCGTGATGATGCAAAGGAACTTGAGCAGTTCCTTCGTGAAGGACGCATGGGCCTGAAACTTCGCCATCCCAACATCGTCTCCATTGTCGACGTTGTCCCCGACACGCGAAATCCGTTTATCGTCATGGAGTTCGTCGAGGGACAAACGCTGCGCGAATTAGTTCGTATCCGCGGTAAGCTGCCGGTCAAGCTCGCCTTGCGGTTGATGCATGAGGTTGCCATGGGATTGGCGCACGCAGCCAGTTTCGGCATTTCGCACCGTGACTTGAAACTATCGAATGTTTTGATCTCTGCCGATGGGAAAGCAAAGCTGGTCGACTTTGGATTGGCCGCTCTAACCGATCGAAAGAATCCCGAGCAAATTGCTGATTGCCCAAACGTTCGTGCCATCGACTACGCAGCTTTGGAACGCGGCTCAGGCGTCCGCAAGGATGATCCCCGCAGCGATGTTTACTTCGCCGGCAACATGCTCTACCACATGTTGTCTGGGCGCCCTGCCCTGAGTGAAACGCGCGACCGGCTTCAGCGTTTGAATGTATCGCGGTTCCACGAAATCACACCGATTCACGAATTGATCCCCGACATTCCTGGTGTCGTGAATCACCTGCTGCAGCGAACACTCGAATTCAAACCCGAGGAACGATTGCAGTCTGCGGCCGCTTTGCAGGCCGAAGTCAAGAAGGTGATAGACGCTCTGGAAAAAGGACCGTCACGTCGGGCGAGTGATCCGCAGGCGATGGCGGAATACGAGGATGACGAGTTGCCCACCAACGAAGGTGAAGGCTACGTCATCATGCTGGTCGAATCAAAGCCGAGTTTGCAGAATGTGATTCGAGATCGATTGAAGTCGCGAGGCTATCGCGTCCTGGTCATTTCCGACTCTAATCGGGCGCTCGCACGCTTCATACCCGATGAAGAGTCTCCAGCCGACTGCGTTATCTTTGGCGCCTCCGAATTGGGAACGCTGGCTGTGGAGGCATTCAACCGCTTCGCTGACGACGTTCACACCGCTGAGATTCCCTCGATCTTGCTCGCTGATCGACGGCAAACACAAGTCATCGGTGCCGCCCGCCGCGGCCCCAAGCGAAAACTACTCGCGCTGCCGCTAAAAGTCCGTGAATTGCGAGCTGCTCTGAACGAATTGTTGGCCGACGTTGAGCGGCGACCCCCGGGAACCTACTAAGCAGATTCGCCAGCAGGCGATCGGGAGGCCACGAAGGCGACGGTGGGATTCGAACCCACGACAAGCTGATTTGCAATCAGCCCCCTTAGACCACTCGGGCACGTCGCCAAGGAGCAAGAAGTATAACGGTTTGCCCGCTCAGTCGGACAGCCGCACAAATCTGGGCGATTCAGCGCCGAAAACGCCGAAACAGGCTTCGCGAACCTTGTAATCTCAGGCAGCCTCTCACTCAAGATCAGATCTCGGCAAGCCGATAGATTCAATCGAGTGATCGCGGCGGCTGACGAATTCTCGTCGATATTGACGTCTCCGCACGCATTTCCTAGTTTTCCCAAACTGAAGGCGACGTGGCCAAGCGGCTAAGGCGAAGGATTGCAAATCCTTTATTCGTGGGTTCGAATCCCACCGTCGCCTCTCAGGGTGCTGCCAGCCGGGATCGGAAACGGTCAAACCCGCGAATCGCGGGGCTACCGAGAGTGCTTGAGCAGCCACTGGTACAACTCGGGCGTCGCGTAGGCCGCTGACCAACAGTTGTGGCCAATTTCTTCCAGTGTCGTAAAGCGGACCTTGTCACCACCGGCTCGTTTGATTGCCTGAACCATTTCGACGGAGCGTTCGATCGGTACCGCACGGTCCTGGTCGCCGTGGAAGACCCAAATCGGAATGTCTTTCAGCTCGATTTAATTGTATTGTTCGTGACAGGCATCACACGATTGCGTGATTTCCCCAACGCCCTTGCGGACAGCATCATAGTCGTTGCGCTGCAGCGCCGCGGTGACTCCGGACGCGGCGGTCGAGAATCTGTTGGCCAGCGCCACGTAATCGGCGTCATCCCAATCGTCCATTCCTTCCTGAGTCAACACGAGTCCCACGGCCGCCATCACTTCTGACAGGCGTCGCACCTGGTCGACGTTGCTCTTGATCGCACCCTCGTTGTTGGTAACATCCTTAATCGATTCCGACAACGTCTCGATGTATTCCATCATCGGAGATCGGTCGACGATCATCGACCAATCGTTTTGGGGTTCTGCTTCCGTGTTGGCCAGCCCGCTTCCGGAAACCAGATCTTGCAAGTCGGCTTTGCGGAGCTTTGCTTCGTTGTAAACCTGCGTTGAACCGGCCTTGCAATTGAATGCCGTTCGCGCCAACAGGTCGCGAGCGGCTGCGGCCTGATCTTTCCAGCGGACTTCGCCACCGTGTTCGCTGATGATCGCGAACATCGTTGCCAAAGCGGACAGGTCGACGCGTGCGTCCTGGTAACCGCCGCCATTGAACGCGCTGGGTGTCGTCACCACGTCGTCATAATGAAGCCGCAGACGCTTGATTTCGTCTTCCAGCGACGGGGGCGAAATCAGGCTGTCCCACTTATTGTCGGTAGTCCCCCCGTCAGCGGATGTCGCAGCCGATCCATTGGTTTTTGCCGCCACATTAACGGCGGCGGCACTCTTGCGAATCGCCGCAAGTGACGGCCGGCCGCCGCGAAACGCATCGGCAAGATTCTCAAAAAATATGCCCCGCGTATCATCACTCGAAAACTTTGGCGGCGGGGCGCGTCGTTCGTCCGCAATCGCATGCCCAATGACAAGAACAAGTCCCAGCATCGCAGCCAATGACAGCTTGCCGAGCCAAGGTTTACGTGATTTTCCCATGATCTTGATCCTTGCCTAGTCTCAAACAGACGTAACCATTGTAGCAGGGAATCAGGGAGACATCACGATGAACACAGCATCGACCAGAAAAGCAAGCGAACCGGCACGGCGCAGCACGGCGAACGTGTCCATCGGTCAGTATCTAATTCAACGGCTGCAGGATTACGGCATTCAAGATCTGTTCGGGATTCCCGGAGACTACGTGCTGTCTTTCTATAGCGAACTGGAAAAAAGCCCGATCAACGTGGTTGGCTGCACCCGCGAAGATTGCGCTGGATTCGCGGCCGATGCCTATTCCAGAATCCGCGGGATGGGAGCCTTGTGCGTGACTTATTGCGTGGGCGGACTTAGCGTCTGCAATTCGATCGCGGGAGCATTCGCGGAAAAGTCACCCGTTGTCGTCATCTCCGGTTCGCCCGGGATGGCGGAGCGAACCAGCGGCGCGCTGTTGCATCATATGGTGCGAAATTTTCGCACCCAGTATGACGTGTTTGAAAAGTTCACAATCGCGGGCACCGAACTTAACGATCCGTTCACCGCGTTTGCCGAAATCGATCGCGTGCTGGATGCGTGCGATCGCTACAAGCGACCTGTCTACATCGAACTGCCTCGAGACATGGTCCACATTGTCCCCCCAGTTGCTCACAGCTACCGTGGTGTCGTTCACGAAATCGACCCCCAAGCGACTGCCGAGGCAATCCGCGAAACCATCGGCAAGCTCGCCGCGGCAAAGAAACCCGTGATCGTGGCGGGCGTGGAGATTCATCGTTTCCGCTTGCAAGACGAACTGCTGAAACTGGCCGAGTCGGCCGGCATTCCCATCGCCACAACCATGCTGGGCAAAAGTGTCGTGAGCGAGCGGCACCCGATGTTTGTGGGCTTGTACGAAGGGGCGCTCGGGGACCAGGCAGTTACCGAGTTCGTCGAACAGAGCGATTTGATCTTGCTGTTGGGTGCTTTTCTAAGCGATATCAACTTGGGGATTTACACAGCCAATCTTGACCCCTCGCGGTGTGTGTATGTGACCAGCGAATCCGTTCGCGTCTCTCATCACCATTATCACGACGTCGGCCTCAAAGAATTCCTGGTGGGCCTGAACGAAGCGGAACCGAAAACGTCGAAACGAAACATCCCCGCCGCCATCCGGCCCAACACGGCGAACAAAGAAGACGGAGCCACTCCCGGTCAGGGACCGCTGCGAACAAGTTGGATCGTGAAGCGGCTGAATCGTCTTTTAGACGCCGAAACGATCGTCATTGCTGATGTTGGCGATTCGCTGTTTGCTGCAACCGAGCTGACGATTCACGAGCGTGGCGAATTTCTCAGTCCAGCCTATTACACCTCGATGGGGTTCAGTGTCCCGGCCGCCCTGGGCGCCGCCATCGCCCGCCCCGATCATCGTGTCGTGGTCCTTGCCGGTGACGGAGCCTTTCAAATGACCGGACAAGAACTCAGCACCTGTATCCGTTACCAGCAACATCCGATCGTGATCGTGTTGGACAATCACGGTTACGGCACCGAACGCTACCTGCACCAGGGCGACTGGCAGTACAACGAAATCAATCCCTGGAATTACGGGGAACTACTGAAAGTCTACGGCGGCGGCGTCAGCCATCTGGTGAAGACCGAGGCGCAGTACGAAAAAGCTTTACATGCGGCTTGGACCGATCGTGACCACACCCATTTGATTCACGCCAAGTTGATGGAAAACGACGCCAGCGATACGCTCAAAAAACTGGCCTCCCGAATGAGCCAAAGTGTGGGCTAAAAATTGATTCGCTGGCAAACGCGTGGAAATACAGGAACGACTTGACGCTCGAACTCTCAGCATCCAGCGGAAAGACCATCATCAGCGGCATCGAACTGATTCGTCAGGACTGAGTCCACTCCAGCCAAGAAAATTCTACGATCGTGTTCGGTCATCAATGCTTGGTTTCGCCGACCGATGATTGATGATGCCGCGCAGTTGGCGTTCGCCGCGAAGCTCAATCGTGGCATGCTTTGGCAGCACGTTGATGACGATGGCGTCGCCACAGAATTCCCATGCCACACAAGCAAAGCAGCGCCACCGAGCCGGGCTCGGGAATGGCGGTTGACTGCACGGAGACGGATACGTTGTCATAAACCATCGTTGTACCGCCGGCTGGTCCAGTCGTCGCGCCAAGTTGTAAGGTCACGCCGCCGCTGACGTCGGGTCCGGTGATGGCCGTGAAATTAAAGGTGGTCCAGACGTTCGGATCACTGTTGATGGCCAGCGGTCCGCCTCCCAGGATTTCACTGGACGACACGCCTCCACCGGCAAGCTCGGAGAAAAACTCGGCGAAGGCGACACCGCCGGGGACGGCGTACGTTCCGCGGGCATCAAAGGAGATGTCGACCATCTGACCGGTCGTCACCACGCCAACGCCAAGATTCGCCTGCTTGAAAAGTGAATTACTGGTTGGCGCTCCATTAGCGATTTGGCCGGCGAATGTGCCTGAGGATGGATTGCTGCTGATCACCATTTGGTCGCCGGGGGTGACCTCGAACTGAGTCCAGCCGGTAAAGTCGCCGGTCTCGAAGCCGCCGTTCGTGGTCAACTCCAAGGTGATGGCGGCCGAGGCAGCCTCTCCCCAGGTCATGGCAAAGCCAATCGCCGCGGCAAAAGCGCAAGTCAGCATTTGTTTGAAAACCAACATGAGTCTTCCTTGGCAAGGAAAAACGGTCCCAGGCGCGTTGCTCGGGTGAGCCTCGTTCACATGGGAACCGAATTCGCGAAGTCAACCTAATGGCTGACGCATCTACAATCAATCAAATAACTCAAGTAACGGGACAAATGCCGCTAATTGCATGGATTTGTTTCAAAACCAGCATCGTGCCGTGGCGGACGTGGAATTCGCAGATCCCGCGCCCGGTACTGTCGCCGCCTCGGCTGCTGTTTTCGGCGTTTGTGTCAGCTTCTTCGCTTCACGATCCGTGATATCATCACCTCATGAAATTCACCAAGATGCACGGCGCCGGTAACGACTACGTCTATGTCAACTGCTTTGACGAGCAGTTGCCGAGCGATCTTGCGCAGCTGGCCCGTGATATTTCACATCGGCATTTTGGTGTTGGCGGGGACGGCCTGATTTTGATCCGCCCCAGCGACATCGCCGATGCCAGAATGCAGATGTTCAATGCCGATGGCAGCGAAGCGGAAATGTGCGGCAACGGCATCCGCTGCTTTGCCAAGTACATTCACGACCACGGCATTGCACGAAGAAAACAGCTGAAAATCGAAACCACCGCCGGTGTTCTGGAGGCGAACCTATCCCTGGGCTCGGATGACCTGGTTGATTCAGTGACCGTCGATATGGGCGAGCCTGAACTGGAGGCGCCGAAGATCCCCACCGCTATTGTCGATTCGGGCCAAGTGATCGAACGCGAGTTTGAAATTGCTGGGCAAAAATTCCTGGTGACCTGCGTTTCCATGGGCAATCCACATTGCGTTGTCTTTGTCGAATCAGCCAGCGATGAATTGGTGTTGGGAATGGGACCGAAGATTGAAACCGATCCGCGTTTTCCCAAGCGAGTCAACGTCGAATTCGTCGAAGTCATCTCGCCAACCGAAGTACGCCAGCGAACCTGGGAACGCGGTTCGGGAGAAACCTGGGCCTGCGGCACCGGCGCATCCGCGGTGTGTGTGGCCGGAGTCCTCAGTGGACGCACCGAACGCAAGATCCTGAATCATCTGCTCGGCGGTGACTTGACCCTCTGTTGGGACCAGTCCAGCAACCATGTGATGATGACGGGCGGCGCAGTCGAAATTTTTTCGGGCAGCTGGGACGTCAATTGACTTGATCGCAAAACTTCTGCAACAGCTTTCGCGGGGCGCCGATTCCCACCACGTGAATGACGCCAACGTACTGCCTGCTGTTTTCCTGCCGCAGGCCAAGCTTTTCCGCCACGAACGAAATCGTGTGATCGGCCCGAAATGTCGGCTCGTGCGCTGCGCCCGTGTCGCAATCCAAACCGGTCGGTACATCGATGGCAACCCTGACGGCCTTCGTCGCATTGGCCTCGGCGACAGCACTCGAGAATGGTTCGTTCAGAGCACCCTTGGCACCGGTCCCCAACAGACAATCCACAATGACATCGCAGCCTGCCAACGCACGTCTCAACTGCTCAGCCGTCGTCGCGATCGTCAAATTCAATTCCGAGTTTTTTGCGATCGTCGCATTGACAGCCGCATCGCCGGATAATTCACTCGTCTCGACGATGGAAACCAAAGTCACGTCTCGCTGCAGCAAATCCAGATGTCGAGCGATTACGTATCCGTCACCCGCGTTGTTGCCCTTTCCGCACAGGATCGCGACTTTTCCCGCCGGCGCGATCGATTGGATCACTTCCGCGGCCCCGCGACCTGCGTTTTCCATCAAGACCACGCCGGCAATGCCATATTCCTCGATGGCGATCCGGTCAATCTGGCGTACTCTTTCTCGGCTCAGCGGTGGCAATTTCATTGACTACAATTTCGGACCGGGTGTGCGATAATTGGTTTTCGATCACCAATAGTCGGCACGGGCCGAAGGATGCTACGCACTATCGGTGGCTGACCCCATTTCCCGCGCCGCATACTTGCTGAACAGGAATAGCATCATGCCCCTTTATGAATACGATTGCAAATCTTGTCACCATGTTGTCGAGATCCTGCTGCGCTCCAATGACCAGAAGCCGCAGTGTCCCGATTGCGGCGGTGACGAATTAGAGCGACAGATGAGCGCTCCGGCGGCACCATCGGTCAAAGGCGGCCAATCTAGCAGGGGCGACCAGTCCAGCTTGCCCGTGACCGCTCCCGGAGAAGGCTGTGGGGCACCACGATGCTGCGGGGGTTTTTGCGATTCTTAGGCTCCGGCGGCCTTTGTTGATTTGATGTGGAACCGGGAAGGCCCCCCGCGACACATCGGCTCGGCAGGAGCCTCGCCCTCCCATTTGCGCTCATCAAAAACAATCGGGAGGGCGACGCTCCCGCGGAGCCGCAAAGCTCGGCAGGAGC
>JBFJVZ010000287.1:0-10440 GCA_041623895.1 Pirellulaceae bacterium | reverse complement strand
GCCGCGGGGAAGGTATTTCTGCGGGTCGTGTTCTACGTTCGGTTGTCCAGAGATAAGATCCAATTCAAAGAATTGGACGACGGTCAATTATTCAAACACCGTGATCGTCTTTCGCTCTGTCAGCGGATACCAATCAGCGATCTTCTTTGCCAGTCGCGCAACCACTTCCGGGTGCTGGCTCGCAATGTTCCTTTGCTCATCCACATCCGCTTCCAGATCATACAACTGGGGCCGCTTCTCCGTTCGCGGATGCGTCGACGAGTAGCGATTGACTTCGCCGTCGTAAGTCAACAATAGCTTCCATTTCCCTTCGATCGCCCAACGATACAACAGCGAGGCTTCGGGTTTCTCGACGTCCGCGATATCATGAGCAAAACTTTCGCCATAGATCGTATCGCGCTGAATGCGCGTTCCCTCGGCCAGATTCTCCATCAAATTCAAGCCAGGTAAATCATCCGGCACTTTGACGCCGGCCGCCGCCAGGATTGTTGGGTAGATATCGATGCTGCTGGTCAACTCGGTTCGTTTTGCCGGGCTGAACTTTCCCGGCCAGTGATACATGATGGGTGTCCTGATCCCGCCTTCATACGGTGTTTGCTTGGAACGCGGGGCGTATCCGTTTTTTTCCGGATGCTGGATCCAACCATTGTCGGTGACGTACACGACCAGCGTGTTCTCTCGCACACCTTTGTCATCAATCATCTTGACCAGCTCGCCACAGGTCTCATCAAACCAATCACACATCGCGTAGTACTTGGCGATTGTCAGCGGCCGATCTTCGCTACGATATTTTTTCAGTATTCGTTCCGGCGGGTTGTGCGGCGTATGCGGCAGGAACGGCGCATACCAAAGAAAGAAAGGCTTCTTTTGCTCAACCGCGATGTCCAAGAAATCGGCGATTGGTGCCATTCCGTTACGGCCGATCTTTAAACCATCGTCGCCGTGGCGGCCTCCCGGTTCGGGAAAGCCCCGAGTCATTCCGTGGGTGAATCCGCAGTTCTGGTAACTGCCTTCCCAAAGTTTTCCACTCTGATGACTGAGGTAGCCCTGTTTGGCCAGCGCCCTCGGGAGTGATTCGAATTTGTCCAGATAGGAAATCAATTTGGCACGGCGCGCGTCGTACAGGGGGCCGCCGCGCTTGGCATATTTTGGCGACGGGTCGTTTCCTGTCACGCCGTGAACGCTGGCGTAGTGTCCGGTCAGCAGCGTCATCAGTGACGGGCGGCAGAGTGCTGTTGGCACGTAACCGCGAGGAAAGACAATGCTTTCTCTAGCCAGTTGATCCAGGTTCGGCGTCTTGATGTCCGGATGACCCATGAAACCGTAGTCGGTCCAAGCCTGGTCATCGGAAATGATCAGCACAATGTTCGGTGGTGTCTCCGCGCTGGCCACGCCAACGACGAGCGCGAGAGCAGTGAAGATCAGGAGAATTCGGCAGTTGATATTGTTTTTTGTCATGCGAGAGAATGTAACTGGGAGTCGGGCGAAATTCTACACGCCCCCCAAAACAATCGAACAACCGCCCCTGCGTGCCATTTGCGGACTCAGGGAGCTGCAATGATCATCGCCAGCCCGAAGACTTGTAACAAGATAGCCCAGGGGCAGAGCGCAGCGCCGCCGTGGGGCCCTGGGTGCGTTATGACATCATACAGACAAGCCCTGACAGGACGATACAAAAAAGTGGCCGACGCAACGGGAGTTGCCGAAGCTGCGATTCCCACTGCCCTATTTCAATACCGTGTCAAACAGCTGATACGCTGTCTCTCGCATTTGATCGGGGAAATCGTGTCCGCAATCGGGATGCTCGACACGAAGTTTCTCCCCAGCTCCAAACAACTCGAATACTTCCTTGGCCGCCGCTGCCACCCGGTCAACACTGGCGGCTCGAAAGTTACTGTCGTGTAGCGGCGCGACAATCAGCGTATGACGGGGCGCCAAGGCGGCAATCATTTCATGAAAGTCGAACGGAATCTCATCCAACCGCCCGGCAAAGTCCGCTAGTCTGGGCATGTAGCGATCCGAGGTCCAGCCCTTTCCTCGTACCCAAACGTTTGGAGCACCATCATAGTAGTCCAAGTACGAATCCAGCCCGCAACTGGAGACGATCGCTTTGATCCGTTCATCGAACACAGCCGTGTAGACCGCATTGTGGCCGCCCAGTGAATGACCGATCGCGCCAATCGCATCTTGATCGACATACGGTAGAGTTTGCAACAAATCAATGGCGCGGATGTTGTCAAATACTGCCTTCAACGTTCCACTTTTCCAACCAAGCGTTTCGAGATCTGGTTGGTAATTGGCCAGCAGCGGATAACTCGGTGCAATCGTCACGTACCCACGTTCGGCGAGCTCGCCGGCATATTGCCGATTCGGCCTACCGCCCAAACCGACGACGACTTTGTGTCCAACTTGATTGTCCGTTGGGTGCAGACATAACACGGCGGGTACTTTCGCAGGCGGTTGATTCAAAGCCGTTTTGGGAATACACAAATAAGCCGGCGTCATGCAGCCCGGCTGTGATTCATATTCGATCAATTGCCGAATGTACGAATCACAATCGGCTTGCTCGATCACTTTCATCGTGGGTTGGGAACGAGGCAGGTTTTCGGGGAACTGGCCCATCACCGAATGCATTCCGCCTAAGATTTCCGCTCGCCGACCAGCCCACTGGTCGGATGTTTTGGCGATTTTCTGTTCGCCGGACGAATCCCGGTACAGCAGGACTTGGTCTCGCGGCAAGCGAGCTGGTATTTGCTTGTCATTCAACTGCAGCACGGCCAGGATCGCGCGATGATCCGAGGCGACAGTATCGGGCAGCACTCTGGTCTCTATCACGCGCCAGCGGTCGGCGGGACGAAAAAACACAAAGTCGATTTGCCGATCCGGATTTGCCACCGGAACGGTCGGCTGCTCATCCGTTCCAGCAATCGTCCATTCTTCTTGCAGCTCCTGCAGCACACGGCTGGATCGGATCGCGTTGATGTCTCCAGCCAATACCGCTGGAGCATTGATACCTGAAACGAACTCATTGACGCGTTTGGCGGATGCCACTCGATCGGCATCGTCGCTGCGATGATCGAAATGCGTGGCCAAGAAGCGAATCGCTGTGTTCGCACCCACCAAGGCCGTCGCAGTCAGTAACCCACGTTGTTCACCATCATTCGTATTTGGTAGCGAAACATTGTTGCGATCGCAAAGCTCCCAATTGCTGAGCATGGCGTTACCGTACTGGCCGCCCTGCAATGGGATATTCGCGCCGAAGATGACGTTCATTCCGGTCAACCGAGCCAGTTCGGCGGGCTGATCGACCGAATTGCTGCGAGTTGCATTCTTGTCGACTTCTTGCAGCGCGACCAAATCGGGGGAAACCGATTGGATGACTTTGGCGATACGCCCGAGATCAAGTTGACCGTCGACACCGGCACCATGATGAATGTTGTAGCTGAGCACACGAATGCGGACCGGCCGGTCGGCGAGTGCAAACCCGGTTGACGCCAGATTTGCAAGAATGAGAATCATGAAAAGTTGAGCACGCATGGTGTTGATCCTGATTTTTTCGGGCAGCACAACCACTCGGAGGCGGACGCGATTATATTAACGCCCTCAACAACGCTCTGCCCGGGAGAAAAAATGTCGCGACTCCTTTCACTGTCCCTGCTTGCCTTTTTCTTACTCCCACCGGCTTACAATCCAATTGTGGTTGCAGCTGAAAGACCCAATGTGCTGATCATTTTTGTTGATGATCTGGGCTATGGCGATCTTAGCTCGTATGGGGCGACCGATTTGCGATCTCCGCATGTGGATCAATTGGTCGCCAGTGGACTTCGTTTTGACAATTTTTATGCGAATTGTCCGGTTTGTTCGCCGACGCGGGCATCTTTGTTAAGTGGCCGATATCCAGAGTTGGTGGGCGTGCCCGGTGTTATTCGCACACACGAGGAGAACAATTGGGGGTATTTGGATCCCGCCGCGATTTTGTTGCCACAGGTTTTAAAGACGGTTGGCTACGACACCGCGATCGTCGGCAAATGGCATTTGGGTTTGCAATCACCCGGGACGCCAAATGATCGGGGCTTTGACCTGTTCCGTGGTTACCTGGGCGACATGATGGACGATTATTACAACCATCGCCGCCATGGCATCAATTACATGCGAACGAATCGGGAAGAGATTGATCCCCAAGGCCACGCGACGGACTTGTTCACCGATTGGGCATGTGAATACTTGCGGGAGCGCGATGACAAGTCAAACCCATTCTTTTTGTACCTGGCGTACAACGCTCCGCATACGCCGATTCAACCGCCCCCAGAGTGGATTGACAAAGTTAAAGAGCGTGAAGCCGGCATCACCGATCAACGTGCCAAGCTGGTGGCATTGATCGAGCACATGGATGATGGCATCGGTAAAGTGATGGCGGCGTTAAAGGAAACCGGGCAAGACAAAGAGACATTGGTCATCTTTTCGTCCGACAACGGAGGCCAACTTAGCGTCGGCGCGAATAACGGGGCCACACGCGATGGCAAACAGAGCATGTACGAAGGCGGATTGAAAGTCTGCACTTGCGCGGTCTGGCCAAGCCAGATTGCCGCCGGTTCGAAGACCGATCGGCTGGGCATGTCGATGGATTTTTTCCCCACGATTTGCGAAGTTGCCGGGGCAAAGTTTGATCATCCGATTGACGGCATTTCATTGTTGCCAACGCTGCTGGGCAAACCTCAAGAGACAAGTAATCGAGACCTGTTTTTTCATCGCCGCGAAGGCGGAACTCGTTATGGTGGGCTGATCATCAACGCGGTTCGACGGGGCGATTGGAAACTGTTGCAAAACAGCCCATTCGCGCCATTGGAGCTGTATAACCTAAAGGTTGATCCACTGGAACAAGAGGATTTGGCCAACAAGAACCGAAACAAATTCAATGAGCTATCGGCAGCCTTGCGGGTGCAAGTGCAACGTGGCGGCGCAGTACCCTGGCAACGCCCCGAAAGACGCGATCAGTAGTCATTCACTTTACCGAATTGACTTTCCAATCTCTCAGGCGATGAATCAAATGACAGGCAATGGAATCAAGCTTGCAGCTTTAATTGTTTTTCTCGCGTTTGCCGGTACGGCTGTGGCAACCGAGCTTGCGGGCGCACGTCCCAACATCGTGTTGATCCTGTCAGACGATATGGGATACGGCCAACCAGGATTCAATGGCGGCAATCCCGAATTGACGCCCAACATGGATCAGTTCGCTGCTGAAAGCCTCAGCTTGACTCAGTTTTACACCCATAGCGTCTGTGCCCCGACCAGAGCCGCGCTGCTGACGGGACGTTATGCGTTTCGTACATGGAGCGATTGGCGATCGGAAGATTTTGGAAAGCCGACGTATCTGAAACGGTTGGGGCTAACATTGGCGACAAACGCAGAAGGCGAAAAGACACGTCGCATTCACGCCCTGGATAGTGACGAACGCACCGTTGCCGAGGCGTTGAAAGAAGTGGGCTATTTTACTTCCCTGATTGGGAAATGGCATTGCGGTGAATGGCTCAAGGAACACCTGCCGATGCAACAAGGATTCATGCATCAATACGGACACTACGCCTGGGGTATCGATTACTACAGCAAGATGATCCCGCACAATGCGCCGGTGCCGTTCCACGTGTATGATTGGCACCGCAACGAACAACCAATCCGCGAAGAAGGCTACTCAACGGATTTGATCGCTGCGGAGTGTGAGCGGGTAATCCGAACACAATCCAACGAGCGTCCGTTTTTCATCTATGTACCCTTCAACGCTGTTCACGGTCCAATTGATAACGTCCCTCGCCATACCGATAAGTACAGTACTCGCGAGGCAGCACTTAAGTGTTACGACGAAGCGGTCGGCAGAATCCTGGATGCGATCAAGCAGCAAGGCCTGGAACAAAAGACGTTAGTGATTTGCACCAATGACAATGGCGGCTTAACCGAGCAGAGCAATCGGCCATTTCGCGGCACCAAGAACACGACTTACGAAGGCGGCGTGAGGGTGCCTTGCCTGATCCGCTGGCCGGGACATACCAAACCCGGTAGCAGCAACAACGCGATGATGCACGTGACCGATTTCTTTGCCACCTTGATTACGCTGGCGGGCGGCAGTTTGAACCAACCGCGAAAGCTGGACAGTATCGACATGAGCGGTGTTTTGTTTGCTGACGAAGAGCCAAAACGCAACGAAATTATTTTTGAAGTGACCGGCAGTGTCCGCAGTCCGACCATTCGTAGCGGCGATTACAAATTGATGGGGCCATTGCTTTACAATGTGACCGAGGATCCGAGCGAAAAGAGCGATATTGCCGCACAACATCCCCGGATCGTGGCGAAATTAGCAGCTCGCTTAGCAGAAGTCGCCAACGAACGTCCCCCCTTGGGCGACAAACCGCTGCTGATGAGTCCGGCGCTGCCGTATGTCTACGGTCTCGACGAGAACAAGGATCCACCAAAGTGGTTGATTGAGGCCGTCGACAAGGCGCGTGCGAAGCAACCCAAGGAGTGGCCGCCGGGAGAGACTCCGTGGCCTCAGGCGCCGCCGCGGCCATGAACGACCGTCTCTACGATCGTAACTTCGTCTTGGCGATCCTGAGTCAAGCTTGTTTCATGATTGCCAACACTTTGATGGCCCACTATGCGCGGTGGATCGAGTTCTTGGGAGGCGACTTGGCTCAGATAGGTTCGATCATGGGGCTGGGCGCCTGTGCCGGTCTCGCGCTACGACCTTGGATGGCCGGCTGGATCAATCGCATCGGCGCCAAGTCAATGTGGGGGATTGGCTATGCAGTTTTCTCGATGGGGGCGATTGCCAATCTGCTTTTAAGCGATCTGGGACCAGCCATATATTTATGCCGTGCCGGCAACGTCTTTGGAACCGCCATCGTATTTGCCAGCAGCTTGACCTACATTTCCCAAACGACACCCGAAAGTCGGCGAACGGAAGCGATCGGAATTCTGGGAGTCGGTGGGTTTCTGGGCATGTTGATCGGCCCTTATCTGGGCGATTTTTTCTTGGACGTTGGCACTCGCCAACGCGGCGATTTTGTCTGGCTGTTTTTGGTTGCCGCAGTGGGAAATTTATTGCCGGCTGCCCTGTTGTTACTGATGCGTTCGCCCGGCAACGATCGAGTGCGCGGGCCGGTCCGGCTATCTGAATTCATTGCCATCAGTCGCCGGCATTGGCCAGGAATGATCTTGTTGGTCAACATTGCTTTTGGAATCTGCATGGCGGGACCGTTTGTCTTCTTGGCAAGTTTCGTTGATCAGGTCCCTGTACGGTTTTCGAGTGTTTCCGTGATCGGAGTTTTCTTCTGGTGCTATGCTGGACTGGCGATTTGCATCCGACTGCTGCTCAGGCGGTTACCCGATCGTATCGGGTCTCGGAAAGTACTGGCGGTTGGCACACTGCTGATGTCAGTGGGCATGTTCGCGTACGGTCTGGTGGATGCGAGCCATCCGTGGCTGATCATTGTTCCCGCTTTGCTAACCGGAGCGGGCCACGGATTGATGTTTCACACCATGACGGCGCTGACGCTAGAGCGTTTTCCGGTGGAGGTGCGGGGAACCGGATCCGCACTTGGATTAATGATGCTGGACATTGGGTTGCTTGCGGGCGCACCGGTGCTGGGACAGATTGGCGACCGATTTGGTCCTTCGGTGATGTTCCTTTCGATCGGCGTTTTTTGTTCACTTGCCATGCTTGCTTACGGATGGTCTCACCAACGGCAATCATCACGGGAAACACCCGCTGATTTGGTTTGTGGCGAAAACCTGTGAACTCGCTTGCCAAGCTCTTATCAGAAATGAATGCGTCATCGCCGGACAGCAAGATGCCCCTGCTGATTTGCTTGCAATTCCGCTGCCGGGGTCCGATCGGGTCACGTTGAAGATCCTCTGGTCTGGACGCAATCCGGTTGTCGTCCGTAGACTCCGTTGGCTTGGGAAAGGAGACCCATACCCGTGATCTCACTGCGCGACCGGATCGTTGTTACCGGAATCGGTTTGACCAGCCCTCTCGGTTCAGATCTGGATTATTTTCTGAAAAACGTCACTGCCGCGACGCCTCCCATCCACGATGGGCACGCTGCTTTTACTGGCTGCATCGAAGATTTTGGCCCCGTCTCGCAGCAAACAAAGCGGCTGATTCGTAAGTCGCTGAAGTTGATGAATCGGGAAACTCAACTCGGTGTAGCGGCCGCGCAAAAAGCCATCGAAGGCAGTGGAATCTTAACAGCCTGCTATGAAAGTGATCGTATTGGCGTCTGCTTTGGCGCCGGCAATGTCGAGATCCGCCGTGACGATTTCGTATCCGGTATGGATGCTTGCCGCCAAGCGGTCGGTGAATTTGATCCTGCAGATTGGGGACAGTTCGGAGTTTCGCACGTCGATCCGTTGTGGATCTTACGAGTGCTACCAAACATGCCTGCGTGCCATACGGCGATCGCCAACGATTTTCGGGGACCGAACAACACGATCACGCAAGCGGACGTGGCGACCAATATGGCGATCAACGAAGCCAGGTTCGCAATTCTTGACGGGGACGCTGACGCGATGATCGTTGGTGGAACCGGCACAGGCTTTGTTGAGCCCGCGAGGCTGTCAGACGAATCGTCAGTGCAACCTGCCGAAGCTGCGGCCGCATTCGTCCTGGAACGAATGGAATCGGCTATCGATCGAGGCGCACCGCTGCTTGGTGAGATCTTGGCAGCAGCAGCGGCAACCATGATCGAACCTGATCACCGCGCGAATCCGCAAGCGGCCGGCAAGGCCTCTGTTGCCGCCGCGCTTGCGCAAGCCGGTATTGCGGCCGATGCCGTTGCAGTGACCAACAGCGAAGCCATCAGCCGGCGAATTGGGAACGCTGCCGCCGGCACGAGTGCATTAGAAATCGCTGCCATTTTGCTTTCCCGACGTACAGTGATCCATGTCAGCACCATGGACAACGGTTTGGCAAGTTGTGTCGTGATAGGCGGTAAAGACATTGCAACAGGGGCAGCGGCATGAAGCGACGTGTTGTCATCACCGGGATTGGATTGGTCACGCCGCTGGGATCGACAATCAATGAGTTCTGGAAACAGCTGACTGCGGGCCAGTCCGCTGTCGGTCGAATCCAAAGCTTCAATGCTAGCCGCTATCCGGTCACGATCGCGGCAGAAGTTCGTGATTGGTCACTTGCCGACATTGGCGAAAACTCGCGCCAGTGGCCGCGATGTCCGCGGCAAACGATGTTCTCCTTGGGGGCCGGTGTCAACGCCGTGAACGATGCAGGGATCCTTGACCGGATCGATGATCCACGAAGATTCGGCGTCTATCTTGGCTGCGGAGAACCATTCACGGACTTTGAGTCTTTCACCAGGTCAATCGATCAAGCGAGCAAAACCGCCGACGTAGATTCGCCGTTGCAGCTTTTCGATCCGGACCTGAAACAGCAGTACACGCCTAACATGCCGGCGTTGCAACTGGCCGCTCGCTTTGCTGCTCAAGGTCCTAATTTGAATTGCATTGCCGCGTGCGTCTCGGCCACGCAGGCGATTGGCAAAGCAATGCGAATGATTCGCCGTGGCGAAACCGACGTGATGTTATGCGGCGGAGCGCATAGCTGTGTGCACGAATTCGGGCTCACCGGGTTTTCTCGGCTTTCCGCACTCAGCAAGCGAAGCGATCCGCCCGAGGCTGCATCGCGACCTTTTGACCGTGATCGGGATGGTTTCGTGATCGGCGAAGGCGCCGCTGTGCTGGTGGCGGAGGAATATGAACACGCGAAGTCGCGCGGCGCGAAAATTTACGGCGAGATCCGTGGATACGGTTCGGCCCAAGATGCGTATCGCGTTACTGACACGCATCCGGATGGTCGAGGCACGATTGCAGCGATGAAACGCGCCCTGGACGACAGTCGTTTGGCGGAAGACAGCATCGATTACATCAACGCCCACGGTACCGGCACGCAACTAAACGACAAGGTAGAAACCGCCGCGATCAAACAAGTGTTTGGCTCCTGCGCGGCTTCAATTCCAATATCTAGTACCAAGAGTATGCTCGGCCACGCGACAACGGCCTGCGGCGCGATCGAGTTGGCGGTCTGCTTATTGGCGATGCAAAGCGAGGTGATTCCGCCGACAATCAACCTGGATCACCCAGACCCGGCTTGCGACTTGGACTATGTACCCAATGCGGCGCGCGAGCATCCTTGCACTCATATCTTGTCAAACAACATCGGCTTCGGCGGGCAAAACGCAGCGCTCGTGGTCTCGAAAGTCAGCGAGTGCATGACCGCAGAACTGCGCCGCGCGGCATAAGCACGTATGAAGTAGCCGTAGGCCAGGACCTGGAGAGCGTCCGGCTTAGGAAGTAATTTGAGCCTGGTTTTTCTCTGGAGTCACGGTAGTTGGAGGCAGCGACGTGTTCGTTCATCACAACCAGACGACAACT
>JBFJVZ010000286.1:0-10458 GCA_041623895.1 Pirellulaceae bacterium | reverse complement strand
CGCAGTTCTGAATTTGTGGACATTGACTGACCCTTTTGATTAGGCTGCGCGGCCTGTTATTCAGGCTACGCGGCCTCCTGACAGGCTACGCGGAACGACGTTCCACGAAGCGAACCTTGACCGGCAACTTGCTCGCCAAACGAGCAAAGCACACCTTGGCCTGCTGTTCGGTGACACCACCCAGTTCGTACAGGATGGTGCCAGGTTTTACGACCGCGGCCCAAAAATCGGGCTCACCCTTACCTTTTCCCATCCGAGTCTCCAGCGGCGTACTACTGACCGACTTGTCGGGAAAGATACGAATGTAAAGTTTGCCTTCGCCGCGCACGTACTGCTGGGCAGCAATACGGCCGGCTTCGATCGTCGTGGCTTTGATCCAGCCGGGTTCCAAAGACTGAATCCCGAAGTCACCAAAGACGACCTTATTACCGCGAGTCGCACTACCTTTTATGCGACCTCTTTGGGATTTTCGATGCTTGACCCGTTTGGGCATCAGCGCCATCGGTGTCGTCTCCGTAAGTACCTTGGTTAATCCAGACCTGAATCCCGATGTGCCCCTGTGGCGTCATCGCTTCAGTCGTCCCGTAATCAATTTTTGCTTGCAGTGTGCTGAGCGGGATCGATCCTGAGCTCTGCTTTTCACGGCGAGCCATTTCTGCTCCGCCCAATCGTCCAGCCAATTGAATCTTGATGCCTTTGGCACCGGCATCCATCGTCTGCTCGAGCGAACGTTTCATGGTGCGGCGAAAACTCGCTCGTTTTTCCAATTGTCCAGCGATGTCTTCGGCGACCAGTTGAGCCTGCAATTCCGGTCGACCAACTTCTTCAACCTTCAAGTTGATGCGGCGGCCGATCAGATTTTGCAATTCGGCCTGCAGAATCTCGATCTCCTGGCCTTTCTTGCCGATGATCAAACCGGGCCGAGCGACATACATCATTACGCGCACTTCATCGCGCGTCCGCTCGATTTCAATCCGGTCGATTCCGGCGTTCTTGTATTGTGTTTTCTTGGGATGATTGGTGATGAAATTGCGGAGCTTGCGGTCTTCGACCAGCAGATCGGCAAAGTCCTGTTTGGACGCGTACCAGCGGCTACACCAGCCACGGGTGATGCCGGTTCGGAATGCGATGGGGTTGACTTTTTGGCCCATTCGTGAGGACTCGTTAACGGATGTTAAGTAAAGGAGTTTATATTTCGTCGATCGGGGTCAACCCGACGCGAATGTGGCTGCTTCGTTTCTTGATCATGAACGCCGTTCCCCGCGCTCGGGGACGAATGCGTTTGAACATGGACGCGCCATCGATGCGGACATCGGTCACGACCAATTCTTCAATGCGGTGGCTTTTGCCTTTGTTTTGATCGGGGTCCTGCGCGTTACCAACGGCGCTCTTGATCACCTTTTCCAGCATCCGCGCACCGCGTTGCGGTTGATACTTCAGCGTATCCAGGGCCTCGTCGGCATACAGCCCGCGAACCAAATCAGCCAGCGGACGCACCTTTTGGGCGCTGATTCGTGCGTTTCGGTGATGTGCGTTGAATCGTGCCATGTATTTCTCCGGACAAATCTTCGTAGCCGACGCCCGACTAACGTTTTGCCTTTCCTCCGTGCCCTTTAAACGTTCGCGTAGGAGCAAACTCGCCCAGCTTGTGACCGACCATGTCTTCGGTGATCTTGACCGGCACGTGCCTGCGGCCGTCGTGGACCATGAAATTCACGCCCACAAACTCCGGCACAATCGTGCAGGCTCGCGACCAGGTCTTGATCGGTTGTGACCCGCCCTCTGCGCTCTGCTTTTGCACTTTGAAGAAGAGCTTGGGATCGACGTACGGTCCTTTTTTGCTGCTGCGGCTCATAAAATTTCGTAACGCTTGCGTGTGTCTCTTGGTACTTCTACTTGATATGCAGTTGACCGTACCGCTTGCTCTTGCGGCGGCGGACGATCGACGAGTTACTGGGTTTTCGTCTTTGACGCGTGGCGCCACCTTTGGCGCTCTTGCCTTGTGGACTGACCGGATGCCGGCCGCCCTTGGTACGACCTTCACCACCACCATGCGGGTGATCGATGGGGTTCATCGCCGTACCGCGAACATGCGGGCGGCGTCCAAGCCATCGGGATCGACCTGCCTTACCCAAACGAATATTCATGTGATCGCTGTTGCCGACTTGGCCGATCGTCGCGCGGCACAAGCTGGGAACACGTCGAACTTCCCCACTGGGTAGAGAAATCTGTGCCCAGTCGGCTTCACGTGCCATCAACGTCGCCGAAGTGCCGGCCGAGCGGCACAGCACGGCTCCGGCCCCTGCCCGCATCTCGATACAGCAGACCGTCGTACCGAGGGGAATATTCTTCAGCGGCATGCAGTTGCCGCGCGTGGGTGTCGCATCGGGACCATTCATGACCTTGTGGCCGGCCTTCAAACCTGCCGGCGCGATCACGTAATGCTTCTCGCCGTCAGCGTATTTCAACAGTGCGATGCGAGCCGACCGATTAGGATCGTATTGAACCGAATCGACCGTTGCCTCAATCCCATCCTTGGCGCGTCGGAAATCAACGATCCGATACATCTGTTTGTGGCCGCCGCCGCGATGCCGAACGGTAATCTTGCCTTGATTGTTACGACCACCCGTTTTTCGTTTCGGGCGCAGCAAGGCCTTCTCTGGTTTGTAACCAGGAGTCAGTTCAGCAAAATCGCTGACCGACGCGTTGCGTCGTCCGGCGCTCGTCGGCTTGTAGACTCGTATTCCCATGTTTCTGCTATCAGTTAACGGTGATTTGCTTCGCGAGTTGGCCTAGAAGAAGTCAATTCGGTGATCAGGATCCAGCTGCACAATGGCACGCTTCCAATCCGCCGTACGGCCGAAACGCCAACGGTAGCGACGAATCTTACCTTTGCGGTTCTGCGTACGTACTTTGGCGACTTTGACATCAAACAGCTCTTCGACCGCTCGTTTCACGTCATACTTTGTCGCATCACGATGAACCTCGAAAGCATACTGATTATGACGCGAGGCGCGGTGCACGCCCTTTTCTGTCACCAGCGGCCGCAACAAAATCTGATGCGGTTCCAACTGGATGCCGCCAGCGGGCTTGAGGGGAGGTTGAATTCGTGTCATGTCAATTCACTTGCTTTTTGGTCGATCAGGGCGAGGCCCAGGACCTTCAACTCGCTTCTCCGGCGGCAAAGGTCCCGTCCTTGATCTTGTCCAACGCTTCTTTGGTTACCAGCATGCGGCGGGGCTTCAGCACCGACAACGCATTTAACTCGCGGACCGGCTGCACATTAACCCCGGCGATGTTGCGACCGCTCTTGTAAACCGCTGCGTCGTGGGCGGCGGTAGCAACCAGTGTCGTGGTGCCGTCGAGCCCAAGCGCCTTCAACACGCCGGCCATTTTTGATGTCTTCGGCCCGTCAAAGCCAAGCTTGTCGATGACCACCACTTCACCATCATCAATTTTGGATCGGATCGCCATCCGGGTAGCCGCTTGCACAGCCTTGCGTGGCAAACGGTAGCTGTAATCACGAGGCTTGATCGTGCGGGCCACACCTCCGCCGCGGCGCACATTGGTTCGTTTGCCGCCAGCCCGAGCATTGCCCGTTCCCTTCTGGCGGTACATTTTTTTCTTACTTCCGCTGACTTCCCCGCGAGTTCGCGAGTTGTGCGAACCCTGCCGCAGATTTGCCTGATACATCACGACCACATCATGCAACAACTGCTTGCTGATCCGATCGGCGATCTGTTCGGTGTCAATGTCGTATTTGCCGACTTCGCTGCCCGACTCGTCATACACAGTTAACGTGGCCATGCTGATCAACCCACCTTGTTTGTTTCGCGAACCGTCACGAACCCGCCGTTGGGCCCGGGCACTGCACCTCGAATCAACAGCAAGTTGTTCTCAGCGTCGACGCGGACAACTTCCAGGTTTCGCGTCGTTGTTTTGGTGTTGCCGTATTGTCCCGACATGCGTCGCCCTTTGAACAAGCGACTCGGGGAGGCACTACATCCGGTACCGCCGGCATGACGGTGAACTTTCTTGACACCGTGGGACGCCCGCTGACCGTGGAAATTGTGCCGCTTCATGACGCCCGAAAAGCCACGGCCCTTGCTGGTGCCGGTCACGTCCACGCGTTTGACGTCGGCAAACTGTTCGACGGTAACGGTGGCCCCGACTTCCAACTCCGACTCGCCGCGAAATTCCCGAATGAACCGCTGCGGTTCACAGTCAGCCTTGGCAAGCAATTCGATGCCGGCGCCGGCGCGTTTCTTTGATCGCTTGCTTTCCAGCTTGGCGACGTGCCCACGTTCACTGCGGCTTGCCAAGCGGCGAGGCTTGTCCTGGAAACCCAATTGAACGGCCTGGTAACCGTCACGATCTTGACTGCGAACCTGCAGCACCTGACACGGACCCGCTTGGACCACGGTCACGGGAATAACCGTGCCGTCGTCCGAGTAAATCTGAGTCATCCCGACTTTTCGGCCTAGGATTGATGGTGACATAACTCATCCGCCTGCTTCCGCAAGCGCCCGTCGTTCGTATTGGATTTCGAGGTCGCCGCGTCGAACCGTCGATACTGAGCTATCGCCAGGACCGGGGTTATCGAACGGCATCCGTTCATATTCGGAAGCCAGCCTGAAAAATACCGGGTGAAAACGCTCCGCCTTTAGACCGAATCATCGCACACTAACCGTGCGAGCAAAAGTGCCCAGGAAGGCAACCGGTCTGTGAAGCAATCGAATCCGTCGGCCGCTATCGTGCAGACGCCTTGATCTTGATGTCTACACCCGCCGGAAGACTCAATTTATTGAGTGCTTCGATCGTCTTGGCCGTAGCCTGGACAATATCTATTAATCGCTTGTGCGTACGAATCTCGTACTGCTGTCGCGATTTCTTGTTTACAAAGGGACTGGACAATACCGTGTAACGTTCGATGCGCGTGGGTAGTGGGATCGGCCCATGAACTTCGCTATGAGTTCGCTTGACCGTGTCCACGATCTCCTGAGCGCTTTGGTCCAGCACGGAGTGATCGTACGCTTCCATACGGATTCGAATGACTTCACTTGCTCCGGCCGACACAGCTGATCTTCCAATCTTTGGTTCAATGTCTGAATGTCAGACATAAAAAACACGGGCGCACTGGGCCCGCGACAAAGGGAAAAATGTAGAGTTGCCCGCTTTTTCCGTCAACGGCTGTTGCAGGTTTCGTGAAAATCTTTTCTGCCCCCCCCAAATCGGCTCGAAATCGGCTTTGCATTGAATTCCCGCCCGCGCCCCGCTCTGATGGTGGTTCCCTCGATGTTTTTGCAGCAGTCAATGCAACCAGAGTCCCCCAATCCCGCAATTCATAGGTTCAGACGACTGCTGTTGCGCTGCGCTGCGTGCCTGATCATGCTGACGGTGGTCGGGCTGCTGGTGGTCGCAGCCAAGCTCCAGCCGAGTCCGAGTGGGTTGGGCACGCATCAGCAACTGGGGCTGCCACCTTGCACGATGCGTGTGGTTTTTGAACTTCGTTGCCCGGCCTGTGGCATGACCACCGCATGGGCTCACTTTGTACGCGGCCAGTGGCGAAGCAGCATACGTGTGAATTTGGGCGGTTTTTTGTTGGCAATCTATGGTCTTGGCCTGGCGGTGGCCTGCGCGCGGGTCTCATGGACCGGGTCGCTGCCGGACCAAAAATGCCAGTTCTGGGGCACCCTGGCATTGCTGGCAGTCGCCGGCCTCACCGTACTCGACTGGGCAAGCCGATTATTGGCGGAACGGTTTCTTTAGTGACGTTTCTTGTACGCGGCTCAGCGGGAGCTTCGCCCTCCCGGGGAATGCCGAGGATCCCAATTGCCGTGAAACAAACGAATGCCGAAAAAACCGGTGTGGCTTTGATACGTTCAGGTTTCGTACATCCGACCCAGGGCAATGAACCCACGGCAGTCAATAAACCGCCATTGGCTGCACGACACGGAATCCATGCGTTGGCGTCGAACTGACCGCGAAAGGACTCGCCCGATGAGAACCCCCTCCTCTGCCTCCGTTCCCGCTAGCCTGTTGTTGGCTCTGCTGAGCACAATGATGCTGACTCAAACCGGCTGTTTCGGGCTGTATGCGAATCTGATGCACGCTGTGGGCGCGAATCAGGTGCCCGCGAAATTTGATGGTTTGGAGGATACGAATCTGGCCATTGTGACGGTGACCGACAGCAGCCATTACAGCGATGATGTCTCGGCCCGATTGCTGAGTCGGAATGTGGGCGAAGTGCTGACCAAGAAATTAGACGACGTCCGCCTCGTCCGAGAAGACAAGATTCAGGAGTGGCGAGACAACAACGGCTGGGACTCGATCGACTTTCGCGAGATTGGCGAAGGCATCGGGGCGGACAAGGTGCTGGGCATCGAGTTGACGAATTTGCGGCTTCGCGATGGAGCAACGATGTATCGCGGGCGTGCCGATGTACAGCTTTCGGTAATCGACGTTGCCACGGGTGAATTCCTTTATCGCGGCGACATGGACGAGTTCACCTTCCCGGTAACCGCGGGACAACACACCAGCGAAACGAGTGAGGCGAAATTTCGCAAGCTGTATCTGGGGATGCTGGCCAACCAGATCGCGAGGCATTTTCACCCCTACGATCCAAGCGAATTGTTCGCACTGGATGGGATGATGGCCAGCCAGTAAATATCTGAAAATGCGTTAGGCATTGATCCAGCGAAGCATCAGCTTCTCAGCCGCCGCTACCCAAAGACGCTAGTCGAAGGACAGCTCGTCCTTGACCGGTAGTTGGGGGATTCCCGCCTCGTTGACGACGGGGCTGTCGGCTGCATCATCCGCAGCCGGCTGGTCGGGGTCAACGGCGGCCGCCGCCACGACCGAAGGCACGTTCGGAACTTCCAGCGGTGCCTCAGCTTCCGCTTCTTCGGCAGCCGGGCCCGCGATGCCTCGCAGCACTTCGACTTGAGCCTGCAATGCTTCGAGATACGTTTTGCGATCTTCCAGAGTCTCGTCATTTAGCGCGGTCAGTACCTCGCCCATCGAGTTAACCCACGTCTCCACGGCAGCTTTCTGGGCATCGGCAGCAGCCATCAAACCACCTGGCTGTGCGGGAATCCCGGCTTGGACCTGGCCGGTAGCGCCAAGATGCAATTGCTGGAGCACGAAATTCAATTTGCGACGTGATGCGAAAATCTCGGGCGGCTGCGCCTTGACTCTCCGGGCCGCGCCCGCGCCACCTTCCATCATCATTTGCATCGAGTATGCATCGCCGCCCATATCCGAGTCCTCGGAATCCTCCTCGTACTGCATCGCCATTTGCGACTCGTACGCTTCGCCACCGGCACCAGCACCGGTGTCTTGGGCGGTCGAGCCTGTCCCGGCTGCCGCCGGTTCAGTCGCTGGTCGAACGACGGATCGAGGCTTCGGGGGTTGTGGATTGGTTGCCTTCGGACGATTCAAGGCTTTCAGGCGAATGATCTCGTACTGAAAAGCTCGCATCGCCCGCACGGCCCATTTCTGCAGCACCTGGTCGGGATCGTTGACCTGACCTTTCAAGTCGCCCGCCATCTCGCCGATCCGAGCGGCTGAGTGAAGCGCGATCAAGTCCGGCTTTTTGGCTTCGGTGCTGATGCTGATCAGCTGCTGACCGAGTGCGGGATCCGTCTTGCCGCGCAAAACGCTGAGAATGTCGACAGCGAACCGCTGCAAGTAGGCATGGGCTTTTGCCGAACGACCCGCGGGGGGCTCTTGTGTTAGCAGGTCGTTCATCAACGACTTTAGTTTGGTCAGATTCGCGCCGGTGATCGACGGCCCTGCCAGCATCGCGTAGCGATGTAGGCCTTGAAGTGCCGCTGCGCGAACGCCATCCGGGTTGTTTTCGTCTTCGTAGATCGGCAAAAAGTCGGCCAGGATGTATCGCAGCGGTGTGGGCGGAATGCCTTGCCGAAGATCGGCAGGCGTGGCTGGTTTCTCATCAATTCGCGAAATCGCCAAGATTGCGCTGATGCGACCCGGCGGATGATAATTGCCCACGGCGATCGGCTTCAGACTGTTGTAAACCCATTGCATGATCGTGCCGGCCAGCGGCGCGTCGCTGCGCTGAGCAGCCGAAAGCCGCAACATAACCTCGCTGATCAGCGGAGTGATTTGGTCGACAGCGTCGGGCTGGGTAATTTTTCCGGGAACGTAAACTTTAAAAAACGCTTCCGCATAGGGACGCTGGGGAAAATTCTTAGCATCGCGGGTCACCGAGATCCGTTTTGCCGCATCCTTCATCTTCTTGACATTGTCCGGGTCTTCGTAAGCCGGACTTAACTTCTTCACCTCGTAAGCCGGTTGCTGACCTGAGAGGTTCGCCGTCAAGGCGGCAACCATCCCTGCCGCAAGGAACAACACAATCATGGTCCTGATGATCGTGGCGGTTTCGGCACGACGTCGAAGATCAGCGGCCGTTGTGCTTTCCGCTCTCAGCGATCGGGTTCCTTCGTGAACTGTCATTTGATTTCCAGCTGGTGGTCAGAACGCTTGCCTGATGGATTCTCGGCAAGCCAAGAGGAGAAGAGTAGTCAGCTACATTATCTGCGAAAGTCACTCGGTCCGTCAAACAAAATCACGCTCTTGAAGGCCTATCTGAGCGGCAATTTCGGATTATTCCGGTGTTTTGACGGGTTTTCGTGCGGCTCGGAAGCGGAAGTCAGCAGCCTTTCGGAGTCGGGCTCGGAATCCGTCCAGATTCCAGCAAGGTTGTTTCCCTGCTCACTGTCGCCTCAGGCGGTCGGATGAGCGTAGATGCTGTGGTGCCAAACAGGAGCCGGGCGTAAATTTTTACGCATGCCACGTACCCGCCATCAAGATTCGATTCGGCCGCGAGATCCCGGGCGATTGGGCCGATTGGCCAAGATCGTCTCCGCGCAATCGTTCCCGCGCGAACAGATTCTGCTCTGGCAGGAAGAAATCCACGCCCACACACTGAGCCTGAGCAGGTCGATCGACAGGCCAAATTTCACGCGTGTCGGCCGTGATGATCTGTCTCGCATGATTCGCATGTATGACGAACGGTTCTTTGGCGGACAGATCATACCGACGGCGACCGCCGAAGGACTGAAGTTTGACTTTTCTTCACGAATGACGCGTATCGCGGGCAAACTGGTCACGCACTATCCCGAAGGCGATCACCAGGGCCGACGTGCCTTCGAGTTGGTGCTTTCTTCGACACTGCTGTTTCAGACTTTTGAGGACGTCAACCGGCCCGTGGAGGTCACCGGGCGCCGCTGCCGCGATCGGTTGGAGGCGATGCAGCGGATTGCCGAGCACGAACTGGTACATTTGGTGGAGATGTTGATTTGGAACGACGGCAATTGCTCTGAAGCAAGATTCCAATCAATCGCGCGGCGATACTTTTTGCACACCGATTACCAGCACGATTTGATCACGCAGCGCGAGCGGGCGGCGCGGAAGTTCAACATTCGCGTCGGTGATCGCGTGCGCTTCGCCCACGAGGGCCAGTATCTGTTTGGACGTGTCAATCGCATCACCCGCCGTGCGACCGTGTTGGTGCCCAACCCGAAGGGCGAACGCTTCAGCGATGGCGAGCGTTACTCGCGTTTTTACGTGCCGCTGGAACAGCTGACGCGATTGCCGTAAACGGGAGCAGGCCCATCCTATTCGCGGTTAGCACGCGGACGGCAGAGTGTGCCGGCTACCTTGCTACAATTTGTGCGGCGAAAAACCAGAAATCTGGCCACAAGGAGCAGAAGCGGCTGATGGCGAAATGCGAATCCTGCGGGACCCTGATGTTCGGCGGCAAAAGCTGGAACGGGATGCGGTTTTGCAGCGAAGCTTGTATGCAGATGGCGGTCACCGCTTCTTACGCCGAGGACATTCCCGAAGACATCGTGATGCAGCACGCGATGACGCTCCGCGAGAGTCCCTGCCCCGTGTGCGGCCGTGCTGGACCCAATGATTTTCACAGCGCCTGGTCGGTGTTCTCGTTTTTCATCATGACGATGCACTCCAAAAAAGAAATCTTCGGCTGCCAGTCGTGCGGAATGAAACACAAACTGAAATACTTTTTTTTCACCGGCATCTGCGGATGGTGGGGTATTCCATGGGGATTCTTGATGACCCCGTTCTTTGAATTTGCCAACCTACTGGGGCTGTTTCGTAGAGTCCCGATCGGTCCTTCGGAAGAGTTAAAGCAGTTCGCCTTAACGCAAATATCAGAGGAGTTGCGCCGCCGTGTCGAAGAGGACGAAGACGAAGTCGCCGCGATGGAGTGATGAAATCTTGATCCAGCCTGAACCTGGGCTTTGATGTCCTGCCCTTTCAGGGCAATGCGAGCGAAAGGATCACCATGGTCACTGAATCGAAAAGCTAGTGCTTTGTCCAGATTCAATCTTAGGGTGGTGGTCGTAGCCGATGTCGCCAGACTTCGGGGTATCTTGGAACGAACCGAATTCTGGCGAATCCGGCTACCCT